>JANLQY010000135.1:0-47794 GCA_031368105.1 Chitinophagaceae bacterium
CAAGTTGCGGCGAGTTGAGCAGGAAGGAAGATTTTTATAATTGGACAATATGCGGAGGGGATAAATTCAGTAAGGTAATTTTTTCTTGTTACTATACTAGTCGAGGAATAAAGAGGCTGATTGGAACTTCTGAGTACAGGATAAAGTCTGTACCCGATCCCCAAATAAATTTTGGCATCAAAGAAATTGAAGGATCAGCACACTTGAGCCGGGAGACATTTCTAAGGGTTGACATAAAGGGTTTTGATTTTGTTTTGAAATATCGAATCAAAGAATTTGATATTGAGTTCTGCAGGAAAAATAGTGATATAATTAAGATCAAAAATATTGGACAGCAATTTTCTTCAGATGTAATTTCCGAAATAGAAAAACTGGAAGAGGGTGACTGTTTTTGTTTTAAAAATTTTATAGTATTCAATGAGTGTGAAATGATAGACAGGCGACTTAAAGACGCTGAATGTTTTAAGCATATTAAAACGATTCCTCAACCCCAGTGGTAATTTTTTACAATAAAATCTTCCGGAATAAATATCCGGCCAAACCATGCAACAAAAAATTTCCCTCAAGCTGCTTCCGCATGAAGCAGCAGACGACACAGCTATAAAAAATTTAATTGCCAAAACCACTGGCAAAAAAAATTTCTCCATTACAGGTTTTCAAATCCACAAAAAATCAATTGATGCAAGGGGCAGAACCATTTGGGTAAACCTTACCCTCAATGCTTTTATTGATGAGCCTTTTCAGCAACGAAATATTCAGCAGTTCTATTTTAAAGATGTAACTAATGTAAATAAAAAAGTATTGATCGTTGGTGCCGGCCCTGCAGGATTATTTGCTGCACTGCAATTGATCGAACTCAGCATTCAGCCAATCATTTTGGAAAGAGGAAAAGATGTAAGGGCAAGAAGGCGTGACCTGGCCGTACTCAACAAAGAAGGCACTGTAAACCCCGAAAGCAATTACTGCTTTGGCGAAGGCGGTGCCGGCACTTACAGCGATGGCAAACTCTACACCCGTAGCAACAAGCGTGGCGATATAGACAGGATATTAAATTTGTTTGTCCACTTTGGCGCCGAAGAAAAAATTTTGTATGAAGCACATCCACACATTGGCACCAACAAGCTGCCACACATCATCACTGCCATGCGGCAATTGATTGAAGAAAGTGGCGGGCAATTTTTATTCAATAAAAAAGTAACAGATCTTATTATTGAAACTGATACCATAAAAGGAGTGACCACTGCTGACGGCGATCATTTTTTTGCCGATGCGGTGATACTTGCCACCGGTCATTCTGCAAGAGATATTTTTGAACTGCTGCACAGCAAAAATATTTTGATAGAAGCAAAGCCATTTGCTCTCGGTGTAAGGGTGGAGCATCCGCAACAATTAATTGACAACGTGCAATATCATTGTGATGCAAGAGGAGAATTTTTACCGCCGGCTTCTTACTCTTTGGTAGAGCAGGTGAATGGCCGTGGTGTATTTTCTTTTTGTATGTGTCCCGGTGGTATCATTGCGCCTGCGGCTACTGCTCCGGGTGAGTTAGTGGTAAATGGATGGAGCCCGTCAAGGCGAAACAATCCTTTTGCCAACAGCGGTATGGTAGTTTCGGTGGAGGAGAAAGATGCCTGGAGAGAGTTTAAAAAATTGAAAGGTTTTAAAGGTTTTGAAAATATTGGAGGTTTAGAAAATAGCCCGTTGTTGTTAATGGAATTTCAAAAAATGGTGGAGCAGCAGTGCTTTGTTGCCGGTGGTGGCAAATCGGTAGCACCTGCACAGCGCCTGGTTGATTTTAGTAGTGGGCAACACTCGGCTTCATTGCCTGTATGTAGCTACCAGCCTGGTTTACACTCTGCACAGTTAAGTGAAGTGTTGCCATCTTTTATTTATGATTGTTTGGCAAAAGGTTTCCAGTCATTTGGCAAAAAGATGAGAGGCTATTTTACAAATGATGCAATTGTAGTAGCTACCGAAAGCCGTACCTCCTCTCCTGTCCGCATTCCGAGAGACAATAAAACACTCACTCATCCTCAGATAAAAAATTTATATCCCTGTGGTGAAGGTGCCGGTTATGCAGGTGGCATTGTAAGTGCCTGTATGGATGGGGAGAGAATTGCAAAGCAATTAGCTAATGTGTTGATTTGAAGATTTGGTGATTTGCTGATGATGAAATTAACCGTTCATAAAATCTTTTTCAACTCCTGGCCTGATGATTTATAATTTTAGTATTCTTACATCCAAATTACCAATCGAATGAACATATTAGAACTGCAGAACCTCAGGAAATATTTTGCCACACAGAAAGCGGTTGACGACATCAGCTTCAACATTGAGCAGGGAAGTATTTTTGGTTTGCTTGGCCCAAATGGTGCAGGCAAAACAACTTTGCTTCGGATGATCACCGGCATCTTTTATCCCGATGAAGGCAGCATTACTTTCAATGGAAGAAAATTTGATCCCATCACTGATGTTCGCCACATTGGCTACATGCCCGAAGAGCGTGGGCTGTACAAAAAAATGAAGATTGGTGAACAGGCTTTGTACTTAGCCCAGCTAAAAGGATTGAGCAAGACTGATGCGATAGAAAAAATAAAAGAGTGGTTTATAAGATTTGAAATGCAAAGCTGGTGGAATAAAAAAGTGGAAGACCTCAGCAAAGGCATGAGCCAGAAACTGCAATTTGTAACCACCGTACTGCATGAACCAAAACTCATCATTCTCGATGAACCCTTTAGTGGCCTTGATCCGGTGAATGCCAACCTCATCAAAGATGAAATATTTAACCTGGCAAAAAAAGGCAGTACAGTAATCTTCAGTACTCACCGCATGGAGCAGGTAGAAGAAATTTGCGACCATATTGTACTGGTAAACAAAGGCAAAAAAATATTAGACGGCACCGTAGGTGATATCAAAAATCAGTTTAAAGAAAATCTTTTCCAGGTAGGTGTACAAACAAATGCACACCACCTAATGACCTACATCTTTGAAGTGATACAGCATCAGCCGGATAAGCTGCTGATAAAACTGCAGCACGACAGCACGCCCAACGATGTACTAAAATTTTTCATCAACCAGGATATTGCTGTTACTTCTTTTAATGAAGTGTTGCCATCACTCAATGATATTTTTATCAGGCTGGTGGAAGGCACGCCGGAAGCAAGGCAGTTTCAGGAAATATAGTTGTGAATAGTGAATGATCAATGGTCAATCATTCGTTATTCACAATTCACAATTGACCATTCACAAAATAATGATATGAATAAGATTTTTCTCATTGTAAAAAGGGAATACATTACCAGAGTAAGGAACAAAACATTTTTATTATCTACTTTTTTGCTACCGATAGTGATGATCCTTTTTATTTTTGGCACTGCTTTTTTTGTAGTATCTTCTAAAGACAAATTGAAAAAAATTGCTGTGGTAAATGATCCCGGTTATTTTAAAAATAATTTACAAACAGATACCACCCGGTTAAACTTTGTATTTACTTCCGGTGTTGACAGCAGCAATTTTAAAAGCAAAGGATACGATGCAGTACTCAACCTTAACAACGATTCAGTCGGTAAAAAATTTACTGCTCATTCTGAAAAACAATTGGGTATTGATGCAAAAGAAATGATGGAAGAAAGGCTGGACAAGGCGTATGAAAAATACCAGTTGCAGCAAAAAGGTATCCGCAAAGAAATATTAGACAGCATCAGTAAAAAATCGATGGGAGCCTACAGCATTGATAACCGCATTGCCAGTGAAAAAGGTAAATCGCAGGAAGTAAATGCAGCCGTAAATTATGGTGTTGGCTTTGGCAGCGGCATTTTAATTTATATCACCATGTTTATTTTTGGTGCCATGGTAATGAGGGGTGTGATGGAAGAAAAAACCAACCGCATTGCAGAGGTAATGGTGAGCAGTGTAAAGCCATTTGAACTGATGATGGGGAAAATTTTAGGCATCGCAGCAGTTGGTCTTACCCAATTACTTTTATGGATAATTTTAGTAATAATACTCAGCACTGCAGCATCTGCATTTTTACCGCATGAGATGATACAGCAAGCCGGCCAGGCCAACCAGGCAATGCCAATGGGTAGCAACAATACCGCAATGGCTGTTAAGTTTGCTGATATGAGCAAAGCTTTCGGCAGTGTAAACTGGCTGATGATACTGAGCTTTTTTTTATTTTATTTTTTAGGCGGTTATTTATTTTATGCATCGCTGTTTGCAGCCATTGGCAGTGTTATCAATGAAGATCCGCAGGAAGCACAATCACTGATGCTGCCGATTACAATGCCCATTATTTTCGCCTTCATTATAATGAGCAGCAATTTAAACACACCCGACAGTACCATCATGGTGTGGGCAAGCATGATACCATTTACATCACCCATTGTAATGATGAGCCGTATTCCCAGTGGCGTTCCCTGGTACCAGTTAGTGGCCTCTATGTCGCTGCTGATTGGTGGATTTATTTTTACCACCTGGCTGGCCGGAAAAATTTACCGTACCGGTATTTTAATGTATGGCAAAAAAGCTTCGTGGAAAGAAATGTTTAAATGGGCTTTTAGAAAATCTTGATTTTTATTGCCGTGCAGTTTTGTAAATCTTTATTTAGTGTTCCCAAAAATGCTTTTATAAATTTCGTCTTTGGCAAATTTATAGAGCAGGCTACTGATGAGAGCCAGGGTTCCTAAAAAACAACCTAACATAAACCCAACAATCAGCATCAAAATGATTGGTTGTGTTACTACATCAAAAGGGGCTGTAGGTTTATCTAATACAGAAATGATCGGCGTTACTTTTTGCAGGCGCCAAACTGCTTCATCCCTGTTGTTGATGTACATGTCCCGCTGGCGGAGTATCCTTGTTTTTTCGGAGCTTACATTTTCTTTTGGAATGGCGTACTGCAGCAGTTCTACAGGAGTAAACATCGTTTGTTTTTGGAGGCCGACGGCTTCTCTATCTACACGATTAATCATGCGCTGCAGCGAATCAATTTTATCCAATGTAAAATTATAATCGTCTAATGCTTTCTGTCTTTTTAGATCAATATAAAACTTACTCAGCTTTTCTATCAGCACATTTGATACCGGTGTCATCAACTCTTCTCTGGTACCGGTATAATATAATTCCAGCACGCCATTCTTACTCATCTTGGCATTAATATTTGGCTTTAATATTTCACCCGCTTTTATTGCCAGGGATAAACTGTCTGCCGGAACAGTAACTTCATTTGACAAAAAAGTCTGGTGCTCATTAATATCTTTTATTAATAGTTCTGCTACCGTTTTATTTTCAAACTTCGGCAACCTTGCCAGGGCTACTGCCTCCCTGATACTGCGGCTCAGCGACAGTTCTATGATATTGATAGTAGCTTCATTGCTGAATGATTTAGGAGCATCGCCCAATCCTAAAATACCACTGAGCATGCTGTTGGAAATAGCATTATCAGTTGGTGAAGTAAGCGGAAATATTGTTGCCTTTGCGGTGTAAGTTGTCCTTTTATCCCTTGCATAAAAAAACATCAGCAGTGCAAACAGAATACCTGTAACCAGTATCACTACTTTATACTTTTTTATCCGGGAAAATATTTGTCTTATTAAATCTGTACTGTTCACAATAAAAATTTTATTTTCTTAACAGGATATAAGTGATCACAATTGGCAACGCAGTAGTAACCGCCTGCACTAAAGAACTGCTGACATCTTTACCCTCCGGACGTTCCGGCACTGTGATGCTGCAGCCTTCTTCTATTGCAGGATAAAAGTGCATAAAGAAAAAATTCTTTGTCCGCTTGCTCCTGCCATTAGGATAGGTTACAAATATTCTCTTGCGCCATGGCCTGATACCAAATCCACCTGCCTTATCAATATAATAACCAAGGCCGCTGTGGTCTTTATCGTATGCAATTTTCAATGGCGATTGTACCCTGCCCTGCACTGTTACAAACGGATTGATTTCCGGAATGTAAACAATATCATTTCCCTGCAGGATGATATCATGTTCAGAGTTTTTATTTTTCATTGCCTTTGAGAGGTCAATGCTCACAGGTTCATCCAAAGTAAGTGCAATGCTGTCTGCAGCACTGATTCTTCCGGAGGAATCTTTTTTAATCGTATTCAAAATCCTTTCCCTCAGGTAATTACTTTTTTTACGGTACAAAATAGCACCACCCAAATTAGCATTGTCCAGTATGCCGCCAGCCCTTTCTATGTAACTGGAAAGCCTTTCATATTTATCCAGCCGGGCATACGAGCCCTGGTATTTTATCAGCCCGATAATCTGAATATTTTCCTGCATGGCAAAGGATGGATTCTTTCTTACATGCACCTGGTCGTAAGGTTTTAGTTTTATCCTTGATGCAGCAGAATCCAGCTCCAGGCTCGAGTTGATGCTGTATGACTTTACAACAGTCCGTGTTGGTTTCAATCCCTTTTGTGCAGAGTCCATATCTACAATGCTGGCAATTTCCAGCCGCCCAAATTCAGCAGAAGGTTTTAATCCGCCGGATAAATAAATCAGGTCCTGCAAAGTCATGCCGCCATACTTTCTCACTTTGCCTTCCTTTCTTATTTCACCATCAATGTAAACAAACTGTTGCTCACCAAATTCGCTGGTGGAAAATAACTGGATAATATCGTTGGGCAACAGCACCACATTGTTGATGCTGCTCACATTTTCTTTATTAAAATCGGTAAGGTTGATCTCTAATTTATCTGATTTGATATTGGTGGAATCGCCTGCACCACGAAAGATGTAAGCCCTCGGCAGGTAAGTATTACTGGTAATTCCTCCAGCCCTGTTGATGATATCAAACAGGCGGTCGTTTACTCTTATTTCATACAGGCCGGGATAGGCAACTGCTCCGGTTAATTCCACTTTGTTTACAATACCGGTTTTAATCAGATCCACTTTTACAATATCGCCATCTTCTAATTCAAAATCCTGGTTGGGCAGTTTAATAATAGCCGTCGCATTTACATCATGGATGGTTTGCTTTTCATTTTCACTTCTAATCACTTTTACACCGGAAGAAAATGCATCAGATGTAAAACCACCTGAATAACTGATAAGCGCTTTGATACCTTCATTCTTTTTTAACTGGTAAAACATGGGCCTTTTAAACTGACCGGTAGCCAATACTTTTTTCTCGGTAAAAGTGACCACGATAAAATCATTGTTTTGCAGGTAAATTCTTCTGCCCACATCGCCGCTGTTGAGGTATTTATATACATCCAGTGTTTCTATCACCCTACCGCCACGCTTTACAACAATCTCCCTTAAATTTCCGTAGCCTGTAACGCCACCGGCTAGCCCAATAGCATTGTAAGCATTGGAAAAAGCAGATAACATTTTAGGGCCAGGATTCATTACTTCTCCCACTACGTTTATATTGATCGTTCTTGGCTGACCGAGTGTAACCTGTATGTTGGTGCCGGGTGGCACTGTTCCATTAAACCTTGCAGTGATTAATTTTTGAGCTGTTTCAAAACTGAGTCCCTGCAGCGTAATTTTGCCAAGGCCGGATGGAAAGATAGCGCCATCCCTTGCCACGATATAATCTTCCTGGTATTCGCCGCCTCCCCATAAGGAGACGATGATATGATCGCCTACGCCAATCGGATAATCTGATGGCGGCGTGGATAATTCAGATATATCATTCATGGCAGCATTTTGAAAAACAGTAGCGCCATAAGTATCATCCGGACGGTAATTGTAGCGTTTAAAATTATCGTTTTGAGTACTGTCTTTATCCAGTGTTTTATTTTCTAAGCGTTTCTTTATTTCTGGAGTCTCTTTGTTCTTATCGTTGCCGGTATTTTTTTTCTGGTTGTTATCTTTAAAAAAACTTTCAAAGCCAGACTTGGTCATTTGTGTGGGATTAATACTGCCCGGTACCAGTTCATTGATCTGTTGCTGTGTAGGATTTTGTGCGGATGCACTTATAACAAAAAATGCCAGCAGGCACAGTAATACTGCAAGTTTTTTGAATAGAAAATATTGGATCTTTCGCATACGTTCAATTGGTAAAAAAGATGTTTATTGCCTTGGTTAGTTTTCATTCAGGGGGTGTGGTTAAAAAAGGAAATGATGGCAACCAAATAAGCAGTTGTTCTCCGTTCCGGGTAATAAAACCAGGGTGTTCTGCTATTAAACGTAAATAGTGGAGATTTATTTCAGGAATTTTCCTGTTTTTGGAATTTAATTATTGAAGCATCGTAATTATGCAGTAAGCTATTAAGCCAGAACCCTACAAGAGTGGCTGTTTCAGGGCATTTTGGAATTCAGTCCATATTTCTTTCACAATGTCAGCCGCTGGCATTATTTGTTTGATGAGGGCACTTACCTGGCCTATTTCCAGCTCGCCATTTTCCATATCACCTTCAAACATTCCTTTCTTTGCCCTGCCCCTGCCCAATAGATTTTGCAATGCTTCTACAGAAGCTCCATTTAGTTCCGCCTGTTGCACCTGCTGAAAAAAATTATTTTTAATTAACCTTACCGGCGTAAGTTTTTTTAATGAGAGTTGGGTATCGCCTTCATCGGCACTGATAATTTTTTCTTTAAAATTGATATGAGAGGATGCTTCCGGGCTGGCAACAAAGCGGCTGCCTATCTGCACAGCTTCTGCACCCAAAACCATTGCTGCCAGCATCTGCCTGCCGGTAGCAATACCACCTGCTGCAATAACAGGAATGCTGACCGCATTGCAAACAGCCGGTATTAAAACCATGGTAGTTGTTTCTTCTCTACCATTGTGACCGCCTGCTTCAAAGCCTTCTGCCACCACTGCATCACAGCCAGCTTCCTGTGCTTTCAATGCAAACTTGCTGCTGCTAATTACATGCACTACAATTATTCCATTTTTTTTTAATTTGGACGTCCATGTTTTAGGATTACCTGCAGAAGTAAAAACAATCGGCACTTTTTCTTCGAGGATGGTTTGGATATGTTTATCAATATCAGGATAAAGCAAAGGGACATTTACTGCAAATGGTTTATCAGTAGCCACTTTGCATTTTTGGATATGTTCTTTCAATACTTCCGGATACATACTGCCGCTGCCGATGATACCCAGTCCGCCGGCATTACTAACGGCACTGGCGAGCCGCCAGCCACTTGCCCATATCATTCCTGCCTGGATGATGGGATATTCTATGTTAAAAAGGTTGGTGATTCTATTTTTCAATGGCTAAATTGTTCAATGGTTATATTGTTGGATTGATTCATAGATTATAAAATCAACGCAAACAATCTATCCAATAAAGATAGAGGAAAAGAAAAATACAGAAATACAAAGCAGTGGCAAGAAAAGAAAAATAGTCACATCAAAACAACAATTAAGCAATAAAACAATACAGCAATGTATCACCCCAAATCAATATCCGTATCATCACCAATATTCAGCGAACGGGTTTCGCCTTTGATGCCGGTATCGCTGCCGATGAGGGAATCGTCCAGCACCACATCATACAGTTTAGAGTAAGAGCCGATGATGGATTCTTTTACGATTGTATAATTCAACACCGTGTGTTCGCCGATAGAAACATTGGGGCCAATGACAGAATTTTTTATATCGCAGCCTTCACCAATACTTACAGGAGGAATAATGATGGTATTTTCAAAATTTTCAATGCCGGATACTGTGCCGCCAAATTTTTTCAGCATGGTGGCGTTGGACTCCAGCAGGGTTTCTTTTTTTCCACAGTCAAACCAGTTTTGAACCTTAAAAAATTTGAAATGAGTACCTTTCTGTATCATGCATTCCAGTGCATCGGTAAGGGTAAACTCCTGGTTGGTTCTTTCGCCTTTTTCAATAATGCTTTTGATGCAGGAAAATAAAAAGCTGGTTTCTTTTATTTTATAAATACCCACCAGCGCCATATTGCTTTTTGGAATGGCGGGCTTCTCCACTACCCGGGTAATTATACCTTCTTCATCAATTTCTGCCACACCAAAATTGCGTGGGTCATCCACTTTCTTCAGACCCAGCATAGAGTAAGGAGAGTTGAGTATTTCCTTTACATTATATTCAGCAATGGTGTCGCCCAATACTATAAAAACTTCTTCGTCACTGCCTACAATTTCCCGGGTTAGTTCAATGGCGTAGCCGGTACCGTTGCGTTCGTTTTGGTAAACAAAATGACAATTGAGCTGTGGATATTTTGCCTTTACATAATCCTGTATCTTATCGCCAAGATAGCCTACAATAAAGATGAAATCGGTAAGCCCTGCTTCATGGAGCTGATCAATGATGATACTTAAAACAGTTTTTCCTGCTAAAGGGATCAAGGCCTTGGGCTGTGTATAAGTATGAGGACGCAACTTGGTACCTGCGCCTGCTACTGGAATAATTGCCTTCATATTTTACTTGTTATCCACCGGCAAGCGGATATTTGGTTTAATACAATGCTGGTTAATTTTTAACGGACTGTGAATGTAGTGATTTTTGTGTAATTGGTACATGATTAAAAAAAGAGAGATTGGAAGAATTACAGAAAAAAAGGTGACGCTTTTTTATTTATACAGTAAACACTAACATTTCGCTTTCTGCCTGTGTTTTTGGGATACGAATTCCTTCTTCTTTTAATCCTTCCAGATGAAACTGGATCGCTTCAAAAATATTTTTCTCCACTACTGCTTTTGTTTTGCCTGTTGCAATTACGCCATCCAAATCAGGCACATAAGCAGAGTAACCTGTTTTTGTTTTTTCGTAGACTACTAAATACTTTCTCATTATTTTTCTATTTGCGCCTGTTTAAAAATACTACTTAAAGTTCCTGTAGCAATCTCATCTTTTAGTTTGTGGGCAGCTATTGTAACAAGACCCTTTTTTACCGGGTGCTTGTATTGCTTGTGACTACCCTTTTGCCTAACTATAAACCACCCATCTTCTTAAATCAACCTGATAACTTCCTTACTTTCATTATCAAATTTACAATAATTAAAAGAGAGATTTAGAGTTCATCTTACACCTGTCAATATAATTGCTCATCAAAATCTTCACTTGCTTTTGCCATTTGTTGATTCACTAAAAACTGGTTGCGCCAGGCCACCACAGCAGCCAGCACTGTCATTACAATCAACAGGGACAGCCCTTTGGAAAGACTTGCTTTTTCTGAAATAAAACCAATGACAGATGGACCGGCAAGAAATCCAATCAGTCCACCAGTGGTTATCATCGCAAAACCTTCCACTTTACTCAGCCCGGGTATATTAGCCGAAGCCCTGAACAACACCGGCACAATACAGGAACAACCAAACCCAATGACAATATACCCGGCAATAGCCACCCCAATAAATGGCGATAGTACGACTATCAAAAAACCTGCAGCCGCCATCAGGCAACCAGTAATTACTGCTTTTTTATTTCCAGTAATAGAAATGAGGTAATCACCATTCAGCCGGCCAATCGTCATGGCAATAGAGAAGCCTGCATAGCCGAGGCTTACCAATGCTTTGGGGGCATTCATTACTTCTTTAAAATAAATAGCACTCCAGTCGGCCACACAACCTTCTGCCATAAACACCACCATACAGATAAAGGAAATACCCAGCACACTTAGTGAGGGAAGTTTTATTCCTGAACCCGAATGAATAATATCTTTATGAGCAAGCAAATAATTCCGGTTGCTGATATTAATAAGTATGATAGCTAATGCCACCAGCACAATTTGCCAGCCGGATGGAACATGCACTGCAAACATCAACGCAGCCAAGCCTGCACTCACTGCACCGCCTAAACTATACAACGCATGACAGGTACTCATGAGCAGGCGGTTATATTTTTGCTCCATGATGTTGACTGTAGCATTGGCAGATACGCCATTCAAAAAACTTGTTAATCCAAAACAGTATAAACATATCCAAAACATTAACCGGTTCACTGAATTAATCTGCAGCACCATGATGATGCTTAACAGGCAATAGCCTGACAGCAACCACTTACCTACAGGTATTTTACTAAAAATTTTTGTTGAAAGAAATACACCCGTGATAGCACCCAATGGCGACAGCAGCAGCGATAAACCCAAGCTTCCATCTGTAAAACCCAGCCGGTATTTTATTCCCGGTATGGAGGCTACCCAGGTGCCAAACAGCAAACTCGACGATGCAAACAGGAAGCCCACTGCCAGAGCAGGCTTTAATTTTAAGAAGGAAGAAAAGTTTTTTAATAACACAATACAAAATTAAAAGATTGTGCTCACTTATAAACAAGATACCTGCCGGGGATAGTCATTTATCTTTTTGCAATAGACTAAAAAAAGCTGTTTTAATTATTGAAGAAAAATTATTTGACGCATCCTTTGTATTATTGTTTTGTAACAGAGTAATTGAATGATACAGGAAAGCTTTACAATTTACTAACGAAAAAAATATATAATAAAATAAAGAAATTGTATAACAATATTTTGTTGCAGGCAAACTAATTTGCAATTTTTATTTATGACTCAATTTAGTACAGAAGCACTTCAAAAATTTATCTCCTGTAATAATCTAAACAGTGTAAAAGGAATCATTCTTTTTGATGCCAACGTAGTTTTTAATAAAGACAATGCAAGTCACAGCATTAATTCCGCAGTGCAGGTGATCAAACTTCCCCACGTAATGGCCATTTATATTTTTGAATTTTTCAAAGAAGGAAATGATCAACCTGATATGTACAGTACAAGCGATTTTTATTTCAACTGTTCTGATACCAATACACTGGAAATAAGCCGTGAAAATATGGGCAACCCTTTCTTTCTTTCCATTATACCATTAAAAAAGTAGTACCTTTTCTTTCCGATAAGGCAAACTGGTTTATAAATACCCGGCATTAAATACTAATAAAAATAATAACAAGCTGCATGAAACTCTATATCCGCAATATGGCCTGCGAAAGTTGCAAAGTATTGGTAAAAGAAGAGTTGGAAAAAATGGGTATTCATCCTTTGAAAGTGGAACTGGGGGAAGCCGATGTAAAAGAAAATTTATCTGAAAAAAAACAGCAGCAATTTGGTACTGCTATCAAAAAAGCCGGTCTTGAATTGGTGAAAACAAAAGAAAATGTACTTGCCGACCAGATAAAAATACTGATATCCGAATACATTAATAACAACAGCAAAATAAAAATCAATTTGTCTGATTACCTCAGTAAAAAATTACATGCAGAGTATGCTTATCTGTCCAATTATTTTTCTGCAATGCAGGCCAGTACCATTGAACAATACAGCATTGCTTTAAAGATTGAAAAGATAAAAGAAATGCTGGTGCTGGAAGATCTTACACTAACTCAAATTGCAGACAGGCTAAACTACAGCAGCGTTGCCCATATTTCTCACCAGTTTAAAAAAGTAACCGGTTTACCTCCTTCTCATTTTAAAAAACTTAGAAATATCAGGAGAAAAACCATGCAGGACTTATAGTTTTTTTTAAGACTAGGAAACAGTAGATATCCGGCTTCCATTAGAGTTGTTTACAGAATAGTCCGGCAAGTGAAGGTTACTTAAATACACTTCAATGTTACTCAATTCTTCATTAAATTTTTTACGGTATTGCTCCGTCTCCCGTATCATTTCATCAGCCAGTGTTTTGTAATATTCGATTCCCGAAAGAAGATTGTCTTTAAATTTTTTGACGTACTTGCTTTGCTTGATTGTATTAATATGAATGCTGTTGCTGATCTCCTTTTTCAGGTAATCCACATACAGGTTCAGTTCATTAATAAACATATTAGGCCGGTGCAGGCTGTTGAGAATATTTTTTCTGCCGTATATGTGGTCGATCATTTCCTTCAAAGAAAATGTACCGGAAAAATAAGCAAGATTTGGCCCCGGGCAAATGCTCACAGCTGTTTCTTTATGTGGAGCCGGCAAACCGTTTTTAAGAAATACAGCAGTACACAAACCGGTACAGATACATTCTTTTTCGGTTACTTTTTCAATCTCGGCTGCAAGCATTCCCGGTGAAAAAGGCTGCTCAGAGAGTTGTGCTATTTTTAAATGCTGGTATTGGCGGGAAGCAGTACAGATGGGCTTCTCGGTAAATTCTGTATTGAAGGTTAAATATTTATTATGGCAGGCACTTCCTGGCCTGGCATTTTTAATTTTTGATATTCTGTCTTCATCGGCAGAACTGTTGCGTAAATTATTAAACGGCACTCCAAGTGGTGAAGCATTGCTGAGGTAATAATCTTCTTTTTTTGCAGAAGCCAATTGCCTTAATGTGTTATCATCCACGTTAGTGACTTCCGGCACCAGCAGGAAAGGACTGCCCCATCCGGTACTGTTGACATTATAATAATCCAGCAGAAAATTATTTTCATTGGCGGTGCCAATACCTCCCTGCACAGAAATTTTTATTTCAGGTTGCTGCAAATAAATACAGGCTTCTTTTTTTAACAGGGCCACATTGCAAACAGCAAATAACTCAGCAGTCATTTCTGCTCTTTTCTGTTTAAATTCTTCCAGGATAGGAGCCAGTAAATAACCATCTGTAGCAAATGCATGGCCACCACAATTTAAGCCAGACTCCACCCTGAATTCTGAAACCCACAAACCTTTTTGTGCAAAGAATTTTCCCTGTATCAAAGCCGAGCGGTAATCACTTACTTTAAGGATGATCTTCTTTTTTACATTTCCTTTTTCATCGGGAAAAAAATGATTGAATGTTTCGCAATAAGAATACAGACGAGGATTCAACCCGGCTGAAAATATTACAGATGAATGGAGCTGGCTGTTTGCAAATCCCCTTAGTGCTGCCATGGCATCGTTGTATTCTACAGGTAATGGCTCACCAGTTTTTGTATAGTTTATCTTGTCGCACTTGGTCATGATATTTACATCAATGAAGCCGGCAGTGATTTTATTGCGAAGTATTTGCTGCAGTGATTTTTTTTCTTCGCCTTCCAGCAATCCCGTCATCCGATGGTAGATATTTCTTAATGGCGAAGCCGGGGGCAACAACTCAAAATATTTTACAATATCAGTACCTTCTTCAAATGGCTCTGCTTTTAATTCGTCCAATTGTTTTACCACCATCCTGTTCAAAAGATCGAGGTAGGCTGTGATACGCCTGGCACGAAAATCATCTTCGCCTTCATCAATGGGAGTGTAGTTTTCGTTTCCCTGCAGGCAATAAAATTTTCGCATATCTTCCAGCAGATTATCTACCACAATAGATACAACAGATGAAATGCCAAACCTTGCCACCTTTAAGGGTGTGTCAACGGTAAATGCCAAACCCATTACAGGGATATGAAAACTATGGATAGAGGGTATGCTCATTAGTAAATAAAGTAATTAGCGAAGAAAGGTTATCTGCACATCAGGGAAAAGGATAAATATTAGGAACTGGTATGATAGAAATCATTTTTCAGGAAAAATAAAAAAAGTGTGTTTTTATTTTTTCCAACTAAAACTATTGGATAAAATAAATCGCTGCCAGAAACCTTCAACTTTTCTTAATCAGTTAATAAATGAAAATAGACCATCAACTTTCAATAATTTCAACCCCTTCTCCACATCTTCATTTTAAGTAATCAGTGCTTTGTATATTTGCAGCCTCAAATCAAAATTCATGCAAAGAGATACCGCCGTTTTTAATATTATACGCAAAGAACTGGAGCGCCAGCGCCATGGGCTTGAACTGATTGCTTCAGAAAACTTTACAAGCCTGCAGGTAATGGAGGCCAGCGGTTGTGTGATGACTAACAAATATGCAGAAGGCTACCCCGGCAGGCGTTACTATGCCGGCTGTGAGCTTGTGGATCAAACGGAGCAACTGGCCATTGATAGGATAAAACAAATTTTTAATTGCGACTACGCCAATGTGCAGCCGCATAGTGGTGCCCAGGCCAATGCTGCCGTGGCTTTGGCGGTGCTGCAACCGGGAGATAAAATTTTAGGTCTTGACCTGAGCATGGGTGGACATTTGACACATGGCAGCCCGGTAAACTATTCCGGCAAATTGTACGAAGCACATTTTTATGGTGTGGTAAAAGAAACGGGTCTGGTAGATTACGACATGCTGGAACAGAAAGCAAGGGAATTTAAACCCAAGCTTATTTTCTGCGGTGCCAGTGCCTACAGCCGTGACTGGGATTATGCAAGGATAATAAAAGTGGCGGATGAAGTAGGTGCTTTTGTACAATGTGATATGGCTCATCCGGCAGGATTGATTGCAAAAGGTTTGCTGAGTTCCCCTTTTGAACATTGTCATTTTGTAACTTCTACCACACATAAAACATTGCGTGGACCAAGGGGCGGTATCATCTTAATGAAAAAAGATTTTGACAACCCATTTGGATTGAAAGATGTAAAAGGCAATATCAGGCCAATGAGTAATTTGATGGATATGGCGGTATTTCCCGGCATACAGGGCGGGCCGCTGGAACATATTATTGCTGCCAAAGCCGTAGCATTTGGAGAAATACTGACAGATGAATTTGGCACTTACACTTCACAGGTCATCAGCAATGCACAGGCCATGGCGAAAGCATTTGTTGATAAAGGTTACCAGCTTATCAGCAGCGGCACCGACAATCATTTAATGTTAATTGATTTGAGGAATAAAAATATCAGCGGTAAAAAAGCAGAGCAGGCATTGGTAAAAGCAGATATCACCCTGAATAAAAACATGGTGCCGTTTGATGACAAAAGTGCATTCGTTACTTCAGGTATCCGTATTGGTACACCGGCGATCACAACAAGGGGATTGAAAGAAACAGACATGCAGTTTATTGTGAACATGGTGGACAATGTATTGATGAATGCGGATGATGAAAATGTGATCAACACAGTTCGTAAGCAGGTAAATGAATTTATGGGGCAGTTTAGTTTGTACCCCGAGTTAGGTTGAGGAAGTTGTAAGTGATAAGTGATAATTAATAAGTTAAGCATTCCTAACAGGCCTTTCTATTAGAGAGTTAAAATTTTACATAATGATACAACGCATTCAAACAATATGGTTTTTACTGGCCGGAGTGGCTGCGCTGCTTACTATAAAACTCCCATATTATGTTGGTCCACAGGATCCTGCCATTCCGTATCATGAACTAAGTGGTATTACCGGGGGCATTTTGATAATGCTGGTAACCATCACGGTGGCAGTAGTTGCACTAGTGTCAATTGGGTTATATAAAAACAGGATCACACAACTGCGGCTTGCTGTAGCTGGTATTGTACTGGAAGCATTGCTGATATTTTTATACTACCGCCAGGTTGCCAGCTTTACACAAGGCACTTATGCACTCACTTCTATTTTGCACATGTGCATTATTTTATTTTTTATGCTGGCCGCCAGAGCCATCAACAAAGATGAAAAAATGGTAAAAGACAGCAACCGGTTAAGATAATGTTATTACGTTGTCCATAATGGCCACATATCCCCATTGTGAATATTTTCCTGCAGCAATGAGCCATATTTTAAATAATATTGCAATTGATTTAGCACCCTCCAAAAAAAACTCCAATACATCTTGTCATTCTGTTTGCACCTGCAGGTAAATAAATACCTGAAAGGGTAATTGTTTATTTTAAAAAATACTGAACACATGAAAAAAATTTACTTCTCACTTGTTAGCATTTTTGCTTTGCTTCAGGGCACACATGCACAATTAGTGCTGACCACACAATTTATTAATCCCTGCGGAGGCGATGAACACAATGAATTTATTGTAGCTAAAACAGGCCCTGCTGCAGTGAATATTGGGGATGTAGTTTTTGGATCTTATAACCCTTCTTCCAATTCAAATGGAATAGGAGGCACGGCTGTAGTAAATTATAATTACTGGTGGCGGGGCAACAATGCCGTATCATCACCTTACCCAGTTTTTTCTAATTTTCCCGGCGAGTCTTGTGATAATGGTGTAAGCTGCTACGGCTTCCGCTATCCCTCAGTACCGGCAGACAATACAGATATTACCGACCTCATCAATCAACTAAATACCATTGCAGGCTGCAATGTTTTTTTACCAATACCTGCCACTGATATTATTCCTTCAAACAGCAATGTTATTTTCTTTTTGGGTGCAGGTTACCGTAATGCCACACAGCTTTGTGGTTTTGATAATGCCGCTGCCAATCTTAATTTCAGCAATCACTGCAGCAGCGGTTCGCCAGTTGCAAATTATTATGTAGTGTTTGGCAATGCCAACAGCTCCGGGCCAACTTGCAGTAATATTACCGGCGGTTATTTTAGTAACAGCAGCAGAAGGGTTAGTGCCCTGCATACCTACAATGGAATAGGCGACACGTTAGTTGCATCTAGTTATACTTCTTCTTTGCAGGATTATGACCCAGGCGCTGCCGGTGCAGCAGGCAATGCCGGCATTATTGTTCCCAATGCTTCCGGCACCGGTACTACCTGGATCAATAACCAGGGTTGTGTACCTGCACCCACAACCGTTCTTGCCATCCGGTTTGATTATTTCACTGGGGTACTGAAAGATAAAAAAGCGGTATTAAAATGGAGAAGCAGCTTTGAAGAAAACATCCGTGATTTTGTTTTAGAAAAATCATTGAATGGAAAAGATTTTTTCCCATTGAAACACATTTCACCAAAAAATATTTCAGGCTCCGTGTACACTGCTGATGATGAAACACTTGCCTCAGGATATAATTTTTACCGATTGAAAGTAATTAATCTAGATGGTACAGTTGACCGTTCTGCCATTGTAAAAATTAATTACAGTAAGGGCACTCCATCCAGCTGGTTTATTTATCCAAACCCTGCAGAAGGTACTGCAGCATTGGTATATCAATCCACCACATCAAAAATTATTTCATTAAATATTACTGATATCACCGGTAAAATAATCAGCACTTCTTCATACAATATTGTGCCGGGTAATAATAAAATTAGCATCCCTGCAGAAAGGATCAGCAGCGGCATGTACATCATAAAAATTGTGAGTGAAGACAAAGCAGAAACTGCTGCCTTTATTAAAAAATAGTTTCACCCTGAATGAAAAACAAATAGCCGCTGCAAAGCGGCTTTTTTATTTTTATGTTACGGGCATTGCTTCTTTGTGGAATCATCGTTGCATCGCACACTTGTGCTGCATACCACTCAGGTACTTTTTTATGCAACTTATATTGGCAATGTGATTAAGTTGAATAATCATCGGTTCAGCCTGTTATAAAAACTTACCGGTATAACTCTCTTTACATTTTTTCAAATCATCCGGCTTACCGGCAAAAACCAAATTGCCACCGGCATCACCAGCTTCCGGCCCAAGGTCAATTACCCAGTCGGCACTTTTAATTACATCCGTATTGTGTTCAATTATCAGGATGGTATGCCCTTGTTCTATCAGTGCATTGAATGACGTTAGTAATTTTTTTATGTCATGAAAATGAAGCCCAGTTGTGGGTTCATCAAAAATGAAAAGAATACTTCCATTGCTTTTTCCTTTCCCTAAGAAGGAAGCCAGCTTTACCCTTTGTGCTTCACCGCCTGATAATGTATTGCTGCTCTGGCCAAGTTTTACATAGCCCAAACCAACATTACTTAATGGTTGAATCTTCTTTGCCACATCAGGTTCTTCCACAAAAAAATCTATGGCTTCATCAACACTCATCTCCAGCACATCATAAATATTTTTGCTTTTGTAAGTAACATCCAGCACTTCTTCTTTGAATCTTTTTCCACCACATACGTCACAGGTTAAATGCACATCTGCTAAAAACTGCATCTCTACAATTTGTTCTCCTTCGCCGCTGCAGGCATCACATCTGCCGCCATCTACATTAAAAGAAAAATGCTTCGGCAAAAATCCCCTGATCTTACTCAAAGGCTGTTTGCTGAATAATTCCCTTATCTCATCATACGCTTTGATGTAAGTAACCGGGTTGCTCCGGGATGATTTACCAATCGGGTTTTGATCCACCATTTCAATTTGTGAAACGGCCTCCACATCCCCCGTGATTGCTTTATGAAGGCCAGCTTTGTCAACTCCTTCGCCTTTTAATTTTTGCAATGCCGGGTATAAAATTTGTTTTACCAAAGTAGTTTTTCCGCTGCCACTTACTCCACTCACCACACACAAAACATTTAATGGAAATTCCACGGTGATATTTTGTAAATTATTTTGCCTTGCTCCCTGTACTGTAACACTTCTTTTCCATTTACGCAAATTAGCAGGCGGTTCTATTTTCATTTTGCCGGATAAATATTTTCCGGTCAGGCTTTTTTCATCGGCTATCAGTTCATCATAATTTCCTGCTGCCACCACTTCACCTCCCAGGTGACTTGCCAATGGCCCCATATCAATAATGTGATCTGCTTCTCTCATCATCATTTCATCATGCTCCACCACCACTACGGTATTGCCCAAATCCCTCAGCTCTTTTAATACAGCAATCAGCCTTTTGGTATCCCTGCTGTGGAGGCCAATAGAAGGTTCATCGAGGATGTATAAAGAATTGGTAAGATTGCTGCCCAGGCTACGGGTGAGTTGTATGCGCTGACTTTCGCCGCCGCTTAATGAATTCGCTAAGCGATTTAAAGTAAGGTAACCAAGCCCCACATCCATAAGTGTTTTTATGCGGTGATCAATTTCTATCAGTATTCTTTTTGCCACCTGTTTATCATACTCACTCAATTTTAATTCATTAAACCATACCTGCAAATATTTAATCGGCATGGCACACAATTCACCAATATGTTTGCCTCCTACTTTTACATACAATGCTTCTTTACGCAGGCGGTAGCCTTTGCAATCAGAGCACAATGTTCTGCCACGGTATCGGCTCAGTAAAACACGGTATTGTACTTTGTATAAATTTTGTTCCACCTCTTTAAAAAAATCATTGATACCATTTGCATGACTGTTACCCTCCCACAAAGCGTTTAATTCATCTGCTGTTAAATCAATCACCGGCTTGTGCACCGGGAAATTGAAATTTTTTGCTGCTCTTATAAATGCTTCTCTCCACATGCCCAGCTTTTCTCCTTTCCAGGGAGCTATGGCTCCTTCGTACACACTCAGGTTTTTATCAGGTATCACCAAGTCGTTATCAATACCCAGCACTTGAGAAAAACCTTCGCAGCTGGGACAGGCGCCAAACGGATTGTTGAAAGAAAATAAATTAGGAACCGGTTCTTCAAACTGTATTCCGTCCAGTTCAAACTTATTACTGAAGTAAAGAATTTTTTTGCCGTTTATCTCCATCATCATTTCTCCTTCTCCTTCATAAAAAGCGGTATTCACCGAATCGGAAATACGATGAATATCATCTTCATCAAATTCTTTTACCACCAGCCTGTCTATCAATAAATAAGTTTTACCTAATTTTTTTAAGTTGCCAGATTCTAATAAATCTTCAATCCGCTGCGGCTCCAAAGCCCCGCCGGCTGAGGAATTTGGAGTCGCCACTCTTGAAAATCCTTTTTGCAACAAAATATTTAATTCTTCTTTTGTGTCCCGGTTGGCATGTTGTTTAAAAGGCACCACAATTAAAACCTTGTCCCCTTCTTTCAATGCTGTGATGGCTTTTACCACATCCGCCACATCGTCTTTCTTTACTTCACTGCCACTAACCGGGGAGATGGTTTTACCAGCCCTTGCAAACATTAGCCGCAGGTAATCGTATATCTCTGTCATACTGCCGACCGTACTACGGGGTGTACGGGTAGTTACTTTTTGTTCTATTGCAATTGCCGGGCAAAGACCTTTGATGTAATCAACATCGGGCTTGTTCATCCGCTGCATAAACTGCCGGGCATAAGCGCTCAGGCTTTCTGCATAGCGGCGCTGGCCTTCTGCAAATAAGGTATCAATTGTTAAGGATGATTTGCCGGAGCCAGACACACCTGTTACCACCACCAGTTTATTTCGTGGTATGGTTACCGTTACATCTTTTAAATTGTGTACCCTTGCCCCTTTAATAAATATTCCATCCGGAGAGATGGATGGAACAATATCTTTTTTATTTTTTATTGTTGTTGCCGTCATAATAATTATTACAAAAATACCGCTTCATGGTTTGAAAACAGTGAAAAAAGAAAAACCACTTCGTAGTATTACGATACCCGGATAAGTAGTTGCCGCAGGCTTCAGAGCACTATTACTCGATTTTAGTAAACCGGGCAAAAAAATGTTAAAATAAATTTGGCGCTTTCGAAAAACATTATACTTTTATCAAACCAATATCTGATACACGTGAAAAGCCGGATGCTTCTCTAACAGGACTTCTACGCTTCTATCTTCCCATCTCTTATTGGTCTGATTATCCAAATCTATAACAAACCTAAAACCGTAAAAAACATGAAATGCCTAACAAGCTCAACTGATCAACAGTTAGTACACCTGTATGTAGATGGTAACACCGAAGCCCTTTCCACTTTAGTTACCCGTTACAAAGACAAAATTTACACGTCTATTTACTTATTGGTAAAAGACAAGTACCTGGCAGAAGATTTGTTCCAGGATGTTTTCATCCGTATCATAGATACGCTGAAAGGCGGACGCTATACAGAAGAAGGAAAATTTTTACCCTGGGCACTCCGCATTGCACACAACATGTGTGTGGATCATTTCAGGAAAGTAAAACGCAGCCCAAGCATTAAAACAAGCGATGACCGTGACATTTTTGAAGTGCTGAATTTTAACGAACCCAGCCCTGAACAAAAAATGATGCAGAGCCAAAGCCACGACCGGGTACGCAAAATGATTGATATGCTTCCTGAAGACCAGCGTGAAGTGATCATCATGCGCCACTATGCTGACCTTAGCTTTAAAGAAATTGCTGAGCTCACCAAATGCAGCATCAACACAGCTTTAGGAAGAATGCGTTATGGTCTGATCAACATGCGTAAAATGATGGTAGAAAAACAAATTGCATTGTAAGATTATATTAATTCACACTGTAACCCCTCATAACACTAAACCCTCCAGCGATGGAGGATTTTATTTTTACCTCCCCATCCCCTAAAGGGGGTAAGGCAGGAGTTTAGTTTTTTATTTTTTCAAAAGCATCCAACCCACACTTCAACCAATCAGCAAACTCTGCCGGTTCTGGTGTATAGAATTTTGTTTTGGTCAAAGCAATTTCATCTGCATTGATGATGGCGTATTGTGGTTGAGAGGCGGCATTAAAATTTTCTGATTGGAATGTGGCCCACTTATCTCCTACAGACAAAATAGGTTTGTCATTGCCACTGCTGGTTTTATAGACTGTTTGTTCGGTTGCAGGCAATTTTGTTTTTTCATCCACGTACAAAGAAACTACTACAAATTTGTTCCGCATCAAACTGTCCACTTCTTTGTTTGTCCACACTTTTTCTTCCATACGGCGGCAGTTGACACAGGCCCATCCTGTAAAATCAATGAGCAATGGTTTGTGTTCTGCCCTTGCCTGCTGCAATGCTTTTTCATAATCATTGTGCAGCGGCTTAATACCTTCTGTAATTAACACATGATGCTGATAGACGCTGTACGATAATGGTGGAGGGAAACCACTTAATAACCCCAAATTTGCCCAACGGGTATTGGTAACACCAGGAAGTAAATACACTGTTGTGGCACCAAAGAAAATAATGAAAGCAATTCTTATCTTAGAAAATTTGTTTACAGGGCTACTGTGGCTCATCCGCAGCCAGCCCAATAAATACAACACAATCAATACTCCAATAACAATCCAGCAGCCAACAAAAATTTCTCTTTTTAAAATACCCCATTGCTCTACGTTATCGGCATTGGCGAAAAATTTTACCGCCAGCGCCAGTTCTATAAAACCCAGCACCACTTTTACATCAGTCATCCAGCCGCCAGATTTTGGCAGTGAGTGCAGCCATTGTGGAAACATTGCAAACAAGGCAAAAGGTAATCCAAGTGCAATACCAAAACCGGCTGCTCCTGCTGTAAGCGGCCACGGGCCTTCATTTGCAACGTTGGCCAATAAAGTACCGAGTATAGGACCAGTGCAGGAAAAAGATACAATAGCTAAAGTTCCTGCCATAAAAAATATACCTGCTAAATTCCCTAGTCCTGATTTTGAATCTGCTTTGTTGGCGAAAGAAGAGGGCAACACAATTTCAAAGAGCCCGAAAAAGGAAAGGGCAAAGAAAACAAACACGGCAAAGAAAATAAGGTTGAGCCAAATGTTTGTAGAAATATTATTAAATATTTCCGGGCTGATGGTTTTGCTTGCAATGTGAAATGGAATGGTAATAGCAACATAAATCAGAAAAATAAACAAGCCGTAAAAAACGGCATTCGCAATTCCCTTTTTTCTTGTCTGTGATCTTTTGGTAAAAAAAGTTACGGTAACAGGAATCATTGGAAACACACAAGGAGTAATCAAAGCAATCAATCCACCCAGGAAACCTAACAGAAAAATTGCGGCCAGACTTTTATTATGTGTGCCTTCATCACCACAATTGTTTACAGGTTTTTTTATGTCGATGGCAGCTGATTTTATTTTTAATCCCGATGCCACACCACCTTCCAAAGCAGTGCTGAAAGAAAAAGGCAGGTCTGGTAAAAACTCTTCCCCCTTATTAAAAAAAACAGCCAGCTTACCCAACAGTTTTGCCGGCACTTCATTTTTAAATTGTATCACCGCTTTCCATTCGGCACTGCCTTCAGATACCAGTAATTGTTTATTGCTAAAAATCGCAGACACAATTTTTTTTGTATTGCCGGTTGCAGTAAAACTCTCCACAATAATGCTGCTGTCATTAAAAGACAATTCTGTTGAAGCCGTTCCATCCAGATCCTGTGCTGGTGCATACAGTTGTGTGCCTGCTGCTGAATTCGAAGTAAAAAGTAATTCATATTTTTTACCTGCAATTTTATTCGCTTTTACAGTCCACTTAAAAGTGGCAGTGGTGGCGGAGTCTTGTGCAAAGATGATAAGCTGTAAGAGTAGAAAAGAAAAGAGCAGAAGTTTGGATTTCATTAGATGCTGTATATATAAATATTATTGGTTGAGTTGCTGATTACTTCAAACACACCTTTCATTCACCTCACCCTACCCCTCTCTTTAAGGAGAGGGGCTATAATACCTGTTATATTGAAAGTCTTTTATTCATTTAAAAGGTTGCCTTGAATAAAAAAGGTTCCTTTACAGAAACCATTTTATTATTGTTGATCAATTATTTCAATGCTACTGTAAAATCTATTTTCTTTGGAGGAAGACATTTTTTATCATCACAGGTTTGAAACTCCACACTGCCCACCACATTTGTTTTTACGTTTGCTTTCAGTTTTACCACCTGCACAAAATCTACTTTATTGGCATATTGATTGGCCGATATTTTCAGCCTGGAATCTTTAAACAACTGCATCTTGCCCACTTCTTTTATTTTACCAGTAAAACTGATCAATGGGTTTTTTGTAAAACTAATTTCTGTTGGCTGGTTGATGGCGTCTGCCGGTTGTGTTTGTGAATAAAGATGCCAGTTGGGCTGCATGGTGGCAGTTAAATGCACTTCATAAGTTTTGTCTGCAATCTTTTTTGATGTGTATTCCCATTGAACTGGGTTCACCGGTATCTGTGCTTTGGCTGCAGTTCCTATTACCAGTGCTACGAGTGTGTAAAAAATTCCTTTCATAATATCCAAATTATTTTAAACAAAGTTACAACGGATGTAACGCCGCAATGTTAACGTTATTACAATTGTATATTTTAAAAATTAGTTAAGCTGAAATAAATGAGTGAAAACTTTTCTTCCATCTTCATTGCTCAGCCCTTTGCTGCAGGCTCTTTCGGGATGGGGCATCATGCCAAATACATTTCTTTTCTTATTACAGATGCCGGCGATATTATGAATAGCTCCATTGGGATTGCTGGCAGAAGTAATGCTGCCTTTATCATCACAATAGCGGTAAATAATCTGGCGGTGCATTTCCAGTTGTTCTAATGTGGCATCATCTGCAAAGTATCTTCCCTCGCCATGAGCCACGGGTATTTTTAAGGGATGGCTGCCTTCAGTAGCTGCTTCTTTTATAAAAACATTTTTACAAACAAACTGCTGTCTTTCGTTTCGTAATAATACACCGGGCAACAAACCACTTTCGCATAAAATCTGGAAGCCGTTGCAAACACCTAACACTTTGCCGCCTTTGTTGGCAAAAGCTATCACCTGCTGCATCATTGGGCTAAATTTGGCAATGGCACCGCAACGCAAATAATCACCAAAGCTAAAGCCGCCGGGTAATACAATGCAGTCATCTGTGGTAAACATGCTGATGTCTTCGTCTTTGTGCCACAGCTCAATTACTTGCTGGTTCATGTCTTTTTGCAAGGCCTCCATCATATCCCTGTCGCAGTTGCTGCCGGGAAAAATTACTATGCCAAATTTCATTATAGGACTATTTTATTAATAAACAATGTTGATAAAAGTTCAATAGTGCAATGCCGTACAAGTGAGTGACACAAGGATGCTCAATTGAAATACAAATGCCTGTAACAAAAACGTTACCGGCGTAAAAATACAACTACCCATTCATTATTTTACGAAGTAGCTGAAGGCAATTACAAATGCCACCATCAGCCAGTGAAGAACTTGTGGAAACCATTTTTTTTGGGGATACAAAAAAGCACAGCCAACAAAGGCAGACAAAGGGACAGCACACAATATCCAGTACTCAAAACTGTGAGTGGCATTGATAAAAGGGATACCCACGGCCACAAAAAAATACAGGAAAACAAGGTTCCAGCTTTTACGGGTTTGCACCAGCTGGCGCAAAAAGTTTTGACGGATATAAAACAACCCTACAACGGTGGCAAACAAAACAATAATGATGGCAGCCAAAGCCCACCTAGATTCATAAAATTTGGGCAGGCTGAAAGCAATGCCCGGCAGTTTGTACCCTTTCCATTTATCGGCTAAAAAAACATAGGACAGTAAAAAATAATAAGGCGTAATAATGCCAAGCAAACACAGGAGCCATTCTGCCAGTTTGAATGGCCGGGTAACCACCAGCCCAAAAATAACAAGCACGGCAAAAGCAATGGAAGGAAAATAAAAGAAGGTGGACACGCCAATGGCGATACCGATATTAAACAGTGTGGAAGTAACACTTTTAACATTGCCCAATCCTGCCATACGGGCCCAAACCCACACCAGCAGGGAGTTTACAATCAATGGCGCCGATAACACATTCCACTCTTTGAACAAAGAAGTAATGAGCAGGTATGCCATTGCAGTAAGGTAGTTGGGCTTTTGCATCATCCGCTGACCATTGGCCAGCTGATTAAAAATAATTGCCTGTGTGTAGAGCAATACAAAAGCAATGAGTGGATAAACAGCAGGCAGTTTGTCGCCCACATTACTAAGCTGCACCAACAATTCTTTAAATAAAAATCCATCTGTTTGCTGGGGCACAGGCTTTACGGGATGCAGGAACATGGGCAGCTTAAGCACAATGCCATATACCAGCAGCAAGAAAGTATTGTAGGGGTTGTTGGCTTTAAAAGTGCCTGTCACAGGTATGTTGCTATATTTAGTTGATGCAAAAATGAGTAATAATTATTGGTAAACAAAATAGAATAGTTGGCAGCTATGAATGGTTACAAATAAAAAAATTATTTATAAAAATACCTGCACTTGCCTGCGGCAACCAAAAATTAAAAATCAATTTTTGCAAAGGATATCTGCCCCCGGAAGGTACAGGGGATAATCACTTTTCTTGCACCAATCTGCTTTGCAAAACGTGGCATAAATTCATACCCCTGCTCATATGTACGCAGGGTGGGGCTTCGTTTGGAACTGCCGTCGGGGGTAATAATATAATCCGACAATAATTTATCCCGTTTGGAAATATCATTGTATAAAAAATGAATCTCACCGCTTGTATTGAAAATATTAAAGGAAAGGTGGTTGTCGTTATCGTCAGTGTACTGTTGTTTATGAATAATGTTCGACCACTCCGGCACGCCGGTTTTTGAAATACTCAGCACCAGGATATTGTCGTAATAATAACGGGTACCCTGGTTGAAAAAACTATTGTATGGTCTGTAAAAGCCATAATAAGATGGTGTATAAGAATAATAATTGTACGAGTTAAAAGAGTTGCCATATAAATAATCGTACCGGCTAAAATTATCTGAACCCATAGACTGGTTGGTATAATCCTCTGCAGTGAGAATAAAGCTGCCATCTTTTTTCAACACAATATTGCGGATATAAAAATCATTGAAAGCCGTTTTTAATTTTCCTTCCGATTTTGCATTTGATTTTAAATCGTCTGCAAATTGAGTAAACACACTTGCATCACTGCTGTCAGTTTTTGCATTCCAGATATTACAGTAAACACCTTCAATATTCCCAATACTTTCTTTGTAATAGAATGCATTCAAAATGTACCGCTTGTTTATATTGTCAATCTTTAATTTCACTTCATCTATATAAGCTTTTTGCAGGGGGATATTTTTTACTGAAAAGCTATCCTGCAATGGCTCCTTGGTAATGATTGATAAGGCGGAAGGGTTAGTCCTGCGGTTTTCTTTTACTGCATTGGTAAAAACTAATTTTCCATCATTATCCAATAAGAAATCGCTGAAAATATGATAGCGTTCATCATAGTCTATTTGCAGCCGGGTTTGGTGCTGCAACTGCAATTGACTATCGTACAGTTTGGTTAAAAAATGAGCTTTGCTATCCTTGTTCTGTATTTTAAAAATCATAATTTTTTTCTTATCATCGCTGTTGACAACAGAATAAATTTTATTGTCGCCCATTAATCCCAACTCTGTTGTATCCAGTTGTACCGGGTCGTTCATTTTTTTTCCATTGGCATCTATCTTTACTGCCATACAGTAAAGAATACCTTTCTTTTGATATTGATAAATGAGGTAAAAAAAATCAGGGTATACAATGCAATCCACATTAAAAGTTTTGCCGGGTAAAAAATCGAAATCCACTTTATCTTTCAGCACCATACTGTCGCTGTAAATATTGAGGGCATATTTCCACCGCACATTTTTAAATACCAGTATGTTTCCGCTCATCCTGCCAAGAATGTCAAAATTCATATCCTTGCTATCCTCCCGGACAGGTTCTGAAAAAATAATTTCCTGGGCCTGCAGCAAAACAGGCAAAAACAATAAACAAAAAATAAGTAACCTGCAACCTTTCATACTATTTACTATTTGGTACATAAAATTAAGATATAATAAGCAATGATATTGTCAATGTATATACGGGATGCACAATGATTTGTTTTTACATGAAAGAAAAAAATAATGAGCCGGGCATTGGATTATTAATTAAGCTTCATTGGCGTCGCACTCTTGTACAATATTAATTTTATTGAACAGGCAGCAATTCCAAACTCAACCACCAACTCTACAGGAAAATTGTATTTAACCAGGCGCAATCTTTATTTTTTACAACATCTCCATGAGTAAATTGTATTACTTTGTTGCAACAGCAATTTTACAATATATTATTATGCAGACTGTAATCATCACCGGCGGTACCGGGCTTGTAGGCAAAGCGCTTACCAAACATTTAGTTGCAAAAGGCTACCATGTAATTATCCTGACAAGGAAACTGCCTGCAGTAAAGGATAGCAATGCAGCAATCAATTATGCCTTATGGAATGTAAAAGAAAAAACAATTGATGCAGCAGCAGTACAAAATGCAGACTACATCATACACCTGGCTGGCGCTGGCGTGGTAGATAAAAGATGGAGAGATGCCTACAAAAAAGAAATACAGGATAGCCGTACCCAAAGCAGTGCTTTATTATTTGAAGCACTGCAGCAACATGCCAACAAAGTAAAGGCAGTAGTAAGTGCTTCTGCCATCGGCTGGTATGGCGCTGATGAAGAACAACAGGGCAGGCAGGATAGTTTTGTGGAAACAGATAATGCTGCACCCGGATTTCTTGGCGATACCTGCAAGCTGTGGGAACAAAGCATTGAACCGGTACAGCAACTGGGTAAGCGGTTGGTAAAACTAAGAACAGGCATTGTGCTGAGCAATGATGGCGGTGCATTGGCCGAGTTTAAAAAACCCATACAGCTTGGCGTGGCGGGCATCTTGGGCAGTGGCAAACAAATAATAAGCTGGATACATATTGATGATCTTTGCAAAATGTTTATGGAAGCATTGCAAAATGAACAACTGAATGGCGTGTACAATGCAGTGGCTCCTGTACCAGTGAGCAACAAAACACTTACACTTGAATTAGCCAAACGAATAAAAGGTAAATTTTTTATTCCGCTGCATGTGCCTGCATTTGTATTAAAACTGCTGATGGGTGAAAGCAGCATTGAAGTATTAAAAAGCACCACCGTAAGTTCTAAAAAAATACAGTCAACAGGATTTATTTTTTTGTACCCGTCTATTACAACGGCACTGCATCAATTATGCAAAAAATAATGGCAGTAATAAATTATCCATTCTTCCGGGCAACTTCTTTCGGTCTATGTTTTTAAATCTATTTTACGGAAATAATGAATGATGATATAAACCCAGGCTGCGATATAAGCCACCGCAGCAATGATGAGTGTATAATCTTCCACTGTTCTTTTTTCAATCATTTTTGGTTTAAAGGGATTTGGAATCAATGAATCCACTGCTTCTAACGGCATGTAGTACCCCACCTGGCTGCCATCGAAAGTAAAAGACAGCCACAACACATTATCTACAATACACACAAAGGCAAAATAAATAATGATCGCAAGTCCGGTGCGTTTTATCAGGATGGCCGTAAGAAAAGCCACCACTAAATACAATGTAGCCATCAGAGCAAAATAGCCAACATAATAAACCCTGTTGAACAGATCAGTTTTAGTAGTGGAAAAGATAGTACCCACCAGCAGCCCACTTAAAAAAACCAACAGGGTGCTTACCATCACAAAAAAAATAAGGATCGAAAATTTTGCTTTTAAAAAATCCATCCTGCTCCAGCCATCAATAATATTTTGCCGGTGGGTGCGGTACTGCACTTCATTGGTGATGAGTAAAATGAACAGCATCCCTATCAAAATAAAAAACAAACCTCCCATCCAAGCTGAGGCCTGCCATACTTTGGGAAATACAAAAGGTGATTCGATAAATGACTTAAGCATTTGCTCCTGCATCTTGTTGGATGAGGATATTGCCTCCATATATTTATGTGCAGAAAAATATAATGCCAGTGGAAAAAAAAACAGGAAGGCAAGGAATAAAACCCAGAAAGTACGGTACGTTTTTATTTTGAGCCATTCAATTTTAAAAAGATTGAGCATATAAAAAATTTAAGAAGATTAATTTATTTGTCGCTTTTGCTGCCGGTTATTTCAAGGAATCTTGTTTCAAGCGATTTTCTTTTTTCATTCAGCCGGTTGAGTATGATACCGTTTTTAAAACAAAATTCATTTACGGATGCTGCGGTAATATTTTCACCACCAGTTACCTGCAGGTAGTTTTCTATTATTTTTACGGATGACATTCCATTCATTTGCTCCAGTAGTTTTTTCAATGCTTCATTGTCTGCTGCACTTACTTCTATTAAAACAGTTTCATTGGCTGCACCGCTGGTATTCATCACTTCTCTTACAGAACCAACTGTTTTTAAAACTCCTTTTTGAATGATTGCTACATGGCTGCAAACTTTCTCCACTTCATCCAGAATATGACTGGCCATAATGATGGTTTTTCCTTTGTGGTTAAGGTCTTTTATCAATTCCCTTATCTCTGCAATACCTGCCGGATCCAGCCCGTTGGTAGGTTCATCAAAAACAAGAATATCAGGATCGCCTAACAATGCAGAAGCAATTGCCAGCCGTTGTTTCATCCCCAAAGAAAAACTGCTGAAAGATGAAGATTTGCGCTGGTAAAGATTTACTGTTTGCAATACTTTATCTATATTCTCTTCTCCTCTGCCTTTTATTTTTGCTGCAATTTTCAAATTATCTTCAGCACTGAGGTAATGGTAAAAGTTAGGTGTCTCCAATAATGTTCCAATCCGTTTTCTTATTGAAGCACTGCTCTGCTGACCATTCCAGGAGTAGCCGCCACTGCTGGCTTTTAACACATCCATTACAATACCGAGTAAGGTAGTTTTACCACTTCCATTGGGGCCCAGGATACCAAACACCGTTCCTTCCGGCACGGAAAAACTTACATCGCTGAGTGCCTGCACATAACCATATTTTTTTGACAGTTTATTGATTGAGAGTATTGCCATAATTTTTCTTTACCGGATAAATATATAGGAAGGTTTTGATATTCTATTATCAAAATTATGAATGGCTGAAATTTTACAAAAGGCGGTAATGCCCGGCAGGCTTGATCAATTTAAAAATGATTTTGACCATTATTTTATGAAACTGCAAATACTCTTTGGCAAAAAAATTTTCTTCACTAAAATTATTTTTCATCTCTTTTCATGTGCATCATGCCATACAGATGAAAATTCGCCAACAACTGCAAAACCTTTTTTATCAAAGCGAAGTTTATGCAAGCCCAGTGCTTCCACATCCTCCGGCAAAACTTTTCTTGTAAAAGGATTCATGGTGCCGCCATTGGTATTATCGCCAGCTAAACCATGGGGATTATATTGATACGACGCATCAACAACAGTACCTCTTGGATACATGATACCCGGCACACCTTTTCCCCTAATATCTAAAATGTGTGGATGATCCAAACCAAGTGTGTGACCATATTCATGTGCCGCAGTGGTGGAATTATTCAGCAGGTTATCTAATTTAAAATAACCGGTATTGCAGCCAAGCCCATCCACAAAAGAAATATTTGCCTCCGCATATTCTTCTATCCTGAAATAATTATTCCTCGGATTGGTATTTTCAAAAACCATTGCCGGCGTAAGCTGCCTTACCCAAATTCCTTCAATATCAAAATACACCCTGAATGTTTCATTACTCAATTTTACAAATGCATCCGCTTCATTCCAATGATCAGCTATATCTTTTGCAATTTGCAAACTCAGGCTGACACTGTCTGCATTACCATAAAAAAATAATACAGAATGAATGATGAGCTGCCTGCTGTGTTTATTTATTTCTGCTTCTCCCATACCTGGTGACCGGTTATTTTTTTAAATGTACCATTTTTTAAACCAGTCATAGCGGTAACTAATTTTGTTTGACAAAGGTTGCAAACAAGGCTTGCAAAATTTGAAAATAAATTCATTTACCTTGAGTAAAATTTGTTTTATGAAACGCTTATTTGTTGATGCCAACATTGCCAAAGCCAAAACACTCTCCACAGATTTTTATACTTCTACAGAGCACCTAGCTGTTGCAAAAGAAAAAATATTTGTTCCTTCCTGGCAATTTATCGGCAGTAATGAACTGGTAAAATTTATTGGTGATGTACAGCCTTTCACTATGCTGGAAGGCTATATGAATGAGCCCCTGATGCTGACAAAAGGCAAAGACGGAATTGTGAATTGCCTTAGCAATGTATGTACCCACCGTGGAAATATTGTTGCTTACAAAGCCTGCAGCAAAGCCAATACATTGCGTTGTAAATATCATGGCAGGCTGTTTGAACTGAATGGTAAATTTATTTCGATGCCGGAGTTTAAAGAGGTAGAAAACTTTCCCTGCGAAGAAGATAATCTTTCAAAACTTTCATTATTCTCCTGGGGCAATTTATTGTTTGCATCATTGCAGCCAAAAGAAGATGGCCATATTTATTTTCAGGAAATGATGGAGCGGCTGAGCTGGCTGCCCATTCATGAATTTATTCACCGGCCCGACCTGAGCAAAACTTTTGAAGTAGATGCCAACTGGGCTTTGTATTGTGAGAATTATTTAGAAGGTTTCCATATCCCGTTTGTTCATGCTTCGCTCAATGCGGCATTAAGCTTTGGTGATTACAGTACGGAGCTGTATGCCAAAGCCAGCCTCCAGTTGGGCATTGGCAAAGACAATGAAGATTGTTTTGATCTGCCACCGGAATCAGAAGATTATGGCAACAATGTAGCAGCATATTATTTTTGGGTGTACCCCAATATGATGTTCAATTTTTATCCTTGGGGCTTATCAATAAATGTAGTGAATCCGATTGCTGTAAATAAAACCAAAGTGGAGTTCATCACCTTTATGTGGAAGGAAGATAAGTATGACAAAGGCGCCGGCAGCGATTTGGATAAAGTGGAAATAGAAGATGAAGAAATAGTAGAAAATGTACAGAAAGGAATTGTATCAAGATTTTACAACCATGGCCGGTATTCTGTTACAAGAGAAACTGGCACTCATCATTTTCACCGGTTGATTGCGGAGAACATGAATAATTGATAATGGATAATTAGTTAATTGATAATTTATAATGGTAACTAATTTTTAACCCAGTTTTTTATTGATTTATTGCACTGCTAATTCCTCAATGGCTTGCCCGTTTTCAATACACTTTGTATTCTTTCCAAAGTTTTCTTTTCTCCGGTAAGGCTTAAGAATGCTTCTCTCTCTAAATCCAATAAATATTGTTCACTAACCAATGTGGGTTCACTCAGATCGCCACCACACATTACATAAGCTAATTTTTTAGAAACAGTTACATCATGGTCGGTGGCATAGTTGCCCGTGTGCATTCCATTGATGCCTGCAAGCATTGCTCCCAACGCACTGCGGCCAAGCACTTTTATATCGTTGCGTTGCACCGGCATGATGTAGCCTGCATCATTCAATTCTATCACTGCATTTTTTGCTTCAGCAATCCGCCTGCTGCTATTCATGCTGATGGCATCATTTCCTTTTCTGTAAATACCCAGTTCAAATGCTTCTGCTGCGGATGTTCCAACTTTTGCTGTAGCAATTGTCAGGAAACGATTTTGCAAAGTATTAGTATCTACTTCACCGCTGTGCAATTCATCAGAAGCCCTCAGCACAAACTCTTTGGTACCGCCGCCACCGGGGATTACACCAATAACAACTTCTACTAATCCTGTGTAAGTTTCTGCTGCGGCAATTACTTTATCTGCATGCAAACAAATTTCGCAGCCGCCGCCCAATGCCAAACCATGTGGCGCCAATACTACCGGAATACTGGAGTAACGAACCCTCATCATCGTATTCTGAAACATACGGATAGCCATATCAATTTCATCATAATCCTGTTCAATGGCCAGCATAAATATCATGCCCACGTTGGCTCCGGCACTAAAATTTTGTCCGTCGTTAGCAATTACCAACCCTTTGTATTTTTCTTCAGCCAGCGAAATTGATTTCTGAATTCCTTCTAACACTTCGCCGCCAATGGTGCCCATTTTGGTGTACCATTCCAGGCCCAACACATCATCACCCAAATAATAAGTACGGCAGGCACTGTTTTTCCAAACGGTTTCATTGTCAAAATTTTTCATCACAATAAATGCATCACCGCCGGGCAATGCCTTATATGATTTGCTGCTAACGTCGTAGCAGAGCCGCTTGCCATTTTCTACTTTGTAAAAAAATTTGGCACCGGATGCAATCATTTCCTCTACCCATGCAGCCACTTTAAATCCTGCTGCTTTCATGGCTTCAGTAGTTTTTGCAACACCCAATACATCCCAACTTTCAAAGGCACCGATCTCCCAGCCAAATCCTGCCATCATACCATCATCTACCCTGTATAGCTCATCTGATATTTCTGGTATGCGGTAGCTGATGTATGAAAATAAATTGTAATGAAACTGGCGGTAAAAATCACCGGCCTTATCTGTGCCTGCACACAATGCTTTCAACCTCGTTTTTAAATCTTCAATTGGTTTGGCCGCTTCCAGAGTGGCAAATTTTGCTTTGCTTCTTGGGCCGTATTCTAATGTTTGTAAGTTAAGTGTTAGTATTTCTTTTTCGCCACCTGTGCCTTTTGTCTTCTTAAAGAAACCCTGTCCTGTCTTATCTCCCAGCCAATTGTTGGTTAGCATTTTCTCCAGCCATGCAGGAATAGCAAACATTGCTATTGCTTCGTCATCAGGACAATTTTCTGCTACCCCTTTGGCAACTTTTACCAAAGTATCAATACCCACCACATCCGCCGTTCTGAATGTTGCAGACTTTGGCCTGCCAATTATTGGACCGGTTAACGCATCAATTTCATCAATGCTCAACTGCAATTTTTCCATTGTATTCATAATGGCCATCATGCCAAATACACCAACCCTGTTGGCTATAAAAGCAGGTGTGTCTTTGCACAACACGGTTGTTTTGCCCAATACCAAATCACCATAGTGCATTAAAAAATCAACCACAGCCTGTTCTGTATGCGGCGTAGGAATAATTTCCAGCAACCTCAAATATCTTGGCGGATTAAAAAAGTGAGTACCGCAAAAATGTTTTTTAAAATCATCGCTCCTGCCTTCTGCCATCAAATGAATGGGAATGCCGGAAGTGTTAGAAGTAATCAGTGTTCCGGGCTTACGATACTTTTCCACCTCAGTAAAAATGGATTGTTTGATGTCTAATCTTTCTACTACCACTTCTATCACCCAATCATAAGTAGCAATATCTTTCATGTTATCAGTGAAATTGCCGGTGGTAATTTTCTTTACCACATCTTTTGTATAAACCGGAGATGGATTTGATTTTATTGCTCCTGCCAATGCATCATTTACAATTTTATTTTTATCTGCTTTCTTAGCATCTGCCGGTAAATCTTTGGGTTGAATATCTAATAACAACACCTGCAAACCCACACCTGCAAAATGACAGGCAATACGGCTTCCCATAACACCACTTCCCAATACGGCTACTTTTTTAATTGTTCTGTTCGACATACAATATTTATTTAAAAATGCTTTTTAATATGGCTAGGCAAAAATTAGTTAGTTAAACAACTATTTTTTCAAATCGAAATTAAGCTATTCTTTTTTTAGATAAAAAATAAAAAAACGCAACCTGAAAATTTATTTCAGGATTGCGGCTCGTGAATTCTTTGATTTATTTAACTCACACCACTTCCATTATCAATCGCAGCTTCGGGCTTTATAAAATGCAGTTTACCTGCTTTGTCTTCTGCCATCAATATCATTCCATTGCTTTCAATACCTCTCATTTTTCTTGGTGCTAAATTGGCTACTACTACCACTTGCTTTCCAACAATAGCTTCCGGCTGAAAATGAAGTGCAATACCACTTACAATGGTTCTTGTTTCAAAACCCAGATCAATTTGCAACTTTAATAATTTATCAGCTTTCTCTACTTTTTCTGCAGATAAAATAGTGCCCACTTTCAAATCAATCTTTGCAAAATCATCAAACTGAATTTCTGATTTACCCCCATCACCTAAAGGGGGGTTATTCACAGGTTCTAGTTTTTTAGTTTCTTCCATTTTTTGTTCTGTTGCTTTTATTAACCCAGATTTTAATTTCTCAACCTGTGCAGTTATTTCTTCATCTTCAATTTTTCTGAATAATAATTGAGGCTCTCTTAAACTATAGCCCACACTCAGCAATTTTACTTTTCCTGCATTTTCCCAATCCAGCATTTTATCTACTACTTTCATCATGCCCAGCATTTTTTGAGCAGTGGTTGGTAAAAATGGGTTGATCAAAATTGTAAGGTTAGCAGTTAATTGCAAACAGAAGTGTAAACAATTATCGATCGACTTTTGAGCAGCAGGATTTTCGGCCAATTTTTTTACCACAATCCAGGGCTCTTTTTCCTGCATGTATTTATTTCCTTTGCGGCTTAGATCAATCACTTCAAACAATGCATCCCTAAATTTAAATTCTTCCAGCAGGCTTTCTACTTTTCCTTTTGCTTTACTAATATCTTCTATCAGCGCTTTATCTTTTTCATCCAAAATATCTTCATGCAGCTTAGGTACTTTTCCTCCACATAATTTGTGCATCAGCACCCAGGTGCGGTTTACAAAATTGCCGAAGATACTTGACAGCTCACTGTTACTCCTGTCCTGGAAATCTTTCCAGGTAAAATCATTGTCTTTTGTTTCCGGAGCATTGGCGCAAAGCACATACCGCAGTACATCTTCACATCCCGGAAAATCTTTGATGTACTCATGCACCCACACAGCCCAGTTTCGGCTGGTGCTAACTTTCTCTCCTTCAATATTTAAGAATTCGTTGGCTGGCACATTATCCGGCAATACAAATCCACCATGCGCTTTCAGCATTGCAGGAAAAATAATGCAGTGAAAAACGATGTTGTCTTTGCCAATAAAATGTACCAGCTTCGTATCTTCTTTGCACCAGTAATCAGCCCAGTGTTCTGTCAGTTCTTTGGTGGCGCTGATATAACCAATCGGTGCATCAAACCATACATACAATACTTTTCCTTCTGCATCCGGCAACGGAACTTTAATGCCCCAGTTGCTATCCCTTGTCATTGCTCTTGGCTGCAAACCATTATCCAGCCAGCTTTTGCACTGTCCATATACATTGTTCTTCCATTCTTTATGGCCTTCAATAATCCATTCCTTCAGCCATGGTTCATAATTCTGTAAAGGAAAATACCAATGGGTTGTTTTCTTTTTTACCGGTACTGCATCACTCAATGCACTTCGTGGATTGATTAATTGCTCCGGTGACAAACTGCTTCCGCATTTTTCACACTGATCGCCATACGCATTCGGATTGGCACATACCGGGCAAGTGCCAACGATGTACCTGTCTGCTAAAAATGTTTTTGTGCTTTCATCATAATACTGTTCCGTTTCTTTTTGTTCAAACAATCCATCATCATACATTTTTTTAAAAAATGCAGACGCAGTTTCATGATGTACTTTATTAGAAGTACGGGAATAGATGTCGAATGAAATACCCATCTGCGCCATACTTTCTTTTATCATGGCATGGTATCTGTCCACCACTTCTTGTGGTGTAATGCCTTCCTTCATGGCACGGATGGTGATGGGCACGCCATGTTCATCGCTGCCGCCAACAAACTTCACGTCTCTTTTTTGTGCCCGTAAATAACGGACATAAATATCTGCCGGTAAATAACAGCCAGCCAGGTGCCCGATATGCACCGGTCCATTGGCATAAGGCAATGCTGCGGTAACTAAATATCTTTTTGGATCGTTCATAATTTCCGTTTATTTGTCTGAATGGGGATTTTAAGAAATTTGCAGGGTTAAAGGGATTCTGCATTAATCATTAAAATCAATTTAATCTACCCAAATCCACGTTCTGACAAAATCGTTCAAACAAGTTTGCAAAAATACCTTAATTGACCTCAAACTACAAACTACAAAAAAGCCATCCCGAAAACGGGATGGCCAAATGAAAAACAGACCCTCTAAGTTACCTGTCCATTTTGCTCAATTCAGTTTTCAATGCGGCTGCGGATGTTGATTGAAATTGTAATCCTGATAATTCCTCTGTATTGATTGTTGCTCGTTGTAGTGTATAAACTGTTCCTCCTGTTTTGTTGATACCGATACTGATAATTTTCACTTTTTCCCCTTTAGGCAGGTTGCTGAATATTACCCGGTTGCCATCCACATATCCGTTCATCATTGACTTAATTTTATCGAATACTAAAACGGTGTAATAATTTTTTGCTGAATCATTTAGGTTAACGGTATACTGAATTTTTTCTCTTGAGTCATTATAAAAACGGTCACAGTTTATCCAGCCAAATTTTTTAATATCTACACTGTATTTGATTTTTATATTTTCTATAAGTTTTGCATATCGATTATCATTTTGGGAAGCAATCCCATCAAGATAATATCTATAGTTTGCATTATTTGAAAACCCATTTACCTGTACAGTCCTGGTTGCTGTGCCAACTAATTTATATTTACCTGCCAATTCCTTTTCCATCCATATAGAGTCTCCGATTCTTTCCCCATAATAGCTATCATAGTAGCGATAGAAAACATGACGATTCCTGAAGAACAAGAGGTCGGTCGTTAGCCTTACTTTAGAATAGCCATATTTTTGCTTTAAAACTTCCTTTAATTTATCTATCGAAATATTTCGGCTATAATCCATATCAAAATAGGCTATTTCTCCATTTTTTATTCGTTTAACATAATAGGGCATATCTGCCAAATTCAGCACCCTTACTTGCGTTACCATTTTTTTATTTGAAAAATTTTGGAGCTGTGGTAGCCAATTAACAGTCTTTGAACTAATAGTGTCTCCAGTATTGTGAGCGGATATGTTTGATGAATGATTTGAAGAAGTTTCTCCAGTAAACAACTGCATTTCATTTATGCTGTTGCTGGTATCAGTCATGAATAGCCTGATTGGTTTTGCCGAATCTATTACCACATCATTTCCATTAAGCGTTGCCTTAATATGCAACATCCCCCCACTCACTAACAGATCCTTATTGCTTAGGGTGCTCAGCTGGTTTAAAATCATATCCGATTCTTTGTAAAATTCTTTTACTGTAAATACAATACCACTCTTGCCTCCGAGGCTGTTTGCAGGAATGAGTAATACCGTTCCTTCTTCAAACTGCAGCAAGGTATCCATGCTGTTATCAATCGAATATTGCTGTTCTGGTTTTTCCAATTGTGTAAATAGATTCTGCAACAACATTTTTCTTTCTGCAAATGAAACAGCACTGTCTGTTTTCTTGGAAGGGCAAGTTTTACATTCTGTAAAATTTATTTTCAAACTGTCAAAGATGGAACCTCCGTTATCAGAAAAATTATTTTCACCATCTGTCTCCTGGTGAACAATCTGGGAGTTTGTCTTTAAAGTTGATTCTGATAACTGCATTTGCTTATCAGAAGAATCACTGCTGATTACAGGAACAGCATTATTTATTTTTTCATTTTCACCAACCCTGCTTTGGTTTACAATTCTATTATCAGCAGCATCCTTTTTTGAAGACAAATACAACAACGCACTTCCAATCAATACTACAACCGCCACTACTGATAATGTATTCAGCATCCATTTGGGCAATCCCTTTTTCACAGCCACTGCTCCGGGTTGCAGCATCACCTGCATCTGCTGCCAGTGTGCATCCATGTTACTGTGATCAGGTTGCTGCCCTTCTTCCAGTTCCCTTAATTTATTTTCTATGTTATTATCTTGTTGCATCTGTTGTCAATTTGTTTTCATACATCCATTCAAGTTTTTTTTTCAATATTTTTTTGGCTTCACTCACATGCCATTTGCTGGTGCTGTCGCTGATATTTAATTGCTCGCCAATTTGTTTGTGTGTAAAGCCTTCGTAAATAAACAGCCTGAATACTGTAGCTGTGGCACCGGGCAGTTGTGCAATCACCTGCTGCACTTCTTTGGCAGAAAGGTTTTCAAATACTTCTGGTTCGATGATGATTTCGTCTTCGGCTATGTAAGGAACAATATTCTTAAAAATATTTTTCTTTTTACAAAAATCAATGGAGCAGTTTACCACAATTACTTTTATCCATCCGGCCAGTTTTCCTTCTTCGCTGTAAGTATTGATATTTTTAAATACCCTCAGCATGGCATTGTTGTAGATACTGCCTGCACTGTCGGCATCACCTGCGTAGCGGAAACAAACTTTTATCATGTCGGGATAAAAGAGTTTGTACAACTGTTGCTGGCTTTGTATTTCCTGCTGCCGGCAACCTTGTATCATTATTTGCAGTGCTGTTTCCAAGTATTGTTTTTATGGTTAAAATAAATACCCTTACAATATAAACTGCTTACAGGAGAAAAAGGGTTGGGTAAATGTGAAAATATTTTTACTGTGATGCCGGCCGGCAAATTTTGCATAATTTAATTTTGAAACCAGCAGAAGAAGGCTAATTTTATCAATATGGACTTTGAATTATAGAATTTCTTTCAAGGCATTATTAAGCGAATGATACTTTTAATGAAATCATTTTAATGAAACGCAAACAGTTTATCTCATCCATCTTACCTGCTGCATTTGCGTTGCAGCCATCACTGTTGTTAAGTAATAACCACAATGTTCCCGGAGAAGTGGGGGCAATAAAGCCGGGTTATTTAAAAAAGGGAGATACCATTGGAATTACCTGCCCCGGAGGTTTTATAACGATGGAAGATATTCAACCGGCGGTAACAAAAATAAAAGAATGGGGCTTTGATGTAACCATTGGTGACACGGTCGGAAAGAAAGATTTTACTTTTGGCGGCATAGATGAAGAAAGAAAAAAAGATTTGCAACAGATGCTGGATGATAAAAATATTAAAGCTATTCTGTGTGCAAGAGGCGGCTATGGGGCAGTGCGGATTATTGATCAGATTGACTTTACCAAATTTGTAAAAAATCCAAAATGGGTGATTGGCTTTAGTGATGTAACGGTATTGCACAATCACATCAACCGCAACTTTGGCATTGCCAGCATTCATTCAAAAATGTGTAACAGTTTTCCATCCGACTGGAGCAAGGCAGAGCCAATACAAATTGAAACCATTGAAAGCATCCGCCAATGTTTGACTGGTGAAAAAATGAGTTACCATATTGTACCCAACAGCAATAATAAAAATGGAGAAGCTTCCGGTGTTTTAGTCGGGGGAAATTTAAAAACCATTGAAACATTGGCAGGCAGCAAAAGCGATTTAATAACAAAAAATAAAATACTTTTTGTAGAAGACACCGGCGAATATTTGTACAGCATCGACCGCATGTTCTGGAACCTGAAACGTACCGGCAAATTAGATAAACTGGCGGCTTTGATTATTGGCGGTTTTAAAATAAAAAAAGATGATACGGAAGCAGAGGCATTTGGAAAAACACTGGAAGCCATTGTGCTGGAAAAAATAAAAGAGTTTAACTACCCGGTTTGTTTTGATTTTCCTGTAGGTCATCAGAAAAATAATTTTGCATTGAAGTGTGGGGTGAAACATCAGCTAACAGTATCTTTCTCAAACGGTTTATTAAAAGAAATTTCATGATCAAGCAACCTCCCTTCTTAAAAAAAGGCGACACTGTCGCCATCACCTGCCCTGCCGGGTACATGGCAAAACACAAAGCACAGACCTGCATTGAAACCCTGCAGCAATGGGGCTTTGAAGTGATGGTGGGTAAAACATTGGGCGGCAGTTCGGATAATTATTTTTCCGGAACCGATGATGAAAGGCTGAATGAACTGCAAGCCATGCTGGACAGTGAAAACATCCAGGCTATTTTATGTGGCCGTGGGGGCTATGGCGTCAGCAGGATTATTGACAGGCTTGATTTTACAAAATTTAAAAAGAACCCAAAGTGGATTATCGGCTACAGTGATATTACCGCTTTACATTCTCACGTTCATACCAATTTAAAAATTGCTTCGCTGCATTCGCCGATGGCGGCGGCATTTAATGATGGTGAAAGCAATAATGAATTTATCAGTTCCCTGAAAAAAGCCATCACTGGTAAAAAGTCAAAATATAAATGTGCTGCACATCTATTCAACAAAAAAGGTGCTGCCAGTGGCGAATTAGTTGGTGGCAATTTATCCCTGCTCTGTCATTTGATCGGTACCAAATCAGACATCAATACAAAAAACAAAATCCTTTTTATTGAAGACATCGGCGAATACATTTACAGGATTGACAGGATGCTGCTGCAATTAAAACGCAGCGGCAAATTAGATAAGCTTGCTGGCTTAATCATCGGTGGCTTTACTGATATGAAAGATACAGAAAGGCCTTTTGGCAAAACTGTTTACGAAGCCATCAATGATTTAGTAAAGGAATACAATTATCCAACCTGCTTTAATTTTCAGGTGAGCCACTCCAAAGAAAATTATGCTTTGAAAGTGGGTGTTACCCATCAATTGAAAATAACTTCAAAAAGCGTTTTGCTTTCAGAGATTTAACAACGAATCCAGTTTTTGATGAAACAAAGGAAAGTCATTCAAATTATGATGGTTGCCTTTTTCAATGGTTATAAATTCATCCGTTGGTTTTAATACTGCTTTCAGCCGGGATGCACTCCGGTAAAAAATAACGCCATCATCCGTACCATGAAAAATAGTGATGGGGCATTTTATTTCCTTCAAATATTCGTTGGTTGGTATTTTATATTTGGCCATGCGGCTATTGGGGTAGATGGGGACGTAAGTATCAAACAAAGCAGGGATACTGTAGTAAGGAGTTTCTAAAATCAATTGCCTGCAATCCTTTACTGCAGCCAAGTAAGCGGCAATGCCGGTACCAAAAGATTTGCCATAAACAACAATACTGTCTTTGTGATATTTTGATAATGTCAGTTTGTATAACTGCTCTGCCTGCTGATACAAAACCTTTTCATTTCTTATACCAACACTTTTTCCAAAGCCCGGGTAATCTTCCATCCACACTTCATAGCCATGCTTTGTAAAGTTGTCGGCAAATTTTGCATAGCGCTTTATATTCCCTTTGTTGCCATGAAAATAAATCACCACCCCTTTTCTTGTGGAATCTTTTGGAAAAAATTTTACCAGGTTGACAGTGTCTGTTTTATTAATTGCCAAATCAAGTTCCTGAAAAGGCACATCAAATTTCCAGGGAATATTTCTTTCCATCACCACAGGATGAAACAAAAAATAATCCTGCACATAAAAAAACACAATGCCAATAGTTGAGTACAACAAAACAATTACCTTAACCCAACGAAACAATATTTTATTTTTCTTGCTCTTCATTATATTCTTTAATTTAAAGACTCTTGTATTTCTCCCCTTTAGGGGATAGGGGTTAAGGTGCCAGTATATCCCTGATAATATTATGATACTCCGGAAAAGAGGGCAGGTTATTATGCCCGCCGCCCTGTATCCTGATCAAGGTGATTTTTCTTGGACTGAGTGCCTGCAATTTTTCACTTTGGCTGATTGGTATCAGCCAATCTTTGGTGCCATGCAAAATATAAGTATGGCAATTTACCTTGGGCAGCCATTTATCTGTACGGATATGAAACCGCAATACCAAACGCATGGGCAGTATGGGCAACAGGCGCTGCACTGTTTTTCTAAAACTATAATACGGTGCATCCAAAATTAAATACCGGGGTTTATTATCACTGGCTATTTTGGCTGCAAAGCCGCTGCCAAGGCTTCTTCCATACACCAGTATGTGGTTTTCATGATAGGTAGCCGTCAGCGTATCATACACAAACTGCATGTCCATCATCATATCTTTTTCGCCCCGCTTGCCGGTACTTTTTCCAAAGCCCCGGTAATCTACCAGCACCACATCATAGCCATACCTTGAAAAATCCTTAGCATATTTTGCCCATCCTTTTATGCTGCGGCTGTTGCCATGAAAATACAAAACCAGTCCTTGTGGTTTGGGTACAAAAAAATGAAGGCCGTTGATACGGACACCCTGCTCCACATCAAAAAATAATTCTTTGAAGGGCACATCATACTGGTATAAAAAATTTTGTTTTAATTTTTCGGGCTTAAAAATAAACCGTTCCTGGAACAGGTACACAAGCCCAGCTACAACTAAGTAGCCAATGATGATATAGATGATTATTGAAGACAAATAACTTTAAACGTTTAAAAGGTTTAAGACGTTTAAAGTTATTGCAAAAAAAACTAAAGGAGGAAAGGTTTAAAAGCTTTCCAGTTAATTAAAATGCTTCCTGATAATTTTATGAAGCTGTTGCATCCTGCCAACTCAAACTTTCTCATCCACTTCCCTCTTCCATGCTTCTGTTCCCCCGATGAGATTAATTAAATTAGTAAAGGGAAATTTACCCTGCAGCCGCTGAATGGCAATCTGGCTGCGGATTCCTTTGCGGCAATAAACAATCACAGGCTTTTCTTTTGCTACCTGCTGATGCTGTTGTGTAATTTGTGAAAGTGGTATCAGTGTGCCGCCAATATCAAATTCATCATGCTCCTCTGCTTCCCTCACATCTATCAATTGAAAATCAGTTTTCTTATTTATCAATTGTACTAGCTCTTTGGCTGTGATACTTTTCATTGTTGCATATCAAAATTTAAAAAGCAGGCTGAACCATCTGCTATTTTACTCTTCTTCATCTTCCTCCAAATACACCCTTTTCATTTTCAGTTTGTTTGCCGGAGCCACTATCAATGGATATTTTTCCACCGCCACATTACTCTGCTGCAAACCAAAACCTTTCTCTTCACTCAGTGCCACTTCTTTTACCCAGAAATACATTTGCATGATCAGCCTTTCAAAAAATGGCAGTTCATTATCCTGTGATAAAAATTTTTCCATCACCACAAATTGAAAATCGCCTACCACATTATTTCGCTGCTGGCTTTCGTAACGGCTGGTAACATTCACTTCTTTATTTGCCACCAGGTCTTCCACTACTTTTTTAAACATCAGGTTTACCCTTGGTGCCACACGGAAGCCCAGCCTGAATTCTACCCGGATAATATCGTTGGGAATAATATGCTCCACTACATACTCGCTGGTGTAAGGATCATCCAGAGTATCCACATGCACAAACCAAAATATATCGGCACGTTTAGGCTTACCGCTCAGGATGGAGTAGATGATCTTATGTTCAATTTCTTTTGGGTTATTGGCACTTGTCATGTACACCAGGTGAGTAGCGTACTTGGGCACTGAAATATCATTACTCAGTTCTTCCAGCTTGGGAATATATTCTTCCATCCTTACAAATTCCACATAGCGGTTTTTAATTTTGCGGCTGCGGAACCATACATACATCACTACAAACAAAGCACCGCCTACCATCAATGCAACAAAACCACCGTGAGGGAATTTATCCAAATTGGCCACAAGGAAACTTCCTTCCAGCGCCAGGTAAACAACGAGGTATAAATAAATTAAGAAGGGAGCCGTTCGTTTTGATACCAGGTAATTGGCAAATAGAATGGAGGTGGATAACATACACAATGTAATGGCAAGACCATACGCTGCTCCCATAGCACTGGATGTTTGAAATATCAGCTGAATAGTACAGCAACCAACAAATAACAACGTGTTGATACCCGGTATGAATAATTGTCCTTTTGCTTCAGAAGGATAATTGATCTTCATACGTGGCCACAGGTTAAGGCGAATGGCTTCACTGATCAATGTAAACGAACCACTGATCAATGCTTGGCTGGCTATGATGGCTGCAAAAGTGGCTATTACTATTCCAATTAATCGGAACTGTTCTGGCATTACCCCATAAAAAGGATTAAACCCGCTTTTAATAATCTCATCCGTAATAACATGGCCATCATAATGAGCCAGCAACCAGGCGCCTTGCCCGAGATAATTTAATATCAGGCAACTTTTTACAAATATCCACGAGTAGCGGATATTTCCTCTTCCACAATGCCCAAGATCACTGTACAATGCCTCGGCACCTGTAGTACATAAAAAAACGGCACCTAATATCCAAAATCCTTTTGGATATGCAGTTAATAATTTTATTGCATAGTAAGGATTGAACGCCTTGAATATTTGCAGATCATCTGAAAGATGTACAATACCAAAAACCGCCAGCATACTGAACCACACAATCATGATAGGGCCAAATAATTTCCCAATTGATGCTGAACCAAACCGCTGTAGAATAAACAAAAAAGCCATTATGCCTAAAACAATGTAAACCACTTGTGTCTGCGTTATATTCTTAAACGCTTCTATTTGCTTTAATCCTTCTACAGCAGATGTAACAGAAATGGGTGGCGTAATCATTCCATCTGCCAGAAGGGCGGCACCCCCAATCATAGCAGGAATTACTAACCATTTTTTTTGCCGCCGCACCAATGTATATAATGAAAAGATACCTCCTTCGCCCCTGTTGTCTGCTTTTAAAGTGAGTATAACATACTTCACGGTAGTTTGCAATGTTAGTGTCCAGATAATGCAGGAAAGGGCACCGATAATAAGGATTTCATCAATCTTTTTTCCATTAATAATTTCATTTAAAACGTACAGGGGTGAGGTTCCTATGTCGCCGTAGATAATTCCCAAAGCCACCAGCAGCCCGGCTGCTGATACTCTATTCGCTTGTTTAGACACTACAAAAAAATTTAATTAAAGAAGAAAATATATTGTAACCTGTTCTTTAAACCGGCA
>JANLQY010000053.1:0-21048 GCA_031368105.1 Chitinophagaceae bacterium
AATTGAAGGGGTGAAAACCACCATTCCTTTTCATTTGCAACTGATGGAAAATGAAGATTTCAGGAGCGGAAATTTTAACACTAAATTTTTGGAAAGCTTTGTAATGCAGAAAATATAAAGTTTGTCAGTACTGTTTTTTCTTCAATAATATTTATCAAGGGCGCCTCTGGCGCCCTTGATAAATTATAACAAGAACATAGATATACCAGTTTTATTAAAAATCCCCTAAATAGGGTATTGCATAATTTCAATTTAAGTATTACTATTGTATTGGAAAAGAGTGTCAGCCAAATAAAGAACAGACAAAACTGCCACTCTGAAACTAATTGTAAATTCATTTTTCTAAGAAAAATCTACACCACAAATTCTTGTATTTATATAAAACGGTATCTGGAAAATTATATAAAATATCAAGACTAATATTACTATAAAAAAATGACAGCAAACTGCCGCTCATTATTTTTATAGCCACGACTTACCTCTCCAAAATTTTAATCCCTGCTTTATCCTGATTTGTTTAAACAGCACAGACTGTTCTTGTTGATAACAGTTGTGCAGTTTTTTATCTGCCTGATTATTATTCATAATAAAAAGGTTGCACTTGATTTTTATTTATTCTTTCACTCACAACAAAACATATATTATCATGAAAAAACTATTAATCGCAATGACAGCATTTTCAACCGCTGTGATTTTTTTCTTTTGCCAGCAGGCAAATGCCCAGACATGGAATCTTGCAGGTAACGTTGTTACACCCAGTTCTGCATTAGGTTCCACCAATATTCAAAACGTAAGATTTATCAGTAGTAACCTGGAACGGATGCGGCTGGACACTTTTGGCAGGTTTGGTATAGGCACCCCACTACCCACCGCAAGGTTGCATGTGCAGGGTAATGTAAGGATTCTGGATGGAACGCAGGGATTGAACAGAATCTTAACTTCTGATGCAAGCGGTTTCGCCAGTTGGAAAACACCATTTTTCTGGACATTGGCAGGAAATTCAGGTACTGTTGCCCTTACTAATTTTATAGGCACTACAGACTCAATTGATTTTGTTATTCGTACAAGGAACCTGGAACGTGTGAGGGTGACTGCTTTAGGTAATGTAGGTATTGGTACCTCAGCACCTGCTTCTGCATTATCCGTTGGTGTAAATAAATTTAATGTATCCCGTACGGATGGGGATGTAATTTTTACTGATCCGCAGGGTACTATCAGGTTTCCTGCCACCACAGGATTAAATGCTTCTATGATTCAGATGTTTGAAAGCGGTACTCAAAACCGTGACCGCATGGTGATTGCACATTCGGCTGCCCTTAACAATTGGGGTTTACAATACCAGGATACAGCGGACAAATTTAATTTCCTATCAGGCGGCATCCCTGTACTGACGGCTGATTTAGGAAGCCAGCGGGTTGGAGTTGGCACTAGGAATCCTGCAGCAAAATTCGACATTTCCGGTACAGGAACCTATGATTTAACTGGTAGTTATACCGACTTTAGGCTGGGCAGTGCTATTTACAATTTAAAATTTGGTATAGCCAATGCAGGCGGCGGTGCCGGCGATGGCTATATTGCCAGTTCAAACAGGTTGTACCTGGGTACCAGCAATACTTTTGCCCGTACCCAGACAATGAGTATCAACAGTGATGGTACAGTAGGTGTTGGAACTTTTACACCTGCTGCAAAATTCCATGTAGTTGGTGACGCAGCAGTAACAACGCCGGTTGTGCAGGTTACAAACTCTTTTGTGGGTTCATCAGATGTAAGGGGTATATCTGTTACTTCAAAATCAAGTGATGGATGGGGTTATGGCGTTGAAGCGACCGGCGGTTTCATTGGAGGCTCTTTTACAGCTGATGCCGGTGCTTATACCGGTGCCGGATATGGTATTTTAGCTTCCGCCAGCGGATCAGCAGGTACACGGTATGGGGTATACGCTTCAGCATCCGGCGGCACTGATAACTGGGGTGGATATTTCCCAACCAAAACATATGCCAGCGAATTACGTGTAGGTGGAACGCAGGGTGCAACAGGTTTTGTGGCCGCTATCAACGGAAAACTTATGGCCACGGAAGTACGGGTACAACCAACTGCCAGCTGGCCCGATTATGTTTTTGGTAAAGACCACATTTTAATGTCTTTGGAAGAGTTAGAAGCCAAAATTAATGCAGACAAGCACTTACCGGGCATTCCTGCTGCTAACGAGATGAAAGAAACCGGCATAATGCTGGGTGAAATGCAGACAAAAACTATGGAAAAAATAGAAGAGCTTACTCTGTATATTATAGAATTGGGTAAGCAAAATAAGGAGCTGAGAAAAGAAGTTGAATCTTTAAAAAATCTGGTTAATCCTAAAAACTAATATCATGAAAAAAAATATTATTATCACAGCTCTTCTTGTCTCTACGGCTTTTGTAAGTAGCGCACAAATAGCTGGCCGAGCCGGGCTGATGCAGCGGCCTGGAGGGTTCATTAAAGATGTACATGAAATGGAACAGTCTCCTGCAAATGTAAATTTTATGCAAAAAAATAAAATAGTTGAGCAGTTTCATGGAGAAGGAGAAAAGGAGGACGAAAGAATTGGAGAAGACCTATACAGACAACCTAATCCGATGCATGCCACTGCTAAAATTTTACCGGTAAACGAAAACACAAACACAAGTGGCCCTCCTGAAAAAATTTATGCACAAAGGCTTACTTCCCAACATCCCGCCTATACTGCATTGGGCAATCAGCAGACCAACTTAGATCCTTCAGATGCCCAGATAGCTGCCGGCCCAAATCACATCGTTGCATTGGCCAATGGAGATGCAAGAATTTTAGATAAAATATCAGGTGCTATCATCAGCCAGGTGTCTTTAGCTGCATTTTTTGGCTGGTCAGGTTTTGTGTTTGACCCCCGAATTATGTATGATCCTTATGGACAAAGATGGGTGGCACTTGCGTTGCAAAATGCCAATAACGGATGTGTTGCAGCCTCAGTAGATTCTAAGTTCAGGGTGTTGATTTCTAATAATTCAGATCCCACTCAGGGTTGGTTTTGGTATGAATTTGATGTGGATGGAGCAAACCAGACATGGATGGACTTTGCCAAGTTGGGTTTCAATAAAGACTGGATTTGTGTATCAGGAAATGTACGTTGCGGATCTAATCCAGTCGGACTGTATGTATTACCTAAGGCTGCTTCCTACGCAGGGGGGGGCATTACTTACCACTTCTGGAATTCAATAGAATTGGCAGTTCCAGCGTTTACTTACGATAATTTCCTCGACAGGTTGTATCTTACAAGAACCGGCAACTCTAATTCAGGAGGTACAGGATTTGTAGATAGCTGGTATATAAGTGGGTTTCCCAATCCTGTATTGTTTAATGGCAGTTCTTATGGCACTTCTCCTTGGCAGGCATTTGCTACAGATTCAACTAAATGTCCCAAACAGTCAGGAGGCCAAACATTTACAGCCGTTAATGTTTTTGGACATGCTATGTTAAGTAATTGCGTTTACCGGAACGGTTCACTCTGGTTTACGCATGCCATTTTTCTCCCGGCAACAGGAACTACAACCCGAACTTCAACACAATGGTGGCAGGTGAACCCTGCTACTGGTGCGGTACAGCAAGTAGGCAGGATAGACGATGGTTCGGGAGCAACTTCCGAATATTATCAAAGCATAGGAGTCAATAACCAATCGGATGTAGTTGTCACTTATAGTATTTTCAATGCTTCTTATTTCCAAAGTGGTGCGTATAATTTTCGCAGTTCTTCCGACGGGGCAGGGTTACTTCCAACCGGGGTATTCTATACCAGTGGAGGATCTACTGATGGAGATGGAAGAGGTGGTGATTACAGCCAATGCGCTGTTGACCCTTTAGACGATCAATCTATTTGGGTAGTCAACCAGGTACCCAATGGAGCCTGGGAAACTCGATTTTCGCTAATACCCGGTTATTTTGGTTGTTTTACAGATGCAACTTTCGGAAACAATATTTGGAAAGGCTACACAAAAAATGAGGCATCCAATTCTATAACTTCTGCAGAGATGATACAGCCGGGATCTGTTGTTGATTATGATGCAGGTGCATACATAGTGCTGACCACAGGATTCCAGGCTAATGAAGGAAGTTACTTTAGGGCTTATAATGAAGGCTGTGGCGCTTTCAGAGGTGTCAATACCACAAAAATACCTGCTCCTATTTCTAAACTAATTATTGCAGAAAATAAAATGGCAATGGACTGGGTGACTGTATACCCTAATCCTGCAACTAATTCATTCAACATAAAATACATTTTGAAGAATGAAGAGCGGATTAAAATTGTTGTTTACAGTTCTGATATGAAGCCGGTAAGGCAAATAGAATATACCAAACAATCAATTGGTAGCCATGTGGAGACTGTATATGCAGGTAATCTGCCCTCTGATGTTTATTTCGTAAAATTTGAAACAGGAAATTATACCAAAACATTAAAAGTTGTAGTGGTACATTAATTTTAATTAGGAAAAAAGATTCGGAATATTACTGGTATTCAGTGAAGTAATAATTGCCTTTTATCATTACCGCATAAAAAAACGTTCCGCATTAAGCAGAACGTTTTTTTTATTATAACTTTTAAATAAAATTACAAACCCAGGAAACCAGATTTCTTCAATACTGCAATGCCTTCACCAATTTTGAAACCATTGTGATATACTTCAATTTTATAGTTGCCTACCTGGTAGGTAGTATTTTGTTTCCAGTCAAAACTTACAATTTGTTTTTGCCCTTGTGTATAGTTGATCTGAACTTTTTGGGTAAATGTTTTTTGTCCCTCTTCCCTTGTGGTAAACATACCCGAACCTAAAGCTTCTACTGCAATTGGTTTTCCGTCTGGCCCTGCTATGCAGATGTATAGATCTTTAGCACCGGAAGGAGAAATCCTGTTTTCGTCCAGGTTAAAGGAGATCCTTAATTTATCAACCTTTTTTGCTTTGGCTGTTTCTTTTTCTTTGCCGCCGCCTTTCTCATCAATACCCATAATATTAAAACCAGAAGCATGCAATGTAGAGCCAACATCAATTACATCTTCCCGCTGTTTGATAACAGACCTGGCAGAGTCGTAATTTTTTTCCACTACCTGTTTTTGCTGTGTTACTTCCTGCTTTTCTTTTGAGAGTTGGAGGTTTTCGCCTTTCAGTGTTTCTACCTGCACTTTATAAGATTCGATATCCGTATTTAAAGAGGCGATTAAACTTTTTGCTTGTGCCAACTCCGCTTTAGTAGCATTTACATTGGATAATATACCTTGTATTTTTGCTTTCTTTTCAGCTATTTCCCTGTCTTTGGCAGTAATGGTGCTGTCTTTTTTTGCATTGGATGTTTTCAGTCCATCATAACGCATGGTAGCTTCATCCAGCAAAGATTTCAGCGTATCTTTTTCCGACACAACAGAAGAGTACTGTGAGTCTTTTTGCTGAATCGTTTCTTTTACTTTGCTTTTATCCCAGATAATGTAGCCCCAAGTGCCAAGCAATGCAATTACTAAGCCGATGGTTAAAAAAAAGCGCCAGTCTGTTTTAGGTGCTTCTGGTGGTGTTGGCGGCGTACTTGCAGCCGAAGGGAAATTTTCAAATGCCATTTTGTTTGGTTTATATAGTTATTAATGGGTTTTAAATGTTTGTCTGTAGGGGTTAAATTTATTTACTGAAATTGCAAGCATTTAATACCACAATGTACCGATGCTGTGTTTTCCAAAATCATGCCAAAGCATTTAATTTATTAAAAGCAAATATTCTATTCCATCATCAATCGCTTTGTAATTAATTTTAAAATTATTCTTTTTTTATGATACGCACAATAATGCTTCTTTTGTTTTCAAATATTTTTATGTGGTTGCCTGGTATGGAAATTTAAAAGACGTACACATGCCACTATGGAAAACCATTTTAATAAGCTGGGCATTGTTTTTTTTGAGTATTGCCTGATGGTACCTGCTAATAGGTTTGGATTTGTAAATGGTATTAATGTTTTTCAGTTGAAGATAACTCAGGAAGTAATTATACTAATAGTGTTTTCTGTGGTTGCAGTATTTTATTTAAAAGAACCCTTTCAATGGAAGTACCTGATAAGCTTTGCTTTTTTAATTGGAGCTGTTTATTTTATGTTTTAAAAATAATGGGGAAGTTTTTCTACATCCAGGGTAAATTTTATTGTGCTGTCAGTTTGCCAATTCTTCCAACTCCACCGGCAAAGAAAACAGCTTTACCATTTTTTGCTTTTCGGCATACATGAAAACTTTCTTTGCTGATCCAGTTCCAGTTGTTGCCTTCGTCAATGCTGAAGTCAACACCATTTAATCCGCAACTGATCCAGCTTTTTTTGCTGATGTATTCCACACAGCTCCGGTAGCCATGCGGCGGAGTAGTTGGAGCAACAAAAGTTTTTCCTCCATCAGTTGTGATAAAACAATTTTTTTCAACTGCATCTTTTGTATTAAAGTCGCCACCCAATACTATCATGGTTGCAGCATTTTTAACTGCAACCGAATTGGCACCAGTCGTTTCTTTTCCCTGCAGGATGGGCAGGTCAATTTTTTTGTTCCTGATAAATAATCTGCTGCGTAAACCACCGGTTACAAACACTGCTTCCTGTTGATTGAGCTTTCTTACATTGGTGCCGCTGCTGGCAAACATGGCTTCACCGCTGTCTGCCATAGGATAATTTGCAGAAGGAATTTCTCTCCAGTGCATACCGCCATCAAAACTCCGGGCAATAAAAATTTTGTTGTTGATGGGGTCGCCCACTACAATACCGCTCATTTCATTCCAGAATTCCATGGCATCTAAAAACATCCCTTTGTTTTTATTTTCATACACCACTTTCCAGGTTTCACCTGCATCAGCTGTTCTTAAAATATAAGCTGGCTCACCAATTCCCATGATGACTGCAGCCGTTTCATCAAATGCTTCAATATCCCGAAAATCATTTTTCTCAAAACCTTTTACGGTCATCCATTTCCAGGTAATGCCGCTGTCCACACTTAGTGCAACGGTGCCACCACTGCCACTAGCCCAGATCACCCGGTCACTCACCACACTCAATCCCCGTAAAGATGTTTTTGTTCCCGATGCAAGCAGCTGCACCGTTTGTGCATTTATTGAAACACTGCAGGCAAGTATGGTAAGGATAAAAATTATTATTTTTATTTTAGTAAGCATACCATCATTTTTGCAACCAAGATAGCAGATAATTTACGAATTGCGACCTTCGGCTTTACTCCCGATTTTGACAAATGCAAAATAGCGGAAGCAAAGAGTTTACAAACTATCTAATCAAAATTATCAATTTATTCATTTTCAATTCTCAATTTAAAATATGATTCCATACTGGATGAGCAGAACAGAACTGCTGCTGGGAGAAGAAAAGCTAATTGCGTTAACCAATAAAAATGTGCTGGTGGTTGGCCTTGGTGGAGTAGGAGGTATCTGTGCTGAAATGATTGCCAGGGCTGGTATTGGCAGCATGACCATTGTGGATGGTGATGTGGTTGACCTGAGTAACTGCAACCGGCAAATAGCTGCATTGCACAGCAAAGAAAAAATATTGAAAGCTGCTGTGATGGCAGAGCGCCTGAAAGATATTAACCCCGAATTGAAATTAACTGTCATCACCGAATTTATAAAAGAAGAAAGAACGGTTGAAATAGTGGAAGCTCAGCACTACGATTATGCCGTGGATTGTATTGATACCCTTTCGCCAAAAGTGTGGTTTATCAAAACCTGTGTGGATAGAAAAATTCCGATTGTAAGCTCATTAGGTGCTGGAGGAAAACTTGATCCTTCACAAATTAAAGTGGCTGATATTTCAAAGAGTTATAAATGCAAACTGGCCCGGTATGTTCGCAAATACCTGCATGAATTTGGCATCACTACCGGTGTGAAAGTGGTGTTTTCGCCAGAAGACATTGATCAGGAAAAAGTGATTGTAACAGAAAAGGCTTTTCCAAAAAAAACAATTATCGGTACCATCTCTTACATGCCGAATATTTTTGGATGCACCGTTGCCAGTGTGGTGATAAGGGATCTTTGTGAGTAGAGATGATTGTTAAGTTTATATTTTATAGCAAAGAATGCTATCTGTGCTGTGCCATTATCAGCAAGGCTTTCAATAGAAATACCAAACGATTTCTGCAAAATAATGACTGGTATGGTACTGAACATACTGAGTATAAAACTTACCAGCAGCAAGCCCAGTGGCTCTTTGTTATATTTATCTTTTACATAAATAAAAATACAAATGGCAATACCGGGAGTGATGGATAAAGCCAATAAACCCGTAGTGATATTTTTTGTATTACTTTTGAAAAGATTAGGAACATTTATATTTCCAAACTAAAAAAATCCCGGACGGGTTGCTGCTGCATGAGCCATAATTTTATTTCAATAGATGATAGCCATACCGATTTTGAACAGGTAAAAAATATGCTGTCATCAAACCAATTAATTTCCATCACACCCGGTGCACAAAAAAAAATCAATGACTGCAGGGCTTACCTTGATAAAAAAATAGACAGCGGGGATGAATTGTTTTACGGCATCAATACCGGCTTTGGTTATCTGCAAAATGTACAAATAGACAAACATCAGCTGCAGGAACTGCAAAGCAACCTTATAAAATCTCATGCCTGCGGATTGGGAGAAGAAGTGCCGGAGGAAATTGTGAAGCTGATGCTGCTGCTTAAAATTAAATCACTCAGTTATGGTTATTCCGGTGTGCAGATGGATACGGTAAGCCGCCTGGCGGATATGTACAATAATAATGTACTGCCGGTAATATATACACAAGGGTCATTGGGTGCTTCTGGTGATTTAGCACCGCTTAGCCATTTGAGTTTACCGTTGATTGGGCTGGGTGAAGTAAACTATGAAGGCAAAAAAATAGCGGCATCAGAAGCACTGAAAAAAATGGGCTGGGAGCTGATGGAGCTGCAAAGTAAAGAAGGGCTGGCATTGATAAACGGCACACAATTCATGAGTGCTTATGGTATGCACAACCTGGTACAGGCAAACCGCTTACTGCAATGGGCCGATATGATCGCTGCTATTTCTTTTGATGCATTTGATTGTGTACAAGGGCCGCTGCATGAAAAGATACATTCCATTCGGTCGCATAAAGGACAGGTGGACACGGCTAAAAAAATAACCGAACTATTGAATGGCAGTGAAATTTTAGTACAAAAAAAATCACAGGTGCAGGATCCTTATTCTTTCCGCTGTGTGCCGCAGGTACATGGTGCCACAAGGGATACATTTGATTATGTACTGAGTGTTTTTATAAAAGAAATTAATTCTGTTACAGACAACCCCAATATTTTTCCTGAAGATGATTTGATTGTAAGCGGTGGTAATTTTCATGGTCAGCCTTTGGCATTGACATTGGATTTTTTGGCCATTGCTATGAGTGAGCTGGCTAATATTTCTGAACGAAGAACTTACCAACTGATCAGTGGGCAGCATGGTCTGCCTTTGTTTTTAGTAAAGCAGCCGGGGCTTCACTCCGGCTTTATGATACCACAATACACCGCTGCCGGCATAGTAAGTGAAAACAAACAATTGTGTACTCCATCGAGTATAGATTCCATTTCCAGCAGCAATAACCAGGAAGACCATGTGAGCATGGGTGCCAATGCAGCAACCAAATGCAAAAGAGTAATTGATAATGTAGAAAAAGTGTTGGCTATTGAATTACTGACAGCCATACAGGCACTGGAATTTCGCAGGCCATTAAAAAGTTCCCCCATTATTGAAAATGTTATTGCTGCTTTTAGAAAAGAAGTTTCTTTTAATGAAGCCGACAGGATATTGAGGGACGATATGGTGAAGGCGATTGAGTTTATTAGAATTTATTCTATTTAAAAAAATCTGTCATTAAAGAAATACCCCTGAGCAATCTTTCAATTCAGTTTAATAATAAAAAGTATAATTACCCATTGGCGGAGTTATTTTGTGGCAGTAAAATATTCTAATTTGAGTCCTGTGCATTTTTTCTTCATAGTAAAATATTGATATAAGTGCCTTCCGGGTAAACGGAACATATCCAAATGAAGGTATGAGTGCCTTCCAGGTAAACGGAATATATCCAAATGAGGTTATGAGTGCCTTCCGGGTAAACGGAACGTATCCAGATGAAGGTATGAGTGCCTTCCGGGCAGACGGAACGTGTCCAGATGGTTTTTTACTGCAAAAAACGCCGGGGTTATTGTAAATAAAGTTGTATTTAATTATTGAGATTAAATATTTTCATTAACTCCGCCAACGAGGTATAATTTTTTATACATATTCAATTGCTCAGATAATTAAATTTCTCCATTTATAATAATTGCCCCCTTTTAGCGTTACTGTAAAAACGCTTCTTGGTACAAAGCGGATTTGGTGAACCGAAACTATGTGAAAGCTTCATGCTCTCTTTAGCCTCTATCGGCATTAAATCTCTTTTCCCCCTAAGCAAATTATTCAGTAATTATTTTGTTGTAAAAAAAGCTGCTGCATTTTTTATTTCATATTTCATGGTACGATAATGAAATCAAGATCCTGTAACAAAAACCATCAGCCTCACTTTGTGTGGGGAGCTATGCTGCTTTTTATAAGCACCATGGCTTATGGCCAGCCTGTTGCAAGATTTACAAGTAATATCATTAGCGGGTGTGCACCTATCCTGGTGAATTTTTCAGATCAGTCGGCCGGTGATCCAACCCAATGGAAATGGAATCTTGGCAATGGCACTATTTCTTATTTGCAAAATCCTTCAGTTACTTATTTTAATCCAGGCCTTTACACAATTAAATTAATTGTAAAAACAGCTGACGCAACAGACTCTGTTGTGAAAATAAATTACGTCACTGTGAATGGGGCACCTTCTGTTGATTTTACTGCATCACAAAATATTGGATGTAATTTGTTATCTGTAAATTTTACAGATCAAAGTTTTTCCAATACTGGTAATACCAGTTCCTGGCAATGGGATTTTGGCGATGGTGTATTGTCAACTGCAGCAAATCCTTCACATACTTATAACCAGATTGGCAATTACAATGTAAGCCTAAAAGCCAGCAACAGCGATGGTTGTACAGCCAACATACTAAAAGCAACTTATATAAAACTCAATGGTATTAAAGCGGGTTTTACAAATGCTGTTTCTCACAAATGCACTCCCACCAAAATTATATTTCAAAACACAACCACGGGAAATGGAGCCATACAGCATAGATGGTTTTTTGGCAATGGCGATTCATCAACTGCTGTGAACCCGGTTTATACATATCCGGTTGCTGGAAATTATACTGTCAAATTATTAGTAAGCAATCAATATGGCTGTATCGATTCTTCTATAAAAAATATAACCGTGGATGCGGTGGTGAACGCTGCATTTGCTGCAGATATTACTACCGGTTGCAAGCCACCAGTTGTCATACATTTTACCAGCCAGGTTTTAAATGGTAATACCTACTTCTGGAGTTTTGGTGATAGTACACCTGCTGCAATATCCAACCCGGTTCATCAATTTAATGATACCGGAAACTATACTGTAAAGCTGATCATAAAAAATATAAATGGTTGTGTGGATTCAGTAAAAAAAATAAACTATATCAAAATACAAAAGCCTTTTGTATCCTTTAATAATTTGCCAGACAGCGGTTGCCTTCCATTGAACAAACATTTCTCTGTATCCACAACCGGTGCAGACAGTATTGTAAATTACCAGTGGGATTTTGGTAATGGTATTACTTCAAATAGTCCAACACCGGCACACAGTTTTACTACACAAGGCTATCATGCCATATCGCTGATGCTGCAGTCTGCTGCAGGTTGCAGGGATACCGTTACTATGGCAAATGCCGTGAAGGTTAATAGTAAACCTATTGGTGATTTTTCAGCAGATACAAGAAATACCTGTGCCCATACGGAAATTGGGTTTACAGATCTTTCTTCAAGCGGAGCTAACGAATGGCAATGGTTTTTTGGTGACAATTCTCAATCTGCTGACCAGCATCCAAAGCATGTATTTACCGATACCGGTTTTATGAGAGTACAGTTAATGGTATTCAATGGTGGTTGTGTGGATACGGTAACAAAAGAAAAATATATTTATATCAAACCTGCAGTGGCAAAGTTCAGGTATAATTTTACCTGTGCCAGTCCCTTCACTTTTTCATTCAATAATTTTTCTATCGGTGCAGAAAGATGGGAATGGAATTTTGGTGATGGTTATACTTCCACCCAGTTAAATCCGGTGCATACTTACAGCGATACCGGTCTTTACACTGTTTCTCTCACAGCATTTAATCAAACAACCGGCTGCGATTTTTACCAGTCAAAAAAAACAAAGGTTGTAAAATTACAAGCCAACTTTTTTGCTTCTGATACGGTGTTGTGCAAAGGAAAAGAAACCAGGTTTACATCTACGCTGGGTTCTAATGAAGTAACCCGTTTTATATGGAATTTTGGTGATGGTAATTCTGAAAATACCCGTGAAAATACGGTAACACATCTTTATGAGCAGCCAGGTACTTACAGTGTAAGACTGATTATCATCAACCTGATCAACTGCCGGGATTCTATTATAAAACAAGGCTACATAAGGGTGAATGGCCCAACAGCAAATTTTGGGACATCCATTGCCGGTACCTGTGCTAATTCAGCATTTGTATTCAGCGATAGTTCACTCACTGATGGCATCAATGCAATACAAAAATGGCAGTGGAATTATGGGGATGGCAATACAGAAATATTGCTGGCGCCACCATTTACACATGTGTATAATAACCGGGGAAATTATATAGTGAGTTTGAAAGTGACTGATACGAAAGGTTGTGCCGATTCATTTCTACTTGCCTCAGCAGTAAACATCAAGAAACTTAGTCCTTTATTTTTTGCGTATGATACCGTTGCATGTACCAATAAGCAAGTGGCATTTGTAGCACCTTATGCAGAGCCAGGTATTACCTATCGCTGGGATTTTGGAGATGGTGGCAGTGCTTCCATACAATCGCCAAGACACAGTTATCTTACCGAAGGCAGGTTCACAGTAAAGATGGTAATCAGTCATATTTTTGGATGTACCGATTCAAGTGTTCATAACAGTTATATTAATATTACTAACCCTGTGGCAAAATTCAGCATGAGTGATTCCTTCAGAACCTGTCCGCCATTGGTGATACAGTTTACCAATAACTCCGTGAATGCAACAGATGAACTTTGGGACTTTGGCGATGGTACTTCCACCAACACTCACAGTCCATCTCATTTCTATTCTTACCCGGGAATATATACAGCAACCTTAACCGTAAATGGCCGTGGTGGCTGTTCCAGTCAAATGCAAAAACAGATTATTGTAAAAGGGCCAAAGGGAACATTGAGTTATGATCCGCTTACTTTATGCAAGCCGCAAATGGTTACTTTCAAAGTACATACTGTTGATGCTGTCTCTTATGTCTGGGACTTCAATGATGGAACGACTGTTATCAGTTCTGATACAATTATATCACACAACTACAGTAACCCCGGAAAATTTGTTCCTAAAATAATGCTGGCAGATGATATTGGCTGTAAGGTGCCGGTGAATGGAACTGATACCATTAACATTGTAAATCTTTCTGTAAAATTTAATTTCCCTGGTAATTCAGTTTGTGGTAATGATCCTGTTACTTTCAGTAATACCACCATCAGCAGCGACAGCATAACAAATTACTACTGGAATTTTGGTGATAGTACTTATGCCGGCAATGTTATGAATCCTTTGCATGAATATGCTGCAGCAGGTTCATTCTATCCTTCATTGGTGGTGAGAACACAAAGCGGATGTATTGATAGTTTCTATTCACCTTTGCCTGTAAAAATTGCAGCTGTACCAAATGTAAGCATGCAATCTGTCGTCAATGGTTGCACACCCCTTACAGAAACTTTTGCCGGCACGGTAAATATTTCTGATGTTTCCGGTATCCGCTGGCACTGGGATTTTGGAAATGGAAATAGCTCTGTGCTGCAGAATCCACAGCCGCAAATTTATACAGCTGCAGGCATTTACACTGTGACGATGATTGCCATCAACAATGCCGGTTGTAAAAAAATAATTACTAAAACTATTGAAGCATATCCATTGCCAGCAATTGCAATAACAGGTGAAGGAGTAATTTGTAAAGGAACCAATACTAATCTTGTTGCCAGTGGCGGCGACAGTTATTCGTGGACTCCTTCCTTAGGTTTAAGTTGTACCAATTGTGCCTCTCCGTTAGTAAGTCCTGAATCCACCACTAACTACCTAGTTACAGCTGTAAATGCCAATGGCTGTAACGCAAAAGATTCTGTAACAGTGAAAGTGGTATTGCCATTTAAAATGAATTACACAAAGCAGGTAAAATTGTGTGCCGGTGAATCAATAAAATTATCAGCCGGTGGAGCCGGTACTTATGAATGGTGGCCTAAGGGGGGCTTAAGTAATATTCATTCCGCTGCACCTGTGGCTAAGCCGGAAACTACTATTACCTACAGGGTAATTGGTACAGATGAAAGGGGTTGCTTTAAAGATACCGGCTATGTTACTGTAAGTGTAAATGCTTTACCGCTGGTAGATGCAGGAGATAATAAAAAGATTACGGTCGGGTCGCCAATAGATCTGATACCAACTGTTTCAGCCGATGTGATAACGGTAAACTGGTCGCCAACAAGTGGACTTTTTAGAAGTAGTGGCAATGCTATTACAGTAAAGCCATTGGTGAATACAGAATACAAAGTGGAAGTGAAAAATGTTGCCGGCTGTATGGCAAGTGATAAAGTAAATGTTACTGTTTTCAATGCAGGAGGAGAGGTATTTGTACCCAATACTTTTTCTCCTAACGGTGATGGAAGTAATGATGTATTTTATCCAAGGGCAGCAGGCAGTGTAAAAATAAACTGGTTCAAAATATTTAACAGGGCCGGTATAGCTGTCTATGAAAAAATAAATTTTTATACCAACGATGCAGCAGGTGGATGGGATGGAAACTTTAAAGGAACCAGGCTTGCTTCGGATGTTTTTGTTTATGCAATAGAAATTGTTGGCGCAGATGGAAAGCCAGCTACTGTTACAGGTAATGTAGCACTGCTGCGGTAAATGCTAAGTATAGTATTTATTAAATGTGCGGCCGGCAATTTATTTTTTACTGAAATGATTTTTGTTATAATAAAATGCTAATTTACAGTTGTAACAATCATTCGACATTTAAACAGTAAAAAATATCGAGACTACTTACACCTCTGAAACCATCCAATACCATCGAAGAACAACCATGTTAAAAATCATGGTAAGGTCTATGAAAAACCTCCCGTAAGGAGGTTTTTTTTTGTGTGGTAATAAGTATTTTTACTTTTACAGCAATACCAAATATCTCAGCAGTTTATTATTGCATGTCGTTTTCCTGGGAGGCATCTGCTTTTTTAGTGTAGATATTCAGGTGTACTTCCCAGCCATTGTAGTTGCTGATCAGCTCTACTTCTGCCACTAAATTTTTATACAGTTTGTCATTTGTTTTCAATCTTAATGAGCTTACTGTAAACCGTACGTTCTGGTCATCTTTTTCTAATTCACCTTCAAAACTGTTTCCTGTTGCATCCGCCCCTTTCAGCTTAGTTTTTTTTACCAGGCCAAAAGTTTTTTTATACATTTTTACCGCATCATTATAGCTGTCTCCTGCATAGGTGGCGGCCTGCCAGCTTGCAGAATTGTCTTCTACGGAATGGTATCTTGTAATACTGCAGCCAACAGCATCGGGTAAACATACTTTTGATTTGTAAGTATCGGCATCTGTTTCGGCAGGTAATTTTTCGCCCTGGATGTTAACGAAATTATTTCGGAAGTCTGCTGCTATTTTATTGAGGGCATCAGCAAAAGCATTGTCTTGCGAAGCTGGTTTTAAAGTTTGTGCCACACTAAATAATATTGCCACAGAAAATGTAATTAAGAGAAATATTTTTTTCATAGATGAAAATTTATCTGCAATAATAAAGCAATGCAATGAGTTCACAATCGCTTTTAGTTATCTCCTAAATTTTTTAAAAGAAATAATCAATACTTTTATTGAAAATAAATTTATGATGAATAGAAAACCTGTTGTGGTCAGTTGCATGGCTGCTTTGCTTTTTTTTAATGCCGCAGTTTCTGCACAAACTTCAAAAAATAAATATTTTAATGCCAGCTCTCCACAGAATGTGAGCGATAAAAACTATGGCAGCGTTACCGTTGCAGCAGATAAACAAACGATAGTGATTGGTACTGTTATAGCTTCTGGGGAAAATGTAAAAAGCCTCAACATCCAGATCAATAATGGATTTGTTTTTAAACTGGCTCCTGCTCAAACTGGCTCTATTCTCAATTACGTAGGATCTACTTTAAATATTGTTTTACAACCTGGAGATAAAGCTAAAATAGATTTTGTGATACCGGCAAAAGGAGCTGCAGCAAGACAAATTTATGTGGCGGGAGAAATAATTGATTAAGTGATACTGGAAAAACTGTGCAATGAAAATAGCGTCTGTAAACGAATTGAAAGCAGAACTTAATAACCTGCCTGCTGCTGAATTGGTGGAAATATGCGTTCGTCTTACAAAGTATAAAAAAGATAATAAGGAACTGCTCAATTACCTGCTCTTTCAATCGCATGATGAACAGGGTTATGTCAATTCTGTTAAAGAGGAGATTATTGATTCATTTATAGAAGTGAACAGGAGCAACCCGTATTTTGCAAAAAAAACAATCCGAAAAATTTTACGAATTGCAAATAAGTATATCAAGCATACCGGATCAAAACAGGTGGAGATAGAATTGCTGCTGCATTTCTGCATCGTTTTAAAAGAATCGGGAATAGCAATTGAAAAGAATACAGCGCTCAATAATCTTTATCATGCACAAATAAGAAAAATAGAAAAGACGATAGCCACACTGCATGAAGACCTGCAATATGACTATCGTAAGGAATTGGATAAATTAACGGGATAAAATTTATTTCTTGAAATTTCCTTTAAAGCTGGTTTTAAATTTTTCAAAGTCAGGAAGGGATACATGCTGCACATAAGGATTGTCTGGGTGATGGCTGATATACTCCTGGTGATAATCTTCGCCAGGATAAAATTTTGTATAAGCAATCACTTCGGTTACAATTTTATCACTGTACTTTTTCTCATCTGTAAGCTTTTTTATTGCCGCTTCAATAATTTTTCTCTCTGTATTATTTCTGTAAAAAGCAATTGAACGGTATTCGGTACCGGCATCATTTCCCTGCCTGTTAAGTGTTGTTGGATCCTGGCTGGCAAAGAATGCATCCACCAGTGTTTCGTAGCTTATTTTTGATGGATCATAATATACCTGAACTGTTTCGGCATGGCCGGTGCTGCCACCTGCTACTTCTTCATAACCTGGGTTAACAGTAGTACCTCCTGCATAGCCCGATACAGCATCTCTTACCCCAACCAAACTTTGGAAAACAATTTCGGAATGCCAAAAACATCCCTCTGCAAATGTTGCTACTGCTTCATTTGCTGTTGCAGGAGCTGTAGTTAAAGTTACAGGAATATTGGTTTGCTTGTTTTGTGTTTGTGCACAGGAACAAAATAATGTAGCGGCAAGAATGGATGTAAATAAATATTTCATGATTTTTTATTAATAAACGGATAACAAATCAATACAGTTTTGCAGTGGGTGTTAAAAAAGATATAATGAAGTTGAAAAATTGTATCAATATTAGTTTCTAAAAGAAGTGTTTCTGTTAAAATAACATTGCTGCCATGAAAATGTTGAATGCCTAAGAAAAACAGTGATAAATAAATTTATGTAATAAAAATTACTACTTTACAAACTCAATATAAAATAGAAAACCCATTATGGAAGTAACAGCACAATTTGAGCAGGCGGTAGTCAACAGTAAAACATTAGCACAAAAACCAGACAATGAAACCTTGCTGAAATTATATTCCTTCTACAAACAATCCACCGAAGGTGATGCATTTGGCGAAGCGCCATCCAATCCATTTGACTTTGTGGCAAAGGCAAAATACAATGCCTGGGAAGAACAAAAAGGTAAATCTAAAGAAGCAGCCATGCAGGAGTATATCGACCTAGTTGCAAAATTAAAAGGTTGATAATTTTTTGAGTTTAGTTCATTCTTGCAGCAGTATTATTTTGCCATATAATCTTTTCGGTTTGTATATCTTGCAGCCCAAATTATATTGTAATGCCTGTAAATAAAAACGCTGCTGTTGGGTTCATTTTTGTTACGCTTTTAATTGATATCATTGGCTTTGGTATTATCATCCCGGTAATGCCCCGTTTAATTTCAGAACTGAAACATGTTGATATCAGTGGGGCTTCCAAATATGGAAGCTGGCTTATGTTTGTGTATGCTTTTATGCAGTTTTTATGTGCTCCATTCTTTGGCAGCCTCAGCGATAAATTTGGCCGCAGGCCGGTATTGCTTTTTTCATTATTAGGTTTCGGTATCGATTATTTATTTCTTGCACTGGCACCTAGTTATGAATGGCTGTTTGTGGGCAGGGTTATCAGCGGTATCACCGGAGCTAGTATCACCACAGGGTTTGCCTACATTGCTGATGTGAGCAGCCCGGAGAACAGGGCAAAGAATTTTGGAATGGTGGGTGCTGCATTTGGTTTAGGTTTTATCATTGGCCCTGTGTTAGGTGGTTTGCTTGGCCATCTCGGTCCACGGATTCCTTTTTATGCCGCCGCTGCTTTAGCACTGCTCAATTGTTTGTATGGCTATTTTGTCTTGCCGGAATCATTGTCTAAAGAAAACCGCCGGGAGTTTGATTGGAAAAGAACCAATCCGCTCACTTCACTTTTGCGGTTAAAAAAATACCCTGCTGTTGGGGGATTGGTAATTGCTATCGGGTTAGTATACCTGGCTTCACATGCAGTACAGAGCAACTGGAGTTATTTTACCATGTACCGTTTTAAGTGGGATGAAAAAATGGTGGGTATTTCATTGGGTGTAGTTGGCGTGCTGGTGGCGATTGTTCAAGGAGGACTTACAAGATTTATCAATCCAAAACTCGGCAACGAAAAAAGTATTTACTCTGGTTTGTTGTTATATACTATCGGTATGTTTCTGTTTGGCATAGCCAATCAAGGCTGGATGATGTTTGTTTTTTTGGTGCCCTATTGTTTTGGAGGTATTGCCCAGCCTGCATTACAGTCTGTAATGGCCGGGCAGGTGCCATCCAACGAACAGGGACAATTGCAGGGAGCATTAACAAGCCTGCAAAGTGCCTGTGCCATAATAGGCCCATTGCTGATGAACAATTTGTTCTTTTATTTTTCACACAGTAATGCACCTTTATATTTACCTGGCGCACCTTTTCTTTTGGGAAGTCTGCTGTTGTTTTCTGCCTTTGCAGTTGCGTACAGGAGCTTGCATGTAAAGAAGCGGCTTGGTTAAAATTTTTTAGTCAGATAGGTTTGCAGAATATTATTTAAGTTTTACAGACTTATATACTTTTTATTAAAAGGTATTCAGTATCAATTTTGAATATTTCTGCTCAATATTGAGTCACTTCCTGCGTTATTAGTTCATTGCATTAACTCATTACAATGAATAAAAAAAAGAATACCGAATCACCTTCCTATTATAATGACCTGGAAAAAAAATCGGTTATGGAATTGATCTCCGGCATCAATCAGGAGGATTTCAGTGTAGCACAGGTAGTAAAGGAATCTTTGCAGCAGGTAGAAAAACTGATAAAAGCCGTGTTGCTAAAAATGAAAGCAGGCGGCAGGTTATTTTACATTGGTGCAGGCACCAGTGGAAGGCTGGGTATTTTAGATGCTTCTGAAATTCCTCCCACTTATGGAGTAAGTCATGATAGGGTGATTGGCCTAATAGCAGGCGGGGATACTGCTATTCGCAAAGCGGTTGAGTTTGCTGAAGATGACAAGACTCAGGCCTGGAAAGACCTTTCGCCTTTTTCTATTAATGAAAAAGATTTTTTAGTGGGTATTGCAGCCTCCGGCGAAACGCCTTATGTATTGGGTGGCATTGCTGATGCTAAAGAGAATCGTATCAGTACCGGTTGTATTGTATGCAATGCAGGGAGCAGCATAGCTAAAGCTGCGGATTATTCAATCGAATTGCAAACGGGTCCTGAATTTGTAACCGGCAGTACCCGTATGAAAGCCGGCACTGCACAAAAGATGGTGCTGAATATGATTTCCACTTCGTTGATGATACAATTGGGAAAAGTAAAGGGAAATAAAATGATAGAAATGCAGCTATCCAATAAAAAATTGTGGCACCGGGCTACGGGCATTCTTACACAGGAATTGGGTGTTAGCCGTGAAGTGGCAGAAGAACTGATAGAAAAACACCAAAGCATAAAAAAAGCCATCAAAGCATTTCAAATGCAAAACCCAAAGTAATCGGATTTTCCTCAACATCTTTATAATTCCTTCCTCTGCAGAATAGGCATTTTTCTCTAAAAACAACTTTAGTTGAACAAAGTAAAAGTTTGCATTCCCTGGTAATTAACCGGGAAACTGATAAATACATTTGCTTTACCCACTTTTACTGATCCGGTAATTTTTACCAGTACCTGGTTTCTTAAAACAGCGTTCAACCCATTTTTAAAAAGATTCTTCATGTCCACATCCATTTTTAGGGGGATGCTGAATTCTTCTTTCCGGAGGATCGTAATTTGATATTCCTGGGCTGTATGCCCCATGTAAACATCATTGATAAAAATATCCAGATCAGTACTTTTTAGCTGCAGGCCGTAGGCGTTGGGGTTGTAATAAACCATGTCCATTTTTACTGCAGAAGAAGAAAACCCAAGCTTTTCAATACTGAAGTTTTTGAAATCCCGGTACTCCAGTGCCTTAGGTGTGCTGCAGGAAAACGGTAATATTGTCAGTAAACTGAGAAAAGCAAATAAACTAAGTTTTATTGATCGCATTAGAGAGAGGGTGGTTGGTGAATCTAAGGCAAGATAAGCAGATGCCGCCAAAAGTGAAAAATGGCAGGACTTCACATCTCAC
>JANLQY010000178.1:0-12827 GCA_031368105.1 Chitinophagaceae bacterium
TTTTTTAAAAAAAAAGAATAATAATTTATAAAAATAAAAAAATACAATTATGGCAACAACAAAATGGGCAGTTGACCCCACCCACTCGGAAATAGGATTTAAAGTAAAGCACTTAATGTTTACGAATGTTTCGGGGAGCTTCAACCTGTTTACTGTACATGCAGAAACAGCCGATGAAGATTTTAATAATGCAAAAGTTGACTTCTCTGCAGAAGTGGCTTCTGTGAGTACCAACAACGAACAGCGGGATGAACATTTAAAAGGTGCAGACTTTTTTGATGCAGCTACATTTCCAAAAATTACATTTACTGCAACAAAATATTCCAGTGTGGACAATGATGGCAGTTATGAATTAACTGGCGATCTCACACTTCATGGTGTTACCAAACCGGTAATTTTATCTGTGGAATTTGGTGGTGTGATAAAAGATCCATGGGGGAATATCAAAGCTGGCTTTACCATCAATGGCAAAATAAACAGGAAAGATTTTGGCCTTAACTGGAATGCGGTATTAGAAACAGGCGGTGTAATGGTGAGTGAAGATGTAAGGATCAATGCTGAAATTCAATTAATAAAGCAGCCATAAGTTTGTTGCTAAAAAGCTGTAATTAATACCAGATATAAAAGTAAAAGCCGGTTTACATAACCGGTTTTTTATTTGACATTAATAGACTAAAAAAATAAGTTAAAGGAGCTTAAATATAACAGCTGCACATTTAATAGTAATTTTGTATAAAATGAAGTATAATCAGTTTATCGATATGGTGTTTGTTTAGTATTAACCTTACCAAATACAAATTATTGTACTACATTAGTATTTAAATAGTTTTATTGATTTCTAATGACGCATAAAGATTTTGAAACTATAAAGACAATTGTTCTTGCTGAATTGGATGAATTGAATCCTCATCTCACCTATCATTCCAAAGAACATACGATTGATGTTATAGAACAATCGGTAAGAATTGCCCTTTCTGAGGGTATAGATGATGATGCGTTGCTGCTACTAAAATTTGCTGCATTGTTTCATGATTCTGGTTTTTTGCAAACTTATGCAGAGCATGAAAAAAAAGGATGTGAATTGTTTTTAAAAAAAGCAGCAGACTGGGATTTTACTGTAGATGAGAAAAAAATTGTAGAGGGATTAATAATGGCTACTAAAATTCCTCAGACCCCCCACACACATCTTCAGCAAATTATTTGTGATGCAGACCTGGATTATTTGGGCAGGGCTGATTTCTTAACAATTGGCGATACTTTGCGAAGGGAATTTTTGCATTATAAAATAGTTGCCAATAATGAAGATTGGAAAAACTTGCAATTAAAATTTCTAAAAAATCATCAATATCACACTAAATCTTCCCAGCACTTACGGGAACCAGTAAAGCAAAAAAACTACAAAGGATTGCTGTAGGTTATTCATGAATATTTTTTTTCATTTCCACTGTAATCCTGTCCTGCACCCTCAGCCGCCTGCACAATGTTCTCATAATACCTTTTAAGATATCGGAGTTGGTTGCTATTACGTCATAAAATAGTTCCTGTTCTATTTTTAGTAAAATACAATCTGAAAGGGTAGTAGCACTTGCCGAACGGGATTCTGAATCCAGCAGCGACAGCTCACCAAATATTTCATTTTCTGAAAGTACGGCCAGTTCATGTTGTTCATCATGTATGGATACCTGTCCCGAATAAATGAAATACATACAGTTGCCGGGGTCGCCTTTTTTAAAGATGGTTACTCCTTTGTCAAAATGATTTTCTGTGCAGATGGATGCAATGTCTATGAGATCTACTTCCCTGCAGGTTTTAAAAATATCTGAGTTTTTCAGCAGTAAAATTTTCTCAATAATCAGCATATAGATAAACTAGTTAATTGCGTTATGTATAAAATTCCTTGTCTCTGTAATAATATAATGTTCTGATGGTTCTTTTTTTTGCTGAATATGTAACAGGTCTTCTGTTATTTTATTTTTCCACGAGCAGTACATTATAATTGCCTTGGTCCATGGATTATATGAAAAAGAATCGCTAAAATAAATCTTATTAAAAAGTGGTTTCAATTCATTTTTGGCAAGAACGGCTTTATTTCCATTTGGATCCAGTATAAAATCAAATAACAGGATAAGGTCTTTTGATATTTTTTTTGGCAATTCCAGTTCTATCATTTCCATAGCATTATACAGCTGCTGATGTTTTTCAATTTCAATTAATTCCAAAACCCTGTTGATAGATTTTTTTCTGAATAACAAAGAGCAGATCTTAAGGGATATGATGAGGTCGGTTTTAATTTCACTCATCAGCGAATTTTTTACAATTTCTTTTTCATTATTGTACTCAGGTATATTGTAGTGGTCTTCAATTTTATTAATACCCAATTTCAAATATTTATTTAATAAATTTTTCAGTGTTTCAATTTCTTTTGGGGCTTCTGGCTGGTAGTCCTGTATCCAAAGGGCATGAATGGTTTTATTGGTTTGATGGTTTAGGTCGTTCATGTTGGCCAATAAAAACTTTCTGCAATGTTCTCCTTTTACATTTCCTGCAATTTTGACAAGGTCGGTAATGTGATTTTGTATAGTTTCTTTTGGAAGTTCCCGAATATCAAGAAACAGTTTATCGCCATATTGCTGCAGGGCTTTTATCATCAGGTGTTTATCGGATGGATTATCCGACAAATCCAGTACCAATGGCAGCAGGGAAGATATTTTAAGTTTGCATGCTGCTAACACGGCATCCCGTTTTACAGCAGTATCAGGGTCTTGTATCAATCCCCGGATGCTTGTGGTAAATTGAACATGCTTAAGTTCGGTAATGATGCTGATAGCCAATTGCCTTTCTAACGGGTTGGCAGAATTGATAAGGTTATTTATTTCATTGCCGGCTTTGAAGAGGTAATTAAATTCCTGGTGGTTCAGTAAATTAATGATGATGATTTTTCGAATGTCGTATTCCTGGTTACCCAAGTCTTCAGTAATTGCACTTAAATAATCTGCATCTTGTTTACAAAGCACTGATACAATCTTTTGTTTTACTTCAGTATCATTTTCTTCTGCCAGTAATTTTTTCAGGACTTCGGTTTCAATTTTTTCAGCAATTTCCAATTGCTCCAGTGCATATTTTCTTATTTCTTTTTCCCTGCTCTGCAGCTGTTCATTGAGCTGTTCGTTCAGCTTTGGATATGCTGCTTTTTTCAGCAGGTCAAGAGAATAAATAACTTCGGTATTCTTTCCTTTTTTTATCTTATTCAGTAAAATGTCGATCGCTTTTTTATCATAAATATAATTTTCGTCACTGCTGAAAGTGCCTTTTTTAATGGAACTATGCAGGGTATTCAGATAGGCTTTTTGTATAAAAAATATAACCACAGCCCAAATAAATAAATTAACGATAATGATTTTGATGGTAAATAATATTGTTAATGATATACCCCATTTAAACAGAAAGATTAATGACAACCCTACCACAATTAACGAAGGAGGCAGGGTGTATCCCTTCGCTATAATATGCCCTTTCAATCTCAACTGTTCTTTTAGCGGTTGAAATAAAATAAAAAATACCGGCTCCTGCATGGTAGACCGCAATACTTCTGTAAGCAATGCCATGATACCAAAAATGAAAACATTGTAATTGGTATGATCTTGATACACAAAAAATAAAATACAAAACAAAAACAGTGCGATGGGGGTAATGAACAGGCAATAAATAATTCCGAGACGTTCTATTACCCGGCTGGTAAAAATTAATTTAAAAGTAATGGCTATAATTCTTCCAATGGCAAAGAATGAGGCAATGTAAATGGCGAGGTCGGATATATTTTCGAACTTAAGTTTTACCTGAGATATAAAAGTATAATCAATAAGAACAAATACATTGTAACTCAGTATAGATAACAACGATATGGTAAAAATGAGTTTGTTTTTAAAGAAGAAATTCAGGATGTCCTGCTTGTGTCCTGTTTTTGTTTCATGATGGTTTTGATGGTTTGTTTTTTTGCGGATAGGATCCCAGCTTTTTTTTTGTATTACTTTGTGGAATAACAGAAGGCCGGTAATTAGGGCAAAGATCGCAATCCAGATAAGGTTTGCAAGCCCAATTACTTTAATGAGTAGAGGTGCTGCAATATATCCAATCAACTTTGCCGGAATATCACCAGAGCCTACTACAGAAAAAACCCTCCTGCTTTCTCTTACATTAAATAATAATGAAACCAATCCCCAGAAAGCATAGCTGGTAAGCATATAAATGATGGTGCTGGATACCAGCAAAGCAAAAATGAAATCATGTTTATTTCCCCACGACAGGCCAATCCACAAAACAAACAAAACAAGCATAGCAAACCCGATTACAAACTTTAGCAGTACAAGGGGAGAAAATTTATGTTCCAGCTTTTCATACAATATATTCAATACAAATAGAACAAGTGCAATGGCAAGATATATGTACGGTAGTGTTTTAACGGAAAAGTCGTAGATGAAAAGTGTGAAGGCAACGATATTAAGAATAGCGTTGGCAAGGCCTATAAAAAACTGAACGGGTAAAAGATCAAATACCTGCTTAGACTCAGATACTTTGATGTTTAGAATACTGATGATTCGCTCTTTCATAAAAATTGAATTTACGAAAAGAACATCAATGCATCTTATTATTAAATATTGATGAAGGAAAGCTATCAAATTTTTTAACTTGTAATTGTTGCAGGCATTTGGGTAATTAATTTCAATGCTGATATATAGTCAAAAAATACTTTGTGTTGAATAAAAAAATGTTTACATTTGTTTACCTTATATCCATATTTAATAAACCAATCCGCCCCTCCGCTTTCGATAATGTAAATTCTCAGGCCAACATAAGTTATCCGAATATTTTATTATTACAGGATATTTTTTGTTTGCAAAATGTCATTATATACCCATGATATTTTAGAATTTTCATTATTTATTTCGACTGTTTCTCCCAGGTATTTTTTTCAAACTCTCAATCCTAAATCAAACTGTTTATGAAAATTAAATTTAAGTGCAAGCCGTTATTTACACCTGTACTATTTCTTTTTGTTGTTATACAAGCACTGCCGTTTGTTAGCCAGGCACAGCAATTAAAAATGTATGATTTTGTTTTGTTTGGAGGTTTTGGTACCTGCCCAACAGGTGCAAACGCCCCATTGGCACCCGGTTGTGCAGTACAAACAGGATCCTCTAATAACATTACTGGTAATGGAGCTGTTGGAAGTTATACACTTATTCAGTCTACAGGAGGCACTTCAATAAATGGAAATATTCACAGTAAGGGTAAAATTAATTTAGCAAATAACAATACTATCAGCGGCAGGGTGGCAATAGCCAATACCAGTAATGCATCGGGTACCATATTTCAGGCAGGTTCCGGTACAGTCATCAATGGCAATGTAGATGTAAATGGTAATATTTTTATATCAAGTGGCTCCATTGGAGGGAAAGTAACGCAAGCTTTAACTTCAAATACCTATTCAGGGCCAACCCCTGCCTTAGGAAGAAGTTTTGGTGCAATAAATGCGCCGACACTACCAGCCATGCCGGCCATCAAAGCAATTAGTATCGGCTCTGTTACTACCGACATTACTAATAATAAAATCATATCCATGGGTACTTACCGAAATGTAACATTTTCGGGCAATAAAACACTTACCTTCTCTGATACCGGTACCTATATTTTTAATTCCATCAATCTTACCAGCAACAATACATTTGTATTTGATTTTAAAAATCATCCCACAGGGGTAATACGGATTTACGTTTTGGGAAATATGTACCTGGACAAAATTGGCACCAGTATTTTAAATGGGGGAAGCGAAAGCAAAATATTTACAGAAACAAACGGAAATACAAGAGCTTTTGCATTTACAATTTCAAATGGATCTGGAACTACTGCGTCAAGATGGGCAGGTACTGTTTGGGCACCCTATTCTGGAATAAATATTGGTTCAGGAACGGGTGGCTCACAAATTACCGGAGCATTGTGGAGTGGTACGCAGGTGAATTTAGGAAGTGGGGTGAATCTTGTTTATGCACCTTACAGTGACTGTACGCCACCTAATGCTAATGCAGGCCTCGATAAGCCTTTAAGCTTTTCTGAAACAACAACACTTACTGGAACATCCACTACTTCAGGAGTTACGTTTAACTGGGAAGTTACTAACGGTGGTGTAATTGTGCAACCAGCAAATGCAGCAGCTATTGCAGTTTCAGCAGCTGGCACTTATATCCTTTCCGTCACCGCAGCAGCTGGTTGCATTTCAAAAGATACTGTTATCGTAACCAGTAAAGTAAATAATATCATCGGCTCAGAATTACTTTCGCTTTATCAGAATTACAGTCCCACTGCACCCCCTTCTCCTTTCTTTTCTCTGCAAAGCGACAGTGTTGTTATTGAAGTGATTGTTAAAGAAGGAAAATATGCAGAAGTGCTCACACTTTTACAAACACCTACTTATGGATTGACTAATATCAGAAGTAATGGAGGAAGTATTTATATTATTACAGGCTTGTATCCAATAAACAAATTGCCACTGCTTAATTCACTCTCAGACTTCATTAATTATTGCAGACCGTTGTATGCTCCCCTAAGTGGACTGGGGATAACAACTACTCAAGGTGATGCTGCTATCCGAACCAACTTTATCAGGAATGGTTATGGCCTCAATGGAGAAGGGGTAAAGATTGGTGTTATGTCAGATAGTTACAATACCATCCCAGGTAACCCGGCAGGAACAGATATTTCAAATGGTGACCTGCCTGGTGTGGGCAATACTTTGGGCAATACAGAACCAGTTGATGTATTACAGGATTATCCTTATGGTAGAGGAGTTGATGAAGGCAGGGCTATGCTGGAGATTGTACACGATATAGCACCAAAGGCAAAACTTGTATTCAGGACAGGTTTTGTAAGCCCCGGTGATATGGCGGTAGGTATTCGTCAATTAAAACAAAATAATTGCGATGTGATAGTAGATGATATCACATTCATTACAGAACCTTTCTTAAAAGATGGGGCAATAGCACAGGCTGTAAATGAAGTAAGTAGTCAGGGTGTAGCCTATTTCTGTGCTGCAGGAAATTTTTCAAACAAGTCGTATCAAAGTGGCTTCCTGCCTGTAGCAGCTCCGGCAGCATTAACAGGAAATGCCCATGATTTTGGAGGTGGTGATATCTTCCAGAGAGTTTCATTAAAGAGAGGTGTTTACACCATTGTATTACAATGGGAAGATGATATCTATTCATTGGGGCAAACACAAACCGGAGGTACGCAAAACGACCTGGATATTTATCTTACCAACAATAGTGGTGTTACTTTATTTGGTTACAACAGAAACAATTTAGGTGGTGACCCTATTGAAATATTACCATTCAGTGTAGGAGCAGATGTTGAAACAGATATCCTGATTGTAAAAGCTGCCGGCAGCAGTCCGAATCTGAATTTTAAATACATTATTTTCCGTGGCGATGGTACTATTGTTGAACATAATAATGGGGCTTCTACTATTGTAGGACAGGCAAATGCAACTGGTGCTATTACAATAGGCGCTGTACGATATACAAAGACACCTGTTTTTGGTGTAGCCACACCAGAGATAGAAAGTTTTTCTTCCAATGGTGGTACGCTTGTAAATGGAGTTGTAAGAAACAAACCTGATTTTACTGCACCGGATGGAGTAAACACTTCTGTAAGTTTTGGTGCCCTCGATCTTGAGGGTGATGGTTTGCCAAATTTCTTCGGTACTTCCGCAGCTGCACCTCATGCCGCTGCCGCTGCTGCATTACTAATGCAGGCAAGAAAGAAATATTTTAATGAAACTTTAAGTGTGACTGCATTGAAGGATATACTAAAAAATTCGGCATTAGACATGGCAACTCCCGGCTTCGATTTGATTAGCGGAAATGGATATATCAGGGCAGATGTAGCCATCCGTTCTTTTGCATCAGCATTACCGGCATTGATACAATTAGTTCTTCCGGCTAATATTACACCAGGTCCGCAGGCCTTTACTGTTGGTATCACAGGAAATTATTTAAGCAGTAATACACAGGTGTTGTTCAGAGGCCTTCCAGTTACTACCACCATCTTAACCGATAGTACTGGTACAGCACAAATTCCAGCATTCATCGGCAATCCTTCTATACAGGCACTAACAGCATCCATTACCCCAAGTGGCATTGACGGGGGAACATCTAATACGCTTTACTTCTTTACACCAATAAAAAAACAGATTGTTGTTACGGCAGATAATAAGACCAAGAAATTTGGTGAGCAATTGCCTGCATTTACTTCTACCATTACCATTGATGGAGCAGCCCTTGGAAATACGAGTTTAACACTTGCAGATATTGGCCTGGCAAATATTACTTACACTACACCAGCTACCAGTACCAGTAACGTAAACAGGTATGTTATTACTCCTTCCAGAAGTGCATTTGATCCCAATAACCCGGTTGACGTGGGCCTCCAGGAATTATATACTTATACATTCAATAATGGAATATTGTCTATTGATAAAATGCCAATTTTAATTACCGCCAGGGATACAACACTTACTTATGGAGATAAAGTTGAAAAAATAGGTTTCAATTACCAGTATGCTGATAATAATATTTCTATTGGCGACAGGATCGCATTTTTGAGTGCATTAACACTGGCACATCAATCTAACCTGGTGGATACAGCCATCGGATTAATTGATGACCGTACCCAAATAAATGGAAGAATATTACAGGCAACAGATCTTGCCAATCTCAGTTTCCTTACCAGTATCAAGGCGGTGGTAAATACCAAAGCCGTTGTGAATACCAAAGCAGTAGTTAATGGAGTTCCGGTAACAGATACCATGCATATACTGGAGCTTTCCCTTGCTTCTATTTTTGATTACCAGGTTAATAATGCTTCAGCTTCTATTGTAAATACCAAGGCAGTTGTAAATACCAAAGCAGTAGTAAATGGAACTGCATTTGTAAATACCAAAGCAGTTGTAAATGGTGCCCCGGTTCTGAACAGCAATACAGTTGGAGATGCCAGCAACTCCAATGTAGCAGTAATTATTGATGAAACAGATTTGGATGGATCATCCTCCTTTACTATTTCAGAATTAAAATCGATTAATTTAATAACAGGGCTAACATCCGGCACTCACTTTATCGTTCCGGGGCCATTGCTCTCAGAAAATTTTGAAATCTCTTATGGTATCGGTAATCTCACTATTTTGCCGGCATCACTAACGGTTAAGGCTGATGCATTGAATATTACTTATGGAGCACAGCCTTCCTTTACTTCTACTATCACTGGATTTAAGTATGGGGGACTTCCGGCCAGTGTAATAACAGGAGGGCCATCTTATTCGCTTTTAAATAACCAAAATGCAGTAGTAAGCACACAAAATATCGGCGCAGGTTCTTACCAGGTAGTACCTGCCAGCCTTCAGCTTGCCCAGCCAGCTAACTATACAGTGAATTATATTAATTCAACACTTACTGTGGCTAAAGCTTCACTGACAGCTAAAGCAGTGGATACTGCAAGAGTTTATGGCAACTTCAATCCTGCTTTCAGAATTGCATACACAGGATTCCTGTTTAATGATGGGGCAGGAAATATTATCGCTCCGGTTGCAGGCACAACAGCTACTGTTTTATCGGCGGCAGGTAATTACCCGATTTCTTTAACTGGCGGCTCTTCTGCAAATTACGACCTGGTAAATAAACCCGGTATTCTCAGTATTACCAAAGCTCCGCTAACGGTTAAAGCCGATACAAAAGGAATTGACCAAAATAATGCTTTGCCAATATTTACATCCACTTACACAGGGTTTAAAAATAATGATGTGGCCGGTATCACTTCCGGGCCATTGTACACCGTTAGTCCTGCTTATACCGGAGCGGCAGGAGTTTATTCTATTATTCCATCGGCCTTTAATTTTTTAGCTGCCAATAATTATACGGTTACTTATGTAGCTGGCACTTTGTATGTAAATCCGAAAGGCAATAATATTAAGAATGTAAAACCATCTCTGGATTGTGTTGATACGTTGATCAATGATCCATCCGGCTTTAAATACCTGGCTCGGTTTTCTTACCAAAATCCCAATTCAGCAGTAGTATATGTACCAATCGGGGTGAATAATAATTTAAATGCTGCCAACCCTTACATTGGTGTTCAGCCAGAAGTATTCCTGCCAGCAGGGGGAACTTTTACAATAAAATTTGATGGAACTAAACTCATCTGGTTATTGATAACTTATAATGGTAACCAGAAAACTTCCACCTCCAGCAATGCAAGTTCTACATCTAATAAATGTGTACCCAGAACAACTCCAAGAGCATTTGTTGGTAATGTGTCTGTGCAAAGTGTTGGTGAAAATGAAATCGTAGTTTATCCCAATCCAGTTAAGGACAGGTTGATTGTATTAATCGGCCAGCAGGCTGCCGTGAGAAATGAAATTAGCATTACAGATGTGCTGGGGAAAACATACCTGCTAAAATCAATTCAGTCAACCGGGGATAATACTTCCATATTTGATTTATCCCGTTTTAGAAAGGGTATTTATTTTGTAAAAGTAGTAATCTGTAAAACGGCTAAAGTATTTAAGATTATTAAACTCTGATTAATCTAACATATTCAAAAGTGAAGGAAGGAATCTAAAAATTCCTTCCTTCTTTTTAAGTATATTTACGAATAAAAAATTCAAAAATATTTTTATCTGCCAGATAATAAATTCTTTTCAATGGGTATAAAAAAAATACTTCATGTTCTGCTGTACCTTTTATTCTCTGCATCCTGTATTGCTCAAAGCCTTCAGACAGAAAATTTAAAAAGAGTTTTGAATAATGCTAAAGAAGATACGGCTAAGGTAAATACCTTACTGGCCTTAAGTAAAAGCAGCAACTTGCCTGTAGAAGAAGCTCTCCTGTATGCAAATAGTGCAAGAGACCTGGCAACAAAACTACAGTTCCAAAAAGGAAGAGCCCTGGCACTTAAGGGCATTGGGATGGTTTATTATAACCAGGGAAAATATCTTGAGACACTTGATTACTGGACTCAGTCTTTAAATGAATTTGATTCACTGGGAGATAAAGTTGGTGTAGCAAACCTGTTAAGTAATATTGGTGCTGTATATAGTAATCAAACAGAAGATGCCAAAGCGTTGGAATATTATTTTAAGTCTCTTAAAGTGGCAGAAGAACTGGCCGATAAACTACGTTTGGCAACAGTGTACATCAATATCGGAAATGTGTATTATCACAACCCCGCCAATCACAATAAAGCGCTGGGGTATTTTATAAAATCATTACCGTTAAGTGAGGAATTAAATGACAATAATACCATTGGCAGTGCTTCGGCAAATATTGGAGAAATTTACCTTGACAGAAATCAATTTGACTCAGCCCTTTTTTATTTTAAGAAGTCTAAATCCGGATTGGACAACTCTGAAGATTTGCCTTATGCATTAAACAACCTGGGGCGTTTTTATGCAAAGAAGGGTAGTTATGGAGAGGCAATTAAATACCATAAAGAAGCATTTGATACAGCCAGTAAAGCAGATGGATTATTATATATGGCACAATCAACTTTGTATTTGGGCGACACCTATAGTAAAAAAGGGGATGATAAATTAGCCATTGATGCTTACAATAAGGCGGTAACATTTGCTTTGAAAATGAGTGATAAAAGTATTGAATTAAAAAATGCTTATTCCGGTCTGTCAACATCATTTGCAAAACTGAAAGATTTTGAAAGTGCCTATAAATATGATGTACTCTACTCCCAGGTAAAAGATACATTGTACAATATAGACCTTGACAAAAAACTGGTGGGATATCAAACAAGTTTTGACCTCTACAAAAAACAGGGACAAATAGATTTGTTACAAAAAGATAAAGCGTTGCAATTGCTTGAATTGAACCGTCAGCGGATAGCCAAAAATGCACTGAGTGCAGGGTTGGTACTGGTACTCATCATTATATTTATTATTTACAGGGATTACCGGAATAAGATTAAAACAAATAAATTACTTGACAGCCAGAAGGCAGAAATTGAACACCTGTTGTTGAACATCCTTCCTTCGGAAGTGGCCAGTGAGTTGCAAAAAACCGGCAGTGCCACACCACGGTATTATGAAAAAGCATCAGTATTATTTACCGACTTTAAAAGTTTTTCTAAACTGGCTGATGAACTTTCTCCACAAGAAATCGTATCCGAACTGAATGCTTATTTTATTGCATTTGATGAGATAATAGAGAAGTATAATCTAGAAAAAATAAAAACAATTGGAGACTCCTATATGTGTGCCGGTGGTATTCCTACAGAGGATGACGGACATGTGATAAATATGATAAGGGCAAGTGTGGAGATACAGAATTACATTATCGCCAGAAATGAAATGCGGCTGCAAAACAATTTGCCTCCATGGGAAATTCGTATTGGCATTAATACAGGGCCAATTGTAGCAGGTGTGGTAGGTAAAAAGAAATATGCCTATGATATCTGGGGCGGCACGGTGAATGTTGCCAGCAGGATGGAAAGTAATGGACTACCCGGCAGGGTAAATATTTCTGCAGCTACTTACGAGTTAATAAAACATAAGTTTGCCTGTACTTACAGGGGAAAGATTTTTGCAAAAAATATTGGTGAGATTGATATGTATTTTGTAGATCATGAATTAAACTAACAGGTATAGGCGTTTAGGTCGCAACATATTATCTTTGCCTTATGGCAGAACGGGTTAAATTTGTTGGTGTGAACTCAATAACATTCAATCGACAATTTACTGGTGAGGGAGATTGCCTGGCTTATCTTTCCTCTTTGAA
>JANLQY010000005.1:0-6257 GCA_031368105.1 Chitinophagaceae bacterium
AGGGCCTATAGCTCAGTTGGTTAGAGCACCTGACTCATAATCAGGTGGTCCCTGGTTCGAGCCCAGGTGGGCCCACCAAACAAAACTTGCCCGAAATATTTCGGGCAGTTTTTATAAGTTCATTTAACCTTTCATTAACCCCGATGGCGGGTATTTTTGTTATTCAAGATTACATTTTATGAAGAAAATCGTTTTTACTTTATTTGCCTTTAGCTCTTTTTTAATCTCTGCTGCCCAAACACCCAAGAAAGACTGGAAAAAAACAACTTTAGAACAACCCGGCGATCATATTATGCTACAATTAACCAGCGACCACTGGGCTGGTGCTCCAGACAGCATTACCAACAGAATGGCTGGCTTATCAAGAGGGCTGGGTATATCTATTATGCTTAATAAACCTTTTAAGACTGACCCCCACTGGGCCGTGGCTTTTGGGTTGGGTATAAATGGAAGCAGTATGTTTTTTAAGAATACAGACATTGGTATTACTGCAACAGGAACCGTACTTCCTTTTAAAAATGCTGACTCTACCGACCATTTTAAAAAATATAAATTGGTTACTGTATTTGCCGAAGTGCCCGTTGAGTTGCGTTATACCTTTAATCCAGAAAAAGAAAATAAATGCTGGAAAGCCGCCCTTGGACTAAAAATAGGTACAATGATAAATGCCCACACCAAAGGAAAGACTTTGCAAAACAGCATTGGCACCACCATTAATTCTTACACTTTAAAAGAAAGTAAAAAAACATTTTTTAATGGCACCCGTGTAGTGGCAACAGCAAGGGTAGGAGTAGGTGCTTTTTCTTTAGTTGGCACTTACCAGCTTTCTACATTATTAAAAGATGGCACCGGTGCAGACATAAGGCCTTATCAAATCGGCCTTTGCATCAGTGGTTTATAGTTAACCAAAATGATATTTCTTCCCTTCGCTATCCAACGGAGGGATTTTTGTTTTACAAACAGTTAACTTTGCCTCTCATTTCACATCATGAGCGACGAAATTAAACACGAATGTGGCCTCGCCTTCATTCGCCTTCGCAAAAACTTCAGTTATTATCAGCAGCAATACGGCTCTGTACTCTACGGCCTCAACAAGTTATACTTATTGATGGAAAAGCAGCACAACCGTGGACAAGATGGGGCTGGCATTGCCACTATTAAATTGAATGTAGAACCAGGTTATCCTTTTCTGCACCGTTTACGAAGCAGTGCCAACCAACCTATTGCCGATCTCTTTTTTCAAATTGGTAAAGAGATTGAAGAAATAGAAAAATACCAGCCGGATATTAAGAACCACCCGGGGTTAATGAAAGGCCACATCAACTACCTGGGTGAATTATTATTAGGTCATTTGCGGTATGGCACACAGGGAAAAAATAATGTAGAATTTTGCCACCCATTTATTAAAAGAGATATTATACCGGCAAGAAACCTTGCACTTGCCGGCAATTTTAATTTAGTAAATACTGAAGAGCTATTTGGCCTGGTAAATATGGAACCGGGTGTGTTTCAAAAACAAAGCGACCTGGCAGCAATGATGGAAGTACTGCATCATTTTTTGGTAAAAGCAGATGAGGCTTTCCCCGAAAATTTAGATGTTGCCAAAGTGCTTAAAAAAGCAGTGCCCCTTTTTGATGGTGGTTTTAATTTTTGTGGTTTGACAGGCGACGGAAATGCATTTGTAATGAGAGATGCTCATGGTATCCGTCCGTCTTATTATTATATAAATGATGATGTGATTGTGGCAGCAAGTGAAAGGGCTGCCATCAGGACAGCATTCAATGTTGGTGAAAATGAAGTGCAGGAACTGATGCCGGGCTGTGCCCTGATTGTAAATGCAGATGGCAATTACAGCATTCAGCAAATTGTGGAGGCAAAAGAAAGAAGGGCTTGTAGTTTTGAACGGATTTATTTCAGCCGCGGCAGTGATGAAAAAATTTATAAAGAAAGAAACGCTTTGGGTTATTACCTGAGTGAACCAGTTTTGAAAGCTATTAATCATGATCTGAAGAATACTATTTTTTCTTTTATTCCCAACACGGCTGAAACTGCTTTTTATGGTTTGTTGAAAGGGGCTGAAGATTATTTAACTAAAGTGAAAATTGAAAAAATATTAAGCTGGGGAAATGATTATGATGAAGCCAAACTAACAGAAATGGTGAGCCGGAAAGTGAGGATAGAAAAAATAGCCATCAAAGATGTAAAATTGCGGACCTTTATTACAGAAGACACCAACCGCAATGAAATGGTGCAGCATGTGTATGATATTACCTATGGCACCGTGAGGGATGATGTTGATACGCTGGTAGTAATTGATGATTCCATTGTAAGGGGAACCACATTGAAAGAAAGTATTATCCGGATGCTGGCAAGATTAAAACCAAAACGCATCATCGTTGTTTCTTCGGCTCCGCAAATACGTTATCCCGATTGTTATGGTATTGATATGAGTAAACTGGGAGACTTTATTGCTTTCAGGGCTGCTATTGATTTGCTCCATGAAACTAACCAGGAAATATTACTGGATGAATTATTAGTTTTGTGCAAAGAACTGCAACGCAACAACCAGCTGCATACTGAAAATGTGGTAAGAAAAGTGTATAAGCCTTTTACGCTGGAGCAGATCTCAAATAAAATAGCGCAGCTCATTACACCAAAAGAAATCAACATACCGGTAGATGTAATTTATCAGACAATTGATACTTTACATTTAGCCTGCCCGACCAATACCGGCGATTGGTATTTTACTGGTAACTACCCCACACCTGGTGGCAACCGGGTTTGCAACAAAGCGTTTATGAATTATATGGAAGGGAAAAATGTGAGAGGGTATTAACCCCATCCCTAAAAGGGGAGTAAGACAAGAGTATGTTGTTGCTTGAAGTTTTTACTATTTTAAAATAAGAGAAATGACTAATTCGACTGACGCTTCAAATAACTCCCCTTTAAGGGATGGGGGCAAAACACTTCTTTTAATCCGTCATGCAAAAAGCAGTTGGGAGATTGGTACCCTTACTGACTTTGAACGTCCGCTAAATGACCGGGGTATTAAAGATGCACCGGCAATGGCAAAAAGATTAAAATCGCAAAACTTACATATTGATGCTTTTGTATCAAGCCCGGCAAAAAGAGCAAAAAAAACAGCAGAATTTTTTGCTGATGTGTATCTCCAAAATAACGATGCCATTATTTTTATTTCAAAATTGTACCATGCGGATACCAATGCTTTTTTTGATGTGATAAGTAATTTAGATGATTCACTAAATGCCGTGGCGGTATTTTCTCACAACAGCGGTATTACTGAATTTGCCAACCTGTTAACAGATACGGTAAAGGTGGACTATATTCCTACCTGCGGTATTTTTGCCGTAAAAATAAATACGCCCAAATGGGCAGATTTTAAAAAAGCAAAGAAGGAGTTTTTATTTTTTGATTACCCCAAAAATTTGTGAGGCCTTAAGTCTGGCTAAAATATATTCTTACAAATTATTGAAAAAGTTTTTTATCCCCTCAACGTTAGAAGTGTAATGAAAATTATTATATCCAACTTCATATCCCTTTCTGCCGATATCATCAAAGCTTAGATTATTTTGTTTCATTTGCCTGAGGGCATCTACATACATATCAATATCATAATCGTCTGCCAACAACGCAGATTCTTTGTCTTTAAAATAATATTTTAATTCCCCTATTTTAGAAGAGATCAATGGCCGGCCGGAGGCTGTGTATTCACTTACCTTATGAGGAAACCTTGCAATGTCCTGGATATTATTCCGCAAAGGAATTATCAGGAGGTCGGCAGATTTATACAGTGGGATGATATTATTATACGGCATGTTTTTATACAAAATAATATCGCTGCTGTACTTGCTATTTTTAAATGCCGCTTCAATCGCCGCAAAATTTTTTAGACTGTTTCCGCCAATGATGTACATTAATTTTCCATTATATAAATTTTCATCTCTTACCTTTTCAAAAAAAGCAAGGACAAAATCTATCACCGGTGTATAATTGATGGTACCACAATACAGGAAATATTTATAATCGAGCTTTGCCGCTTCAATAATTTCAAAGTCCCTGAAATCGCAGATGGCGGGTATTTTAATCATGGGCAGCTGCGGTTTTTTTTTGCGGATTTCTGCCATCAAAAATTCACTGATGCCAATTACCCCATCACAAAAACTGGCGCAATAGCCATCAAAAAGCTTATCATTTATTTTGGTAAAAAAAGAATCTCTGTCTGCAATAGAAGACCGGTGTTCTACATACTGTATCACCAAACTAAAACCCAGCAGCTTTGAAACTATCCTGTAATAAACAAGTTCTGCAAAGCCCGGAGTGTAGAGTATAGCAGACTTAATTTTTTTTCTGCGGCCACACAGCAATTTTATTTCCCCCAACAGGCCTTGAATCTTATTGATATTTCTTTTTAAAAAAGAAGGAGACTTTGTTAATATTGGCGAAGTGTCTAAAAAAATCAACCCGTCAAAACGGTTTACATGTTTTTTATACGCTACTTTTTCATGTGTGCTTTGCTTGTTGATAATTAAGGGTGTAAAGCCGGCCTGCTGCACTGCCTTAAAAGTAAAACGCACACGCTGGATAGCCGCATTACCAACCGGAAAACCAGAAAAGCCAAGGTGAACTATGTACATAAATATTCAGGGAATTTTTTCATCAACCAGGAAAAATAAATTGTACAATTACTTATTTTTATTCAACCATGCCTGGTGTATTTCTTCAAAAGTTTGTTGCAGCGATTTTGTAATATCCCAATCAGGATAATGCGCTTTCATCTTTCTCAAATCACTATAATAACAAATGTGGTCGCCGATACGATTGGTTTCATCGTACTTGTATTTCATCGACTTACCACTGATGGATGCAATTATTTCGAACGCTTCCAGGATAGAGCAGGAATTGTCTTTGCCTCCACCAATATTATATACTTCGGCCACCCTTGGTGCTTTTATAAACTCTTCTATAAAACGGGCCACATCATAAGAGTGAATATTATCCCTTACCTGCTTTCCCTTGTAACCAAATACGGTATATTCTTTTTCTTCTAAATTACATTTTACCAGGTAGCTTAAAAAGCCATGCAGCTCAACTCCTGTATGGTTAGGGCCAGTAAGACAGCCACCTCTTAATACACAACTTGGCATATTAAAATAACGGCCATATTCCTGAACAGAAATATCTGCAGAAACTTTTGATGATCCAAAAAGTGAGTGTTTGCATTGATCTATTCTAAACGATTCCGGTATCCCGTTTTCATAAGTCTTATCTGCATAATCCCAACGGGTTTCCATTTCTGTCATTGCAATTTCGTTGGGGGCATCGCCATACACTTTGTTAGTACTCATGTGTACAAAAGGAATGACTGTAGAATATCTTCGGGTTGCTTCCAGCATATTAAATGTGCCTACAGCGTTGGTATCAAAATCTTCGAATGGAATAGATGCGGCCCTGTCATGACTTGGCTGGGCTGCAGTGTGTACAATTGCATCGGGCTTTACGGTAGCTATCAATGCAAGTACCCCATCCCTGTCACGAATATCTAACTCATGATGTACAAAGTTTTTAATGGTCTGTTCAAGCCTGCCCTGGTTCCACCGGGTATCTCCACTGGGGCCAAAAAAAACTGCTCTTTGATTGTTATCTACACCATGTATTTCCCAACCCTGTTCTGCAAAATGAATGCAAACTTCGGAACCGATTAAACCAGACGAACCTGTTACTAATAACTTTTTCATGAAATAATATTTATAATTTGGGAGGTTACTATTTTAAAATTGTCTTGAAATAACGGTTGTAAAAATACTGATTTTATTATCTGATTTTAGAAGTTCAGGTACTTCATTGTCTGCTTCGGTTGAAACATCATAAAATAAAAATTCGGTATGATTGAGAAACGTTTTGGTCTTATTGGTAAACATTGCTGTTGCAGGCGATTATTGACTACTGCTTTATTTTTTAGTTTTATTTCTTTTCAATATGGTTATAACGTTAGAATATATAAAATATTATTTATCATTATTTAACTCCTAAACAAAACCCTGTCCAATAAATATAAAGTAGCATCATCAATTATTTTTAGACTGCAAAGAACTGGGCTGCCGGTTAGACAAATAAACACCTGTAAAAATCAATACCGCTGCAAAAATTTTATATAGTTCCAGTTTTTCTTTTAAAAAAACCATTGCAATTACAGTGGCAAACACCGGCTGAATATAAATGTAAGCCCCTGCTACTGA
>JANLQY010000185.1:0-3798 GCA_031368105.1 Chitinophagaceae bacterium
AATAAAGAGAAAATGTACAAGAGTGTATAGCCTGAGGCAATACCACCGAAACTAAAAAAGAACCAGTGACGGGTTCAAAAAAAATAAAAAGTAAAAGGCCAAAAGCTGAAAATATATGTCATTATTAAAGTACGAATCACAAATTAGGGAACCATTAGTAAATGGCGATAAAGATTACCACCAGGTAACCGAAGATATTATACGCCCCATTGAGATGAAGCCAACCCGGTTATGGTATATTGGCTTTTATATCAGCGTTGCTTTATTATTGTTTGGTGTGTACAGCATTTACAGGGAAGTTACTTATGGTATTGGCCAATGGAACCTTAATAAAACAATTGGGTGGGGTTGGGATATTACCAACTTTGTATGGTGGGTTGGTATCGGCCATGCCGGAACGTTGATTTCTGCTATCTTATTGCTCTTTCGCCAGGGATGGAGAACAGGTGTAAACCGTGCCGCCGAAGCGATGACAATTTTTGCTGTAATGTGTGCAGGCCAGTTTCCAATATGGCACATGGGCCGTGTTTGGCTGGCTTTCTTTATTATGCCTTATCCAAATTCAAGAGGCCCGGTATGGGTTAACTTTAACTCACCACTTTTATGGGATGTGTTTGCGATTTCTACTTATTTCACTGTTTCATTGTTATTCTGGTACTCTGGTTTATTGCCCGATCTGGCAACTGTAAGGGACAGGGCCAAAACTAAACTGCGTAAATTATTGTATGGCGTTGCGGCTTTTGGCTGGACGGGTAGTACTAAACATTGGCAAAGGCACGAATCATTGTCGTTGGTATTAGCAGGGCTGGCTACACCCTTGGTATTATCAGTACACACTATTGTATCTTTTGACTTTGCCACTTCTGTAGTTCCGGGTTGGCATACCACCATCTTTCCTCCATATTTTGTGGCAGGTGCCATCTTTAGTGGATTTGCAATGGTGCAATCGCTGATGATTGTTTTAAGAAAAGTATTTGCGTTAGAAGACTATATCACCCTCGGCCACATTGAGGCAATGAATAAAGTAATTGTATTGACAGGTTCTATTGTGGGTATTGCATATATCACGGAATTATTCATTGCCTGGTATGGACAAAATCCTTACGAGTGGTGGGCTTTCAAAGAAAACAGGGCCAACTTATTCAGTCCTTATGGATGGAGTTATTGGCTGATGATGTTCTGTAACGTGGTATCACCGCAAATGTTCTGGTTCAAAAAATTGAGAAGGAATATTGCGTTTACTTTCTTCATGAGTATCATCGTTAACATTGGTATGTGGTACGAACGTTTTGTAATTATTGTAACCTCTACTTACAGGGATTATTTACCATCAAGCTGGAGTACTTATTATAGCCCGTCAGTTTATGAGATCGGGTTTTACCTGGGTACCTTTGGATTGTTCTTTACCTGTTTCTTCTTATTTGCAAAATACTTCCCGGTAATTGCTGTGGCAGAAATCAAAAGTATTTTAAAAACATCTGGTGAAAATTACAAACACAAGATGACGGATATAGAGAAGGCAGATGCAGAGAAGTTTTATCTGGATGAAGTGGAACATGCACACTAGAATTAATAATTGATAATTAATAATTAATAATTAACATGGCTGGAGGAATAAAAAAATTTGTTGTTGGATGCTTTGATGATGAAGCGGTGCTGTTTCCGGCGGTAAAGAAAGTACGCCGTGCCGGTTACAAAATTCATGATGTATATACTCCCTTCCCTGTACATGGTCTGGATCATGCAATGGGTTTGAGGGAAACCAGTTTGCATACTGCTGGTTTTATTTATGGCATCACGGGTACCACTACAGCATTAACCTGTATCAGTTGGATATTGACTAAAGACTGGCCTTTGAATATTGGAGGCAAGCCACATTTGGCAATACCGGCATGGATACCCATCACATTTGAATTGACCGTGTTATTTGCAGCGGTGGGGATGGTGCTTACTTTTTGCTACCTCTGTCAGCTCTCGCCATTTATTAAAAAGCATCATTTTCATTTAAGGTCAACAGACGATTTATTTGTAATGGTAATTGAATGTACTGATAAAACAAACGATGCAGAAGTACAGGCTTTTTTACAAAATGCAGGAGCTAAAGAAATAAATGTGCAGTATGCTGAAACCGGCTGGTGGCTTGGCAGGTACGACAGGGAACAAAAATTGTACAGGGAACTGGAGAAAGGATATTAAGCCCCATCCCCGCTGGTTAGCGGGGAATTAAAAAAATTATTTAACTGATAATTGATAAATGAAACGAATTAATTTTTTAACCGCCATTTTGATTTCAGCTATTGCAGTTGCTTTCAGCAGTTGTGATAATAAGCAGAAACCAGGCAAGATATATATGCCGGATATGGCCTACAGCAGAGCCATAGAAACTTATAGCTTGCTGAATGATACTGTATTTACAACTGATCCGTCAAAAGCTGGCCGGGAGATATTTTATAACAGCAAGCCTGTTGATGGAACAGTGGCAATAGGCGAATTATTTGCTTACACTTTGCCCAATGATTCTACCGGATATAAATTGAGCGCTGAAGTAAAAAATCCATTACCTCCTTTAACAGGTAAAGACAGTGCAGAAGCATCAAGGTTATTTAATATTAATTGTGCTATTTGTCATGGCGCAGAAGGTAAAGCAAATGGGCCTTTAGCAACCTCCGGAAAAATAGGTGGCGTGGCCAATCTTACAACGGAGGCCTATATTAAAATGGCAGACGGCACGATGTTTCATTCCATTAATTATGGTAAAAATAATATGGGGAGCTATGCATCACAGTTAGACAGGAGGCAGCGCTGGCAGATAGTACAGTACATACGTACTTTACAACCAAAACCAACTACCACTGAAACCTCTGCGGCAATATCAACAACGGTGAAAGTAACAGACAGTGTATTGGCGAAGAAAACAAAATAAAAGTATTCAACTCAAAATAAAGATTAGATGAATAATTCATTCGAGTTACCAGGCAGTTATAAAAAATGGACGATAGGCCTTATAAGTGTTGGTATAATTGCATTGCTTTACGGGTTTATTGTTTTCCATCCCTTTGCTCATGCAGGGCATGGTGAAAATGTGAATAGTACCCGTTTTTGGGCAGTGTTATTACAAAACTGTACATTTTGGTTAATGATTGTAAATTCCAGTATGTTTTTTATAGGCGTTACTACTTTGGCAATGGGTGGGTGGCAGGTAGCATTAAAGCGTGTGCCAGAAGCTATTTCAAGTGTAGTGCCGGTGCTGGGGGTAATTGCTTTTTTAATATTGATGGCAATTGTTTGGGGAGGCAGAGATGATATTTATCATTGGGTAAATGCAGATACTGTAAAAAATGATCCTCTCCTGAATGGTAAAAAAGGATTTTTAAACCCCGTATTTTTCTCTGTATTTAGTGCCATTATAATTTTTCTTTGGTGGATATTAGGAAAAAAAATGCGTTCACTAAGTTTGGAAAGTGATACTGAAGGTCCCATGGATTTTGAAAAAGGCGATAAGTGGATAAAGAAAAATATTTTATATGCTTCTTTATTTATAGTGGTTTTTGGTTTGTCTGTAGGCTCCACTATTCCCTGGCTTTGGATAATGAGTATCGATGCTCATTGGTACAGTACCATGTTTAGCTGGTACACTTTTGCAAGTACATTTGTATCAGGTATATCGCTCATTGCATTGTTTACCGTGTTTTTAAAAAACCGGGGACAATTGGAATATGTTACCGAAGAACATATCCACGATATTGGTAAGTTTATGTTTGCGTTTTCAATTTTCTGGACATACCTGTGGTTCTCTCA
>JANLQY010000035.1:0-18044 GCA_031368105.1 Chitinophagaceae bacterium
TGGCTGATGTGGGCAATTCAGAGTTTATGGCCAATACCAGCGACCTTACTTTTTCTTTACTCTTCAAAGAAAAAAAACGCATTAAAATCATTAATAAAAATGGATTTGATGCAGCTACCATTATTATTCAACTGTATGTAAGTGATAATGGCAAAGCAGAAAGGCTCGAAGGCATGGAAGCACATACTTATAATATTGAAAATGGGAAAGTGGAGGAAACAAAGCTGGAGAAATCAGCTGTGTTTACAGAAAATCACAGTAAAAACCTGGTGTACAAAAAATTTACTTTTCCTGCAGTAAAAGAAGGAAGCATTATTGAATATTCTTATGAAGTAAAATCTGATTTCTTTTTCAATCTTCAGCCCTGGATTTTTCAAGGTGAATACCCGGTACTGTGGAGCCAGTACGAAGCAACTATTCCGGAGTTTTATAAATATGTAATCCTTTCGCAGGGGTATCAGCCGTTTGCTGTTAATAAGGTTGATAAATCTCAAATAAGTTTTTCATTTATCGAACATGTGGAAAGAGATGGAGGCTCAGCTTTTAGAGCTGTAAGCAGCTCTGGGATGAATACTTTTAAAGTGGAAGGTGCTGTAGATTATCATACCTGGATAATGAAGAATGTACCTGCACTTAAAGAAGAAGCTTATACCACCACCATCCGCAATTCAATTTCTAAAATTGACTTTCAATTAAAGGAAGTGGCATTTCCCAACTCATTTCCTAAAACGTACATGAACAGCTGGCAAAAGGTAAGTGAGGATTTACTGCTGAATGAAAATTTTGGGGTACCCATCAACAGGGCTAATAACTGGCTGGATGATGAAGTGGAAGCCATTGTAAAAACAATTACTTCACCTAAGGAGAAAGCTAAAAAAATATATGAATATGTAAGGGATCATTTCACCTGTACAGATTACAGTGAGTATTATATCAGTACCGGTTTAAAAGATGTACTGAAAAATAAAAGCGGCTCTGTTGCGGACATCAACATGCTGCTGATTGCGATGCTCCGCAACCAAAAAATTGCTGCCGACCCTGTTATACTGAGCACAAGAAGCCATGGCACTACCAATGAGCTGTACCCCATAATGAGCAGGTACAATTATGTAATAGCACAGGTGGTTATTGATAACAATATTTATTATTTAGATGCAGCATCACCCCGCCTTGCTTTTAATAAACTGCCATCGCAATTGTATAATGGCCACGCCAGGGTAGTTAATAAAGAAGCCGAAGCCGTTTACTTTATGGCCGACTCGTTAACTGAAAGTAATTCCACTATGGTATTTATAGAAAATGCTGCAAAAGGTGGAGTAGAGGGGGCTTTCAGCAATAACATGGGTTACTACCAATCGCTGGGTATCCGTAATAAACTGGCTAAAACAAATATGGAGGAGTATAAAAAAACATTCAGGGAATCTTATCCGGAAGATATTGCGGTTTCTAATATCGAAGTTGATTCTTTAAAACTGCTGGATGAACCCGTGGCAGTAAGATTTGATTTTAAACTGACTGCATTTGGCGATGCTGATATTGTTTACTTTACTCCCATGTTGGGTGAGGCGATGAAGAAAAACCCTTTTACTGCAGCAGAACGTTTTTACCCGGTAGAGATGCCTTATAAAACAGATGACATCTACACGTTGAATATGGATATTCCAAAAGGATACAAAGTGGATGAACTGCCAAAGTCTGCCAGGATCATGCTCAACGGAGATGAAGGGATGTTTGAGTATTTACTGTCTGCCAGCGAAACCAGCATACAGATGCGGTGCAGGCTGGTGCTGAAAAAGGCAAATTTTACCAATGAAGATTACCAAACCCTCCGTGATTTTTATGCTTACATTGTAAAGAAAGAAGCAGAGCAAATTGTGTTTAAAAAAGTAAAATAATTTAAATGGAATTTGTACAAAGAAGTATTCAAACAATTTTTTTTCGGAATAAAATTTTGCTGTCTTTACTGGGTTTTTTTATTACACTTACCAGCATTGCACAGGATAAAGCACCTGTAAACTTTGGTAAGGTTAAAGCTGAAGATTTTAAGATAAGTTCTGCGTTAATAGATTCCAATACCAATGCGGTAATCGTTTTTGACAAAGGGGATATTTCTTTTGAGGGTAACAGTAGCGGATGGTTCAGTTATATATTTAAGCGAAGCAGGCGGATAAAGGTGATTAATAAAAAAGGATTCGACATGGCTACAGTAGAACTTTTATTATATAAAAATGATGACGGTAAGGAAACTGTTGAAAAATTATCTGGTATCACTTACAATATAGAAAATGGGGTGGTCGAAGAAAGCAAACTAAAAAGTAAAGATGTATTTGAAGAAAAAACAGATAAGAATCATTTCAATAGAAAGTTTATTATGCCTGCAGTAAAGGAGGGTTCTATTATTGAATATACTTACACCATCAGGTCTGATTTTGAATTTAATCTCCCACCATGGGAATTTCAAAGTGCTGCCTGCCCGATCTTATGGAGTGAATACAATCTTGTTATACCTAGATTGTTAAACTATATGACTCTGTTTCAGGGCTATCATAAATATTTCATTGAAAAAAATACTGACGGTTTTAAAAATTATTCCATTACAAAAAAAAGAGAGCCAGGAAGTTTTGCCAGTTCCAGAGATCAAGTTGTTAATATAGTAAGTCCTGTCGCTATTCACCAGCTGGTAATGAAAGATGTACCTGTTTTTTATGCTGAAAATTATATTTCATCTCCGGTCAATTTTATTGACAAGATAAGTTTTCAATTGTATAAAACTTATGATGGGGAAAACTACCATGACGTGTTTAATAACTGGAAAACAACAACAGAGGAATTAATGAAACGGGAAGATTTTGGAAAATATCTGAATGATGAAAATGGCTGGCTTGATAAAATACTTAACCAGGTTGTGAACGAACATGATGGTACACTGGAAGCGGCAAAAAAAATTTACTACCATGTGCAGAAAAATTATACCTGCACTAACCGATATAATAAATATATCAAAACATCGCTGGAAGATGTGGTAAAGAAAAAAAGCGGCACAGTTGGGGATATCAACCTGTTGCTGATTGCGATGCTGAATCGTAAAAATATACAGGCATTGCCGGTGCTGTTGAGTACAAGGGAGTTTGGACGCAACCCAAAAGGCTATCCACTGATGGAGCGGCTCAATTATGTAATTGGTAAAGTAAAGATTAATTCCACCGATTATTATCTGGATGCCACCACTCCTTTTTTGGCATTCGGTAAGTTGCCATCAAAATGTTACAATGGTAATGCAATGGTAATTTCAAATGATACCACTGCCCTTTATTTCGATTCCGACTTATTGACGGAAATCAATGTGGTAAGCATGTTTATTATTAACAACGAAAAAAATGAAGTGGAAGGAAGTTATACCAGCAACATGGGCTTCTTTGAATCGTTGGAAACGAAAAATAAAATTGCTGCATCCGGTTTAAATGAATACAAAATAAATTTGAAACAATCTTTCCCTGAAGAAATGCAGATCGGTAATATACAGGTAGATTCTTTTCAGCTGCCAGAAGAACCTGTGTCAGTAAAACTTGATTTTAAACTCAGCTCATTTGAAAATGCAGACATCGTTTATTTTAATCCGCTGATGGGAGAAGCAATAAAGAAGAATCCTTTTTATGCAGCAGAGCGGATGTACCCTGTAGAAATGCCTTTTGCAACAGACAATATATATGTGCTGAATATGGAAATACCCAAAGGTTATAAAATTGATGAGTTGCCAAAATCTGCCCGTATCAATTTAAATGAAAATGAAGGGGTGTTTGAATATTTAATAAGTGCAGATGCCAAAGCTATCCAAATGCGGTGCAGGATATTGCTGAAAAAAGCAAACTTCCCCGGTGAAGATTATCGAACCCTCCGTGATTTTTATGCTTACATTGTAAAAAAAGAAGCAGAGCAAATTGTGTTTAAAAAAATAAAATAAACCTACCATGAAACTGCGCCTTGTAATAATTCAGTTGTTGATAACATTTGCTGCAGTGGCGCAGAATTATAGTGTTGTATTAATCCCGGATTCGCTGATGAAACATGCGAATGCAGTGCAGCGTAAAGAAGAAACAAGGATTATTATACATTCAGTTAAATCAGCCACTTTGCAACATAAATATGCCTATACCATCTTAAATGAAAGTGGTAACTCCTTTGCATACTATGGCAATGTGTATACTGATCTAGACAGACTTACCGAAGCTTCCGGAAAACTATATGATGCTTTTGGCAAGCAAATAAAATCTGTAAAGAAAAAAGACATGGAAGATGAGGCGTACAGTGGCAGCAACTTAATGTCGGATGCCCGTTTGAAGCACCATAATTTCTATTACAAGTCTTATCCTTACACCATAGAATATGAAGAAGAGGAAGAATATAATGGGATCTATCAGTTTCCCACCTGGCAACCAATTGATGGCTATGATTTTTCTGTACAAAGCAGCAGCTTTGTAGTGGAAATGCCTGCAGATTATAAGCTCCGTTATAAATTAGTGAATGGGGCTAAAGAGCCAGTTGTTACAGAAAAGGGTAATACAAAAATGCTCACCTGGCAGGCTGCTGATATTAAAGTAATAGAGCATGAAATTTTCCAACCACCATTATCTAGGCTTACTCCAACAGTACTTGTGGGCCCGGGAGATTTTGAATATGGTGGCTACAAAGGAAACTTAAGTACTTGGGATAATTATGGAAAATACATTTCGGAGCTGTGCCAGGGGAGGGATGTATTACCTGGAAATATTAAGGCCGAAGTACATCGTCTGACTGATGCTTTGTCAACAAAAGAAGAAAAAATAAAAGCTTTATATTACTACCTCCAGCAAAATACACATTACATAAGTATCCAGTTGGGTATCGGCAGCCTGCAGCCTTTTGAAGCAAAATTTGTAGCAGAAAAAAAATATGGCGATTGCAAAGCCTTAAGTAATTATATGGTGAGCATGCTGAAAGAAGCAGGGGTAAAAGCTTATCCTGCAGTAATTTTTGGTGGCGACAATTTTCCGTATGTGTATGATGATTTCCCCAGGCATTATTTTAATCACATGGTTGCCTGTGTGCCTACTGACAAGGATACCGTATGGTTAGAATGTACCGATCAAACAAAGAGTGCTGGTTATGCAGGTGCCTTTACCGGTAACAGGAAAGCCTTGCTGGTGACGGAAGATGGCGGACATCTTGTAAACACTCCCCGGTATTCAGCAGCAGATAATTTACAGGCCAGAAAGATTATCGCCAGCATTGATGAAAATGGAAATTTAACTGCCGATGCTTTTACACACAGCACCGGGATACAGCAGGAGCAGCAACACGATTTATTAAATGAATCTAACCAGGAACAGCGGGAGAAATATTTAAACAGGGCATTGAATTTACCCACTTACAAAGTAGAGAAAATTGAATACAAAGAAACAAAAGGGATAATACCTGCAATGGATGAAACATTAAAAATTACTTCGCCTAATTATGCATCAGTTACCGGCAAGCGGTTGTTTGTAACACCCAATCTTTTTAATAAGGAATCGAAGCTTACTGAAAACACTTACCGCCACTTTGAAATAGTTTTTAAAAACAGTTACCGGGATATCGACACTGTGTCGATCACTTTGCCGTTGGGCTATTCAGTAGAATCTTTACCCAAAGATGTAACCTTGAAAAATAAATTCGGCAGTTACAGTATCAGCTTTAAAGTAAAAGAAAATAAAATAGAACTTATCCGTACCAGAGAGCAGCAGGAAGCAATATTTCCGGCAAGTGAGTATTCACAATTAGTTGAATTTTTTGATGCCATGTCCAAAGCGGATCGGTCGAGGCTGGTGATGGTTAAAAATGGATAAATTCCCCCCACTTTGTATTTTTAAAATTTCTTCCAGACTCCTTCAATTTTAATAACCTGCTATACTTGCAGTAAAACCCACTGCTGGCTGCACTTGCGGCAGAGGAACCCATTTTGATAAGACATAATTGCTGATTTTTTTTATTGGAGCATCATTTGACAATAAGGGTTAAAGTTATTTGATTTTATGTCACAGGCAGAAGTGCATAGCCAAACATTGTTGTGTCACTCACTTGTACTTTTTAATCTTTATGGAGCTTTTTCCACCATATCTATTAAACGCAATTTGTAAAATATGAACCTGAACAATTTCACTATCAAAGCGCAGGAAGCCATTGCACAGGCACAGCAACAGGCTTTCAATAACCAAAATCCAACCATCGAAACAGAACATTTGCTGAAAGCATTGTTGAGTGATGATGATTCGCCGATTGAATTTTTATTGAAGAAAAATAATGTGAATGTAAATTTTGTAGAAAGCAAAATTGACGAGAGTATCAGCAAACTTCCAAAAGTATCAGGCGGCGAACCGGCACAGGCAGTAAGCCGAGACATGAACAATGTTATTTTAAAAGCCACCGCATCACTAAAAAGTTTTGGTGATGAGTTTGTAAGTGTAGAGCATTTACTGCTGGCATTGTTGCAGGTAAATGATAACAGCGCTAAACTATTAAAAGATGCAGGCCTTTCCGACAAAGGACTGATTGCAGCAATAAAAGATTTACGCAAAGGTTCCACCATTTCTTCTCAAACACAGGAAACACAATTCAATGCACTTAATAAGTATGCAAAGAATTTAAACGAAATGGCAAGGAACGGCAAGCTTGATCCGGTGATTGGAAGAGATGAAGAAATAAGAAGGACACTCCACATTTTATCAAGAAGAAGTAAGAACAACCCAATATTGGTGGGTGAACCAGGTGTTGGCAAAACCGCCATAGCAGAAGGTTTGGCCATGCGTATTGTAAACGGCGATGTGCCCGAAAATTTAAAATCAAAAATTATTTATGCTCTCGATATGGGGCAGTTGATAGCCGGTGCCAAATACAAAGGAGAGTTTGAAGAAAGATTGAAAAGCGTAGTGAAAGAAGTTGCTTCCAGCGATGGAGAGATTATTTTATTCATTGATGAAATTCACACACTGGTAGGTGCCGGTGGTGGCGATGGAGCAATGGATGCAGCTAATATTTTAAAGCCGGCATTGGCAAGAGGAGAGTTAAGAGCAGTAGGTGCCACCACATTAAGTGAGTATCAAAAATTTTTTGAAAAAGACAAAGCACTCGAAAGACGTTTCCAAAAAGTATTGATTGACGAACCTTCAGTGGAAGATGCAGTTTCCATTCTTCGTGGATTGAAAGACCGCTACGAAAATTATCATCATGTACTCATAAAAGATGAAGCCATTATTGCTGCGGTAGAATTATCTCACCGTTATATTACCGATCGTTTTTTACCAGACAAAGCAATTGACCTGATTGATGAAAGTGCTGCCAAACTAAGGATGGAGATGAATTCTATGCCCGAAGAATTAGACAAATTAGAAAGGCAGATCCGCCAGTTGGAAATAGAAAGAGAAGCGATAAAAAGGGAGAACGATACGGCAAAACTGAAAGAACTGAATACAGAAATTTCAAACCTTTCTGTACAGCGGGATACTTTTAAGGCCAAGTGGCAACAGGAAAAAGAAGTGGTGGAAAAAGTGCAGTCAGCAAAAAGTGAAATTGAAAATTTAAAAGCCGCTGCAGAAAAAGCAGAGAGGGAAGGAGACTATGGAAGGGTGGCCGAGATACGCTACGGTAAAGTGCAGGAGCAGGAAAAAATTATTGCCGAGCAAACAACACTGCTGGATGAAATAAGTGAAAAAAGAATGTTGAAAGAAGAAGTGGATGCAGAAGACATTGCAGAAAATGTTGCCAAAGCAACCGGCATCCCAGTAATGAAAATGATGCAGAGCGAAAGAGAAAAATTATTGCAGCTGGAAGACGAGTTACATAAAAGAGTAGTAGGCCAGGAAGAAGCAATAGAAGCTGTAAGCGATGCCATCCGCAGAAGCAGGGCAGGGCTGCAGGATCCTAAAAAACCAATTGGCTCTTTTATTTTCTTAGGTACTACCGGCGTGGGGAAAACAGAGCTGGCAAAAGCTTTGGCCGATTACCTTTTTGACGATGACAGCATGATGACCCGTATTGATATGAGTGAGTACCAGGAAAAACATTCTGTAAGCAGGCTGGTGGGTGCACCTCCGGGTTATGTGGGTTATGATGAAGGCGGGCAATTGACAGAAGCGGTCAGGCGCAAACCTTACAGTGTTGTTTTACTGGATGAAATTGAAAAAGCACATCCGGATGTTTTCAATATTTTATTACAGGTACTGGATGATGGCCGGCTGACGGATAACAAAGGCCGCCTGGTGAATTTTAAAAATACCATCATCATTATGACCAGCAATATGGGCAGCCATATCATCCAGGAAAATTTTGAAAAAGTAACGGATAAAAATAAAGAGGAAGTGGTGGAAAGTACCAAAGCAGAAGTGATCGCTTTGTTACGCCAAACCATCCGACCCGAATTTTTAAACAGGATTGACGAGATCATTATGTTTCAGCCGCTGATGAAAAAAGAGATAAAAGGAATCATCCGGATACAGTTGGATCAGTTGAAAGCATTGGTGGCCCAATCAGGTATCCAGTTAGAATTTGGGGACTATGCTCTCGATTACCTGGCGGAAAATGGTTACGATCCCCAGTTTGGGGCAAGGCCTTTAAAAAGGCTTATCCAAAAGGAGATTGTAAACCAGTTGAGCAAGCGGATTTTGGCCGGGGATATTGATAAAACCAAGCCGGTTTTGGTGGACGTATTCGACGGAACCGTGGTTTTTCGGAATGAAGCAGTTTAGCAGGGAATTAAAGGCTAAATACAGGAAAAGAGGTTAATTGAAGGTTAAAATTCCTTCTTTAGTCAAAAGTAAACAATTGGTTATCAGTATTGTTGATAATCTGTTAGCGAAAAAAGGTCAAATGGTTGGGGTTAAGAAATAAATTATATTACCTTCAGGCGCTTTCAGAAAGATTCGGCAGAAGGATGTAAACCAAATAGTTAACTCAGCTGTCTTATTAAAATGGAAACAATCACCAGGCCTTAAAATTTCAGTTTACAAATTGATTTGGGGCAAATAAAAAATATATAGTTATGGCATTTAAAAAAGAAATCGTAGAAATTATTGAACCAAGAGATGTATTTGTTGGAAACATTGCGGCGCCTGTTACTTTAGAAGAATTTGGCGAATATGAAAGTGAAGCCTGTGCAAAAGCAAATGAAGTGGTAAAGCAAATTTTGGAAGAATATGAAGGAAAAGTAAGGTTCAACTTCCGCCACTTTCCAATGACTAACATACACCAGCGTAGCTTAAAAGCTGGTGAAGCTGCAGTAGCAACTGCACAAAGTGGTAAGTTTTGGGAAATGCACAACATCCTTTTTGCTAACCGCCGCAACCTGGGTACCACCAGTTTGAAGCTGCACAGTAAAGAGGCCGGCGTACAGAACAAGAGGTTTTTGGATGAACTGGTAAATGCCACTTACGGCTGGCAGGTTCAGGGCGATATTAAAGAAGGCCTCAACCGTGGCGTAACAGATGTACCTACATTTTTTGTAAATGGAGAACGTTTTAAAGGTAAAATTACCTACGAAGAAATCAGCAAGGCAATTGATGCCGCACTGAAAAATGTAAAGAAAAAAGCACCTGCGAAAGTAAGAGCATAATTTATAAAAGCCCCAACAATTGTTGGGGCTTTTATTTGCCCAACCAATATCTGTCTACAATGCTTATTTTAGCGGCTGAATCAGCAATATGAAATTAGCCAGTTCCTTTTTTCGTTTAATCCGGTGGCCTAATTTGGTATTCATTGCCCTCACTCAATTGCTTTTTTATTATTGTATTATTTTACCGTCTCTGCCGGCACACTATTACCTGCTGCCACATAAACTTACCACGCCTTTGTTCATTTTACTGATGGTAGCTTCTGTGTTTATTGCCGCCGCAGGTTACATTATTAATGACTATTTTGATATTAATATTGACCAGATAAACAAGCCCGGCAAAATGGTGGTGGAAAAAATAATCAGCCGCCGGTGGGCTATCTTAATGCACTTTGTAATCAGCACTGTTGGTGTTATAATCAGTTTGTATGTGTCGCTAAAAACCACCTACATAATTGTGCTGGCAAATATTGGCTGCACATTATTACTATGGTTTTACTCTACTACTTTTAAAAAGAAATTGTTATCGGGCAATATCATTATTTCCGCACTCACAGCCTGGACGGTAATCGTACTTTATTTTGCTGTCAACACCACTTATCTTAATACACTGAGCCAGTCAACCGGAATAGTAGTTGCGATGAATTTAATATTCAAATTCGGGGTTTTGTATGCAGGCTTTGCTTTTATAATTTCTCTTATTAGAGAAGTTGTAAAGGATATAGAAGATATGGAAGGGGATGGTAAATATGGCTGCAAAACTATGCCGATTGTTTGGGGTGTACCTGCTGCCAAAGTGTTTGTGGGAGTTTGGCTGGTTGTATTAATCGGAGCAATAGGAGTGGTTGATATATACATGCTCCAAAAACGCTGGTGGCTTAGTGCTGCTTATTGTCTTTTGCTGATACTAGTACCATTAGGGAATATTCTTCAGCAATTTTACAAAGCACAAAATTTTGACGAGTATTATAAAGTAAGCAGTAAAATAAAATTGGTCATGCTGTCAGGAATCCTTTCCATGCTGCTGTTAAAATTATATCTCTAAAAAATTTCCCATTCACCAATGTATACACCAATGATACAGCCAATCATTTTAGCTTCTCAATCTCCCCGCCGCAAACAATTACTGGAATGGGCAGAAGTGGCTTTTGAAATTATTATAAAAGAAACGGATGAAGCTTATCCCGAAAATTTACCGGTAGATGAAGTAGCGATACATATTGCCCGGAACAAAGCATTGGCTATCCAGTCATTCATTGCAAATGAAAATAAATCCAGCAAAATTATTTTAGCTGCTGATACCATTGTGGTTTTAAATAATGAAATAATCGGGAAACCCAAAGACAGGGCTGATGCCATCAATATTTTACAAAAACTAAGCGGACAAAACCATAAAGTAATTACAGGTGTGGTGATCCTCTCGCCAGGAAAAGAAACTGCATTTGCTGATATAACTGAAGTGGCATTCCATTCGCTGAGTGAAGAGCAAATAATTTTTTATGTAGATAAATATGCACCTTACGACAAGGCCGGCGCTTATGCCATTCAGGAATGGATTGGTGTGGTGGGCATCAAATCTGTGAGCGGCGATTTTTATAATGTAATGGGTTTGCCGGTGAGCAGGGTGGTACAGGCATTAGGCAAAATATGCTGAGTAGCTAATTTGCTGATGTGCTGATTTTTTCAAATCATCGCCCTTTTAAATTTCTAAAAAAATCTTTATATTTAAAGAAGCATATTAGCACTTCAGCAAATTAGCTAATTAATTCTTTATGAACGAACGCTTGCTTCAATACATCTGGCAGTTTCAGTATTTTAATCTCAACGAACTTTTTACAGAAAATGCCGAGCCAGTCACCATCCTCAATGCAGGCAGGTACAATACCAACCAGGGGCCGGATTTTTTGGATGCTAAAATAAAGATTGGCAATACTACCTGGGCCGGCAATATAGAATTACATGTTCAGTCCTCTCACTGGCAAAGCCACCGGCATAGCGGCGATGCAAATTATAAGAATATTATTTTGCATGTAGTTTGGAAAGATGATGTGAAACTGGATCTGCCTTTTCCGGTGCTGGAATTGCAAAGTAAAGTTTCTAAACTGTTGCTGAAAAAATACAATGAATTGATGCAGTCCGCTGCTTTTATTCCCTGCGAAAATAATCTTCAGCACACAGACGATTTTATCTGGAGCAACTGGAAACAAAGAATATTGGTAGAAAGGTTGCAGGAAAAATCGCAGGTGGTGCAGAGCTATCTTGCCGAAAATAATAACCATTGGGAAGAAACTTTCTGGTGGTTGCTGGCAAAAAATTTTGGCATAAAAGTAAACAGCGAAGCTTTTGAAAAAATAGCCCGTTCATTGCCGTTAGCCATACTGGCAAAACATAAAAATCAAATCCATCAAATTGAATCGCTGCTTTTTGGGCAGGCAGGTTTACTTACCGGAAATTTTAAAGATGATTATGGTACACTGCTGCAAAAAGAATATTGTTTTTTACAAAAAAAATACAAGCTTATACCAATCAAAATTCCACTCCATTACCTGCGGATGAGGCCTTCTAATTTTCCAACAGTGAGGCTGGCGCAACTAAGCATGCTGGTGCACAACAGTGTTCATCTTTTTTCAAAAATTACAGCAACAGAAAAATTGGGGGATGTAAAAAAAATGCTCGACGTTACAGCCAATGATTACTGGCACTATCATTACCTGCTGGATGAGGAAAGTGTTTTTAAAGAAAAAAAATTGGGAACACAAATGGTGGAAAATATTTTGATCAATACCATTATACCATTATTATTTGTTTATGGGCAGTACCTCAATGAAAATAAATATAAAGACAGAGCCCTCCGTTGGCTGGAAGAAACCGCAGCCGAAAAAAATAATATCACCAAAGGTTTTGCTGCTATCGGTATCAAAATAAAAAGTGCTTTCGATTCCCAGGCACTTATCCAGTTAAAAAATAATTACTGCAACCAAAAGCGTTGCCTGGAATGTGCCATCGGGAATAAAATATTAAAAGCACCTGTTTTTCACAATAGAAAAAATACTTCTGTTATAAGAGACTAAACACCCCTTTAGGGGAAGGGGGCGATTATTTATAAACTGCATTCACTTCCACATCGGGATGCAGGCTTTTCATCACCGGGCAATTGTTGCCAGTTCTTTGTAAAATGATCCTGTCTTTTTCTTCCAGTATCAAAGAAGCCGGATAAGTAACCAGCACATCAACTTTACCAATCCTACGTGGGTCACTGAGCATGTATTTTTTTACTTCCACTGTAGTTCCATTCAGTTCAATACCCAGGTCAGTGGCTTTCATCGCCATGGTTGTTATCATGCAGGTGCCAAGGGCAGTGCATACCAAATCAGTAGGCGAAAACCTTTCTCCTTTTCCCCTGTTATCTGTTGGGGCATCGGTTTCTATGCCGGTGCCGCTTTGCAAATGAGTGGCATTACATCTTAAATTTCCTTCGTAAACAATCGTAGCTGTCATTGTACTATTTTTGCATAAATTTACTGAAGTAAAAAGTTATCATGCGAAAAATAATATTGTTTTGTTTGGTTGTAATGGCCACACTGCCTTCTGTGGCTCAAAAAACAAAAAGTGACAGAAAAGAAGAACGTAAAAAAAGAGTTAATGCCCTTATCAAGCAGGAAGAAGAAGGCGTAATTGCTTACCGTAAACAAAGTGTGTTTGGTTTTAAATTGACCAATGATGGATACGGAGGTTTTTATGAATTTGGCAGGGCTCAGTCAGTAAACAAATCATTGTTATTTCAGTTTGATTTTGCAGAACGCAAACATTCGAAGGAACAGAAACAGACCAATCCTTTTTTACCAACCTCACCATTTATTTTTGGGAAAATTAATTTTTTCTATCCCTTTAAGTTGGGTGTACAGCAGCAGTTTTTGCTGGGTAATAAAACCAATAAAAACGGAGTGGCTGTCACTGCTAACTTTGGCGGAGGTATAACGCTTGGCCTGCTGCGGCCTTATTATCTTGAAGTAAATGATACTGCTAACGGCAGCCGTAAGGCGATTAAATACGACAGCCCCGACAGCACCACTTTTATTTCTGCCAGCAAGCTGGGCAGTTTGTCGGTTTCATCAGGAGGTTTTAGTAAAGGTTGGAATGAAATAAAAGTAACACCGGGAGCTTATGCCAAAGCAGCTTTAAGGTTCGACTATGGCCGGTACAATGAAGTAGTAAGCGCCATAGAAGTGGGTGTAACAGCAGAATATTATTCAAAGAAAATTCCTCAATTAATATTTGTTGCGCCCAAATCTTTTTTTCTAAATGTTTATGTTGCAATTTTATTTGGCAAAAGGAAGAAAGGAATGAGTGATATGTAATTCACCATTCAAAAAAAAAGTAAAATACACAATGATAGAGTTACCCGTAATAGATGCTGTGGTAGAAAAAACAGAAGCGGCATCAATGAGCAAAAAGCCCAATTGGCTTCGTGTAAAGTTGCCCATTGGTGAAGAATATAAACATGTCCGCAGTTTGGTAGATACACATAAGCTGCATACAATTTGTGAGAGTGGCAATTGCCCAAATATGGGAGAGTGCTGGGGAGAAGGCACCGCTACTTTTATGATACTGGGAAATATCTGCACCCGGAGTTGTGGCTTTTGTGCCGTAGCAACAGGGCGGCCCGAGCCGGTAGATTGGGACGAACCACAGCGGGTGGCAGAAGCCATTCATTTAATGAAAGTGAAACATGCAGTGCTTACTTCTGTGGACAGGGATGAACTGTCCGATCAGGGAAGTATTATCTGGTACAATACCATCAAGGCGGTGAAATCATTAAACCCCTTTACCACTTTAGAAACTTTGATACCCGATTTCAAAGCAGATGAAAGCTGCATACAACGTATTATTGATGCAGCACCGGAAGTGGTATCCCACAATATTGAAACCGTGGAAAGGCTTACCAAACAGGTACGCATACAGGCAAAATATTGGCGTAGCATGGAAACACTGCGGATATTAAAAAGGGGAGGTATGAGAACCAAAAGCGGCATTATGCTGGGCCTTGGCGAAACCAAAGAAGAAGTGGTACAAACCATGCAGGACCTTAGGAACAGCGATACAGATGTGATTACAATTGGGCAGTACCTGCAGCCAAGTAAAAAGCATTTGCAGGTGCAGCGTTTTGTACATCCGGATGAGTTTAAAGAGTTAAGAGAAATTGGGTATAATATGGGTTTTGATTATGTAGAAAGCGGGCCATTGGTTCGTTCATCCTATCATAGCGAAAAGCATGTGATACAGGGATGGGGAAGGGCAAAGTGGGAGGAGGAAAGAATGGTAATATTATAGAAGCGAAAGTTTAGAAAAAATATTTTATCAATAAATGCCGCTGAAAAGCGGCATTTGTGATTTTGTGGGGATAAAAAAATAGAAGGTTGCCGGCAACGGTTGTGAAGAAAAAACCGTCTTATAAAAATTATTATTGGTTAATCGATAAAGCTTGGTATTTATCAAACGTGGTGATGCTTTTTAGAAAGAAGGTATTTTGTCTATGATCGTTGATAACTGAAAGTGCTTATTTAACCAGAAATGTCGTAAATTAATATTAGTAATAGTCATTTGTTAAGATTGTTTTAGCAGGGATGGATTTTGTTTTAGGGCTTCATCTGTAAATGAATAGAAGCTGGCACTGACCGGTTCCGGGAAATATTATTTTCCTGGTATATTATCCTCTCAGCAACTTTTTCGAAAACCCATAATCAACTGTACAGCAAGGTAGAATGATATATTCTTGAAAATGTATTTTTTCAAATAAAATAGATTGTGTACTTTGTACACGAAAAGGATAAAACAGAAGGGTAAATAAGGGGTCGATTTATAGAATTGCCTGCGTCTTTATCTTGTTCTGGTGAGCACTAGGGTTGTTCAAATTGTTTGCATTATGAAAAAAAATTTTACTCCTCACTTGCCATTAATTAATTTATTGACTGGAAGGTATTTTTGCAGGCGGTCTTTCTTTTTAAGCCTGGTATTTTTTCTTTTATTTTTTTGCGTTTCTATTTCTGCTTTTGCCCAGCCAACCGTTTTAGGAACACAGGCGGTAAATGGGGGTTATGTAACTTATGATTTGAATACTGTTGGTGGTTTTAAACAAAAACAATTACAGGCAACCAGCGGTGCTGCAACAGGAGTTCGTAACTGGGAGTTTGCCACAGGTACTGCAGCGTCTACAAATTATACCACTAACTGGAGGCCATACACGGTAGGTCAAACACTCTCAGCTACAAATACATTTATTGACCCTGCAACTGCAACTGCTTCTGCTAGGTATAACACAAGCAGCGGCGGACAAAGCGGTTTGCTCCCTGTAGTTACTGCTAATAATTATTACGCTTTTAATGTGTCATCTAATATCTCTTCCAACAATAACATGTCGGTGCTGGAGACATCTTATAACCCGGAATCAATTACTGCTGTAACGCAGTCTCCTGTTGCTTCTAATGTAAGTTCGTTAACTGGAGTTATTATCAACATTACGACTTCTGTAGCGCCAAATGCAAATGTATTTGTGCGTTATTCTACTGATAATTTTGTAACCTCAACAATTGTACTTGCAAGTTTTATTGGCACAAATGGTACTGCGACTATACCGGCTCAGCCAGCCAATACGGTGGTGAGATATTATGTATATAACAGTCCGGAAACGAAGGCTCAGATAGATGCAGATGTTAGCAGTTTTGGACAGGGTACACACGATATGGCAACTCTTAACCTGAACAATAATAGCGGCAGCAATTACAGCTATACCGTGTTGCCTGTAACTGTAAATGCTACCAATAGTGCTAATGATGCTTCTTATGCAACATTGTCTGCTGCCTTTACGCAGATTAATGCAGGCACACATATGGGTGTTATCAATGTGTATATCACTGGCAACACCACAGAAACAGCCACTGCTACTTTGAATGCTACCGGTGGTTCAGCTTCATATACCAGTATTATAATACAACCCAGCGGTGGTGCTGCCAGAACTATAACCGGGGCAATCATGGCAGGGAGTCCGCTTGTAAGCTTGAATGGTGCCACCAATTTGAACATAAATGGGCTTAACAGCGGGGGTAATTCACTTAGTTTTTCCAATACCACTGCTTCGGCAACTGCGGGCACCAGTACCATACTTTTTAATAACAGTGCCACCAGTAACACTATTCAAAACTGTACCATCAGCGGATCTTCCGCCAGCGCCAGTGATGGCACCATTGAATTTGGGGTAACCGGAAATAATTCTTCTAATACTATCAGTGCTAATACTATTAATGCAGCAGGTGCCAGTCTTCCACTGATTGCTGTGTATTCTGCCATTGCAGGGGCCAATAACAATACGATATCTATCACAGGAAACAATATTCAGGATTATTATAATGCTGCTGCAGCATCTATTGGTGTAAGTGTTGGTGGCAATTGCAGTGCATGGACGATCAGCAACAACAGGTTTTTCCAAACAGCATCCAGGTCTGCAAGCATTACACATAAGGCAATTCAAATAAGCAATATCAGCGGCGGCAATTTTACCATCAGCGGAAACATTATTGGCTATGGCAATAGTAGCCAATCAGGACTTACCATTTATACAAGTGGAGCTGCAAATCGTTTTGTTGGTATTGAATTGAATGTAGCTGCGGCGCCCGTAAGCAATGTGCAGGGTAATACCATTGCAGGAATAACACTCAGCACCAGCAGTGGTGCAAGTACGACAAATGGTATTTTTACGGGCATCTATGTAATTGCCGGCAATGTAAATATTGGAACAACAACAGGGAATATAATTGGTGTGCCAACTACAGGGCCAATATCTATTACCTCTTCCACGAGTACCCCTTTAATTAATTTTATTAGTGTAGCGTCTGGTTCCTGCAGTATACAGAACAACACGGTTACGGCTATTTCTGTTGGCGGCACCGTAGGTTATACAGTAAATGGAATTGCAACAACAGGCACTGGTGCTTTTACTATTTCCTCCAATACAATCGGGAGTGGTTCTGTAGCCAGTTCGATTGTGGTGGGAGCAGGTGCAAATTCTGCCACCTGCAATTTTGTTGGTATCAATAATACAGCTACTGGTGCGGTCACTATCAGTGGTAATACTATCGGTAATGCAGGCCTGAGCCTTGCTGCTGCTACATCCGGCTCCATTACAGGAATATCATTTGTAACTGCTTCCGGTTTAAATACTTCGACAATAACAGTCAATACCATAAACACTTTAACTGCCAATAATAATCCTGGTGTTATCCAGGGCATCTCTGCAAATAACAATGGAGCCACTAATAATATGTCAAGAAATAAAATTTTTGATTTATCAGGCTCAGGTAACGCAAATACAGTCAATGGAATTATTTGTGCAGGAGGCGTTGGTTCAATCATCAATATTTCAAACAATATTGTT
>JANLQY010000084.1:0-35783 GCA_031368105.1 Chitinophagaceae bacterium
TTATGGATACAATTGCCATTTATAAATATTGGCGGTCGGTATAAATATGGATTAACAAATATTAATGGAATAGACAACAGGCAAACCTGGAAGAGCCAGGCAATACAAATATTTGTTGGCGTTACTTTTTGAGATAAGTAATAAAATAATTGAAAAGGATTGCATTTACGGCAATCCTTTTTTATATTTAAAAAACAATCCAACTGTATGATAGTAAAAATGCCTTTAGAAAATTTTTTGATCATTGATATCGAAACAGTTTCAGAACAGAAAGATTTTGATTCGCTGCACACCGACTGGAAAAAATTATGGGAAGAAAAAGTGCAGCATGTATTGCCCGAAAATATTATTGCCGGTGAATACTATCCACAACGTGCAGGTGTAATGGCGGAGTTTGCTAAAGTGGTTTGCATCAGCATGGCTTATTTTAAAAAAGAAGGGCAGCATTACCAGCTAAGAGTAAAATCAATCACCGGGCATGATGAAAAAAAGTTGCTGCATGATTTTATCAATACCATCAATCAACTGGAAGCCATTCATCACCGCTGGAGTTTTACCGGGCATAATATCAAAGAGTTTGATATTCCTTTTTTGTGCCGCCGCTTACTCATCAATGGCTTACCCATTCCTGTCTATCTCGATTTTCAAAACATGAAACCCTGGGAAACCAATATGGTGGATACCTTCCAGTACTGGCGCTTTGGCGATTACAAAAACTTTACCTCTTTAAAATTACTGGCCGCTGCATTGAATGTGCCTTCACCCAAAGATGATATTGACGGCAGCATGGTTGGAGATGTGTATTGGAAAGAAAATGATATGGAACGCATTGCTGTTTATTGCCAGAAAGATGTTTGTACTGTTGCTAATATTATCCTTCGGTTTAAAAATTTGCCTTTGCTGAAAGAAGAACAGATTGTGTTTGTGAAGTAAATGGGTTGGGACGCTTTAAGCGGCCTGAACCATATTTGAAAACTGCATAAAATCAAGGTGTGTACAACAAATATTTCTTTCTTATTTTTTTAAAATTGATCAACCCAGGCTCCCAGCTTTTTCTTATTTCAGCTTCTGTTTTTCCTTCTTTAATTTGTTTCATCAGCACATCATTACCAGCCAATTTATTAAAGAAATTATTTTTTAAAAAGAAACTGTCTTTGCCGGGAAACAGTTTATAAGCCTGCAATAAATAAGTCAGCTGTATTTTGTTGTTCAGTTTTTTTAATACTTCCTCTGTAGTGCCACTTTCATTCCATCCGTAACATTGCTGGTAAAAACATTTGCTGCTTTTGGCTCCTGCATTGGGTTGTGGGGTAAAGGCAAACAATGTGTTTGGCAAACTGGGATGCCCAAAGATTTGAAAAGGCTTTTCTGTTCCCCTTCCTTCACTCAGCACAGTGCCTTCAAAAAAGCAGGTGGAAGGATACAGGTAAATGCTTTGCATCTCTCTTAAATTTGGCGATGGATTGACGGGTAAAATATATTTACTGTTGTGGTTGTAGTTTTTACATTTTATTATCTGCACATGAAACGGTGTGTCTGTTGTTGGTTGGGTAGATACATTGTAAGTGTTGATGGCATTGGCTTTTGGCGACAGCCATTTTTCTCCGGCCAGCATCAGGGCATATTCTCCCATCGTCATTCCATACACAATGGGGATGGATTGCATGCCAATAAAGCTTTTAAACTTTTTGTCAAGCACCGGGCCATCTACATAAAAACCATTGGGATTTGGCCGGTCTAATATTAAAAGTGGTTTATGATTTTCTAAAGTGGCTTCTAAAAAATATTCTAATGAAGAAATGAAAGTATAAAAACGAACACCCACATCCTGTATGTCGAATACCAAAACATCTACACCTTTAAAATCTTCTGCAGTTGGTTTTTTATGATCGCCGTACAAACTGATTACGGGGATGCCGGTTTTTTTATCTGCCGCATTGTCAACATGCTCGCCGGCATCTGCTGTGCCACGGAAGCCATGTTCCGGTCCAAAAATTTTCACTACGTTGATGCCGCATTTGATGAGGGTGTCAACCAGGTGGCTGTTTTTTACCATGCTGGTTTGGTTGGCAAAAACGGCAACAGCTTTGCCTTTCAGCATGGGCAGGTATACTTCCATTCTTTCTGCACCGGTAATGATTTGTTGATTTGTTGATTTGATGATTTGGTGATTTGGTGATTGTGCAGTTGCGTTGAAGTTTAATGTAAGGGGTAGGTATATCAATGCCAGTATTTTTGTCATCTGGTAAAGTTCCCAAAAAACTTTTAATTCGGCTGAGTAGATTTTAAGTTTTAAATTGCCGAAAATTGCTATTTCATTATTGCATGCTGCTCGTTTTTATTTGATGAATAGAAAAGAAAAGTACAAGAGTGCGACGCCAATGAAGCCAGATAGTAATACAACTGTTCGGTTCAAAAAATTAACTAACAAAAATTAAAACAATGGCACAAGTAAAAGCAGGCGATGTAGTAAAAGTGCACTACACAGGAAAATTAACCAGCGGCGAACAATTTGATTCTTCTGCCGGAAGGGAACCATTAGAATTTACGGTGGGTGCAGGACAGATGATCAAAGGCTTTGATGCAGCTATGCCGGGCATGACGGTGGGTGAAAAAAAGACCATCAACATTGCGGCGGAAGATGCGTATGGTCCTAAAAATGAAGAGGCAATTATCGAGTTTCCCAAAGAACACATACCGGCAGACATGAAGCTGGAACCGGGTATGCAATTGACGCTCAGTGATCCAAACGGAAACCCGGTCCCGGTAGTAGTGGTGGAAGTAAAAGAAGATATTATTGTTTTAGATGCCAATCATTTTTTGGCTGGTGAAGCGTTGGTATTTGATGTGGAATTGGTGGAGATAGTCTGATTTAGTAATAAGCAATAAGTTATAAGTAATAAATTGGAAAAGCAGTTTGCAAAAGCAGGCTGCTTTTTATTTTCTCATTTCTTATTCCTTATTTTTACTTCCTTATTTTCTGAGATATGATTTACATAAGCCCTGATAATGTTGCCGAACGCTTGATGCGTTATGTGCAAATTGATACCCAAAGTGATCCTAACAGTACGGCTCACCCCAGTACAGAAAAACAAAAAGGCCTCAGTAAATTATTGCAAAGGGAATTGCAGGGCATGGGAATTACAGAAGCTTCAACGGATGAGTATGGTTATGTGTATGCAACAATTCTATCCAACAGTGATAAGAAAAATATTCCGGCCATTTGTTTTTGCAGCCATGTGGATACAGCACCTGACTGCAGTGGGTATAATGTAAAACCAATTCATCACCCTTATTATGATGGCAGTGATATTGTATTACCCGACGACAGTACACAAGTGTTGCGGATGAGTGAGTCGCCGTATTTAAAAGAGCATATTAACAGCGGGATAATTACTGCCAGCGGGTTAACATTGCTGGGTGCTGATGATAAAAGCGGTGTGGCGGTTATTATGGAAGCTGCAATGTTTTTTATGCAAAATCCTTCGGTAAAACATGGCGATATAAAAATATTATTTACTCCTGATGAAGAAGTGGGGCAGGGTACTGCTAAAGTGGATATGCAAAAATTAGGTGCACAGTTTGGTTATACATTAGATGGGGGAGAAGCAGGCAGTTTGGAAGATGAAACATTTAGTGCAGATGGAGCAACAGTTACTATTCATGGTGTAATTGTTCATCCTGGTTATGCAAAAGATAAACTGGTAAACGCATTGAAGATTGCCGGTGCGGTGCTGGATGCGTTACCAAAAAATGAGTGGAGCCCTGAAACGACAGAAGGCAGGCAGGGATTTGTTCATCCCGTTGCGGTTAATGGTATTGCGGAAAAAGCAAGTATACAATTTATTGTGAGAGATTTTGAAGATGAAGGGTTGCTGAAGCACCATGACCGGTTGAAAAAAATAGCTGAAGAAGTGGTGGCAAAATTTCCTGGCGCTGCGATGCAGTATGTTGCTGCAGAGCAATACCGCAATATGAAAAAAGTATTGGACAAAAATCCGCAGGTAGCTGCTTATGCTGAAGCAGCGATACAACGTGCCGGTCTTAAAGTAAAAAAAGAAAGCATTCGTGGTGGTACTGATGGCAGCCGCTTTAGTTATATCGGAATGCCCTGCCCAAATATTTTTACAGGTATGCAAAATATTCACAGCAAACTGGAATGGATTGGTACAAAAGACATGGCGAAGGCTGCAGAAACGATTGTGCATTTGGGGATGATCTGGGAGGAAAAAACTTCACTCTAAAGACTTCATCATATAAAGCTATTACAGTTATTCTTTAATAATAAATGGGAAGGTTGAGTCGTACTCTTTTCTTTCAATCGGGGTCATCCTGCTTCTTCTTACCAAAATTGTAAATCCACCTTTAAGAATACCATTATTGTCACTATACATCCAATCGCTTATTTTATCTTTAGAAACCTTAATTTCTTGCCCCTCCTTAATTTTTGTTGTAAACTCAGGAACGTTGTCAATTATTCCATAATAAAAACCATTTTTAAAAGTTAAATAACTAAGCCAAATATGCTCTCCCGTGGCTCCTTTTTCTATAGGAAATTTTAGTTTAATTGCAAAAGTACTTGTGTCGTATTTATTACTTTTAAAAGCTCTGTCAAAATCATCAAATTTTTCCTTGGCAGTTTCAATAGCTATATTCATTGCTTTATCATCACCATCCACCATGTGAATGTTAGAGTTATTATTCTTGATGGTTTTTGGAAATTGCTGTTCAGTGCTATTACAGGCAGTAATGGTAAAAAATATAAATATTACTATGAGATTCTTTTTCATGCTTTCAATTTAACACAATTCTTTTGCTTTACATTTTTACATATTATTTTTACACACTCCAATTCTTAAAGTATTACCTTCAATTCTAAATCATAAAAACAATGGAAGCATTAAAAGAGTATTGGTGGCTGATACCCATTTTTGCGATCATCGCAGGTGGGTTATTTACTATCAACCAGGGTACCATCGGCGTAATAACCCGTTTGGGAAAATACCAAAGTATCAAACGTCCGGGACTTAATTTTAAAGTGCCTTTTTTAGACCAGATTTACAAAAGGGTAAGCATTCAGAATCGTTCAGTGGAGCTGGAGTTCCAGGCGGTAACGGTTGACCAGGCGAATGTGTATTTTAAATCTATGCTGCTTTATTCGGTGTTGAATGTAGATGAAGAAACAATTAAAAATGTTGCCTTCAAATTCATCAGCGATAAAGATTTGATGCAGGCATTGATACGCACTGTAGAAGGAAGTATCAGGGCTTTTGTGTCAACAAAAAAACAGGCGGAGGTTTTAAATGTACGCAGGGATATTGTTGAAAATGTAAAAGAGCAGGTAGATCTTCAACTGGAAAGCTGGGGCTATCATTTACAGGATCTGCAAATCAATGACATCACTTTTGACGAAGCAATTATTACGAGTATGAGTAAAGTGGTTGCTTCTAACAACTTAAAAGCTGCTGCTGAAAATGAAGGACAAGCTTTATTAATTACTAAAACAAAAGCAGCCGAAGCAGAAGGTAACGCTATTAAAATTGCAGCCGAAGCAGAAAGGCAGGCAGCACAGTTACGTGGACAGGGTGTGGCGTTGTTCCGGGAAGAAGTGGCCAAGGGTATGAGCCAGGCTGCAGAACAAATGAAACAGGCAAACCTGGACACCAATGTAATTTTATTCAGCATGTGGACAGAAGCAATTAAAAACTTTGCAGAGTATGGTAAAGGCAATGTGATTTTCTTAGATGGCAGCAGTGAAGGCATGGAAAAAACCATGCGCCAGATAATGGCGATGCAGCAGATGGGAGATAAGAAGTAAGTTTTGAAAATGATATTTATATTTAAAACCGGATGAAAATCCGGTTTTTTATTTTTAGCAGTTTAACAATAATTTACGCCCCAATCAATCTTCTTTTCCTTTTTCAAATACATCTTGCAAGCTGTTGGCATAATTATAGCAAAACAAAAAACAGAAACAATTACATTTGCCCTAAATCAGAAAATACATGTTTGATATTTTATTACAGGTGGACAGTCTCAGTAAAACAGTAAATGCAACAGCTCAGGTTGAATCTGTCTGGAGTTTGTTGAGTAAAGGTGGCCCGCTGATGATCCCTTTGGGAATCTTGTTTGCATTGGCAGTTTTCTTTTTTATAGAACGGTTACTGGCAGTAAAAAAAGCAAGTAAGATTGATGGTAATTTTATGAATATCATCCGTGATAATATAATAACAGGAAATGTTACTGCTGCAAGAAGCCTTGCAAAAAATACTGATAACCCCGTGGCAAGAATGATTGATAAAGGGCTGCAGAGAATTGGTAAACCCATTGATGCCATTGAAAAAAGTATGGACAATGTTGGCAAACTGGAAATGTATAAAATGGAAAAAAATCTTTCTATTTTATCGGTGATCTCCCGTATTGCCCCTTTGTTTGGTTTTGTAGGAACCATTGTTGGCCTGGTATTATTGTTGAAAGAATTTGCTACTATTAGTAATCCTTCTGTAAGCCAGATTGCTGATGCGATGTACATTAAACTGATTACCTCTGCAAGCGGATTGATCATTGGTATGCTGGCATATCTCGGCTACAGTTATTTGGATACACAAATCAACAGAACAGCCAACAGGATGGAAGCCGCCAGCAGCGAATTCATTGATATTTTGCAGGAACCAACAAGGTAAATGCCCCCATCCCCTAAAAGGGTGGAAGGCAAGTGTGGGATAATAGATGGTGCTAAAAAATATTGATTTTTTAATTAAAAAAACTCCTTTATTAAATCCCCCTTTAGGAGATAGGGGCAATTCGAAATGGGATTAAGAAGAAAAAAATTAAGAGAAAGTCATGATGAAGTGGACACGGGGCCACTCAACGATATTTTATTTATCCTGCTGATGTTTTTTTTAATGATCTCTACACTGGCCAATCCGAATGTGATTAAAATGAGTGTGCCACGGGCCAAGAGTGATACTAAAACAAAACAGAGTGTGGTGGTGAGTGTGAGTAAAAGCAAGGATATTTTTATTGGTGCAAAAAAAATATTTCCCGATTCCCTGGAATCTGCCTTAAGAAAATACATCCATGAAGGCGACAGCATCAAACCGGCTATTGTAATCAATGCAGACTCCTCAGCACAATGGGGCGAAGTGATAAAAATAATGAAAGTGGCAAGGCGTTTAGGTGCCACTACTTCTGCAACGGTTACCGGAAATGAGTAGCTTTTATCATCCTGTTTTTTCCATTCAGGTCTTTTTTAATTTCTACTGTTTTAAATTGTATTGAAAAAGCTGCTGATGTTTCTTCTGCAAAGTCTTCATGAATTTCTACATAAATAATTCCACGTTTTTTTAAATGTTTTTTTGCAAACAAAATTATCTTTTTATAAAAAAGTAACGGCGAATGATCAGGTAGAAATAAAGCGTTGTGTGGCTCAAAGTCGGTAACATTTTTATCCAGTTTTTCTTTTTCATTAATTGGTATATAAGGAGGATTGCTTACAATAATATCCACTTCAGGCAGTCGTTCCCATTCAGCTTCATTTAAAAAATCGGATTGAATAAAATCAACTGCTGCATTATTGTTATCAACATTTTCTTTAGCTATGGACAAAGCTTCTTTGCTTATATCTGTTGCTGTAACGGTTGCAGCTGTTAATTTTTTTTGCAGGGCAATCGCTATGCATCCGCTGCCTGTTCCAATATCAAGAACTGATACTTTTTTATTCTCTGCCATTTTGTAATCCTCAATTATCCATTCAACCAGCTCTTCCGTTTCAGGTCTTGGTATTAATACCTGCTCATTTACTTTTAGTTTTAATTTATAAAACCAAGTTTCACCTAACACATATTGTACAGGTCTGTGCTGAAGTAATTGATATAATGCTTCATTGAGTACTTCTATTATTTTTTCACTCAAAAATTTTTCTGGCGTTTTTATAATATCGGAACGTTTGATGGATGCTTTATTTTGAAATACCCAATCGGTAATTACAGCAGCCTCCTGCAAGCTGTAGATATTTTGTAATTGCTGTAAGTATTGCCTGTAAAAATTATTGATTGTCATTGGGACAAACTTAGTTTATTTTTTGAATGCTTACTTTTGAAGCCTGGCTACACATGAAACATACATGCACCGGTGCCTTCAACTGGCACTAAATGGCGCCGGTAATGTGGCACCCAACCCAATGGTGGGTGCGGTATTGGTGTGCAATGATATCATCATTGGTGAAGGTTATCATCAACAGTATGGCCAGGCTCATGCAGAAGTGAATTGCTTTAACAGCGTAACGGAACAAAACAAACCGTTGATTGAAAAAAGTACTTTGTATGTTTCTTTAGAACCTTGCAGCCATTTTGGTAAAACACCACCTTGTGCAGATTTAATCATCACTATGAAAATACCAACCGTGGTGATTGGATGCAGGGATAGCTTTGAAGAAGTAGATGGGAAAGGCATTGCTAAATTACAAGCGACAGGAGTGGAAGTTATCACTGGTGTTTTAGAAGAAGAGGCAAAGCAACTCAACAAAAGATTTTTTACTTTTCATCAACAATCAAGGCCCTATATTATTTTAAAATGGGCACAAAGCAATGACAATAAAATTGCCAACACCGATTTTTCAAGAGTACTTATCAGTAATGAATTTACCAACCGGCTGGTGCATCTATGGCGAAGTGAAGAAGCAGCCATTATGGTAGGTACCAATACAGCATTGCATGATAATCCATCATTAACTGTTCGTCATTGGACAGGCAATAACCCGGTAAGGTTGGTGATAGATAAAAATTTAAAAATACCTGCCACTCATCAATTGCTGGGAGGGAATGAAAGCACTATTGTTTTTAATAATGATAAAGAAATGGAAGCTGGTAAAATAGCATATTGTAAAATTGATACCACTCAACCGATAACCACCCAGGTGACTCAAAAATTGCATCAGCTAAAAATACAGAGTGTGCTCGTAGAGGGTGGCGCAAAACTTTTGCAGTCATTTTTAGATGCACAGCTTTGGGATGAAGCAAGGGTCATTACTAATGAACAATTAATAATCGGACAAGGCATAGCAGCACCTACTTTAAGCAATCAATTACTTACAGCAACGGAAGTATATGGCACAGATAAAATAAATTATTACCAGGCCTCTTTCAACAAATAATAAACATGAGCAAATCTGTAGCATTGAGCGATACAAGCTTTTTCTTCACTATTGATAAACCAGGGGTGGCTGAATTTAAAGACAGGGGCAGCACATTTATTGCCTACGCTTATCCTGTTGAATCGGCTGAAGCGTTTAAAAAATATTTGCTGGCACTAAAGAAAGAGCATCCCAAAGCAGTGCATCACTGTTTTGCTTATCGCATTGGTACAGATGGAAATAATTTCAGAATGAGTGATGATGGCGAACCTTCCGGTAGTGCAGGCAGGCCCATATTAGGGCAGATAGACAGTAAAGATATAACCAATGCTGCGGTGATTGTAGTCCGTTATTTTGGCGGTAGTTTACTGGGTGTTCCGGGGCTGATCAATGCTTACAAAATGGCTGCCACACTGGTTTTGCAGGTAACATCCATTGTGCAAAAGCAAATAGAGGTTACTTATCAAATACAATTTGATTACACCCAAATGAACGAAGTAATAATGGTGCTGAAAAAATATGGCTGCAATATTATCAGTAATAGACTTCAGCTTTTTTCTATTATCAAAACCGGCGTACCAACTAACCGGGTAAATGAAGTACTTTATAAATTGAAAGAAATGCAGGGAGTGGATATTGTAAAATCGTAGTGTTATCTAAAAATAGCGTTCAATTTTTACTTCTATTGAATTTTATCCAAAATATTATACTACTTTTAAATGCCCATTTCGGTAACAGCTTATTTTAATACCAAACAAGAATTATGAGGAAAATTTTATCTTTTCTTCTGTTGCTTATTCTATTTAAAGCAACAGGTGCCCAGCAATTACATTTTACATCAATTTTTCAGCAGCACAATGCAATGTATAATCCCGGTGCTGCCGGGTTTAGCGGCAATGCTGTTCTTGGTACCACTTATCGTAGTATGTGGTCTGCATTTCCAGGAAACCCCCGGACATTTATGGTGTATGCAGATGTGCCATGGGAGAAAAAAAATGCAGGCTTTGCAGGTTATCTTTATCGTGATGTTACAGGCCCTACCAGCAGAACTGGTATCCAGGCCGTGTATTCTTACCATGTAAAAACAGGTGAAAAATCAAGGCTTGGTCTTGGTATTGAATTAAGAGGTTTGCAATATGCAATTGATAAATCAAAATTAACTGATGCCTTGGGTAACGACCTTGTGTTAGCAGGCGCAAACAGTTTATTTAAACTGGATGCAGGTGCAGGTATTTATTTTAGTGATGGAAAATTTAGTGCAGGTGCCGCCGTTAGCCAGTTGATACAAACAAAGCTTGCTTTTAATGATGTACCCAATGCTACGGAAAGGGCTAAACTGTACCGTCATTTTAATATTACTGCCAATTATTTATTTGAAACAGGTGGTGGCACACATCTCATCCCCAACTTTATGATGAGGATAGTACCTCATGCCCCTACCGAATATGATTTCGGTTGTAAAGTAGATTACCAAAATAAAATATGGTGGGCACTTAGCTGGAGGGTAAGGCAATTCTGGAGTGCACAGGTTGGCTTTAAACTGGCAGAAAAACTATCATTTGCTTATGCGTATGATTATTACAATGCTCCTTTTTCCGATTATAATACCGGCAACAATGCTCATGAAGTGGGGCTGCGGTTTGATCTTAAAAAGAAATAGGCCAATGCCAAGAATTCAATATTACAACTCTAATAAACCTTTCTTTTATTACCGCTTTTAATCTATTTATCATGAATTTTTCGATACTTACAAAAGGGATAATCAATACAAAATTTGCTAAAAAAATGATTAAGCATATTTGCTTACTGGTATTCCTTTCAATTACAGCAGCAGCTTCATTTGCGCAGGCGCCTATAAATGATAATGCCTGCCAGGCAATTGCATTAACACCTGTAGCTACCTGCACTTATCAAACTTTTACTAATCTTAATGCTACAACCAGTAGTGGTATGGCAGCACCGGGTTGTGCAAATTTTGCAGGTGGTGATGTATGGTTTAAGGTTGTTGTCCCTGCAGGTGGAGCATTGACTTTTGATATGCAACAAGGTAGTATGACAGATGGAGGAATGGCAATTTACAGGGGAAATACTTGTAATGCACTTATCCGTATTTCCTGTGATGATAATAGCAGTACCAATACTAATATGCCCAAAATAACAGTAACCGGATTGGTTGTCGGAAGCACTGTTTATGCAAGGGTTTTTTCAAATGGTAATACTAATAATGGCACTTTTGGTATTTGTGTTACTATACCCGTTCCAGCACCGGTTAATGATAATCCATGTTCAGCAATTGAACTTACACCGGGAGCCACCTGTAACTTTCAAACATTTACAAATGAATCTGCAACAGCAACTCCAAATGAAATAGATCCGGGTTGTGCAGGATACCTGGGAGGCGATGTATGGTTTAAAGTAGTGGTGCCTTCTATCGGGGCTTTAATTTTTGATACACAAGCTGGTACTATGACAGATGCTGGTATGGCATTATACAGCGGCAGCTCTTGTGCCACTGTACTCACGTTAATAAGTTGTGATGACAACAGCAGTACCAATGCAAATATGCCTAAACTTACTGTGGGAAGTTTAACTCCAGGTGATACAATTTGGGTAAGGGTTTGGGAGAACGGTAATAATAATAATGGCAGTTTTGGTATCTGTGCTACTTTGCCTCCACCACCTCCTTCAAATGACGGTCCTTGTACTGCTATAGAATTACCAGTATCTGCTACCTGTACTTTTCAAACCTTTACCAATGCAGATGCCACGGCTACCCCGGGTGTTCCTGCCCCGGGATGTGCAAACTACCTGGGAGGTGATGTGTGGTTTAAAGTAGTGGTTCCAGCAGGTGGTGCATTAACTTTTGATTCTCAAACCGGCGTGATGACAGATGGCGGCATGGCTATTTATCAGGGTATCTGCTCAGGTTTAACTTTAATTAATTGTGATGATAATACCAGTGCGAATGGAACCATGCCGAAAATTACATTAGGTGGCTTAATTTCCGGGGATACATTATGGGTAAGATTTTGGGAAAATGGAAATAATAATAATGGCACTTTTGGTATTTGTGTTAGTATTCCTCCTCCGGCACCCGCCAATGATGATCCTTGTAATGCGATTGAACTCACCCCAGCAGCAACCTGTACTTTTCAAACTTTTACTAATGAAAATGCAACTGGAAGTTCAGGCGTACCTGATCCGGGTTGTGCAAGTTATTCTGGCGGCGATGTGTGGTTTAGGGTAGTGGTTCCTGCAGGCGGAGCATTAATATTTGATACCCAATCGGGAGTTATTACAGATGGTGGCATGGCTATTTACAGTGGCACCTGTGGTAACTTAACCTTGATTCAATGTGATGACGATGGAGGTGCCGGTAATATGCCAAAAATTACAGCAGGTGGTTTAGCCCCTGGTGATACAATATGGGTAAGGGTTTGGGAATTTGGAAATAATGGCAATGGCACTTTCGGAATTTGTGTTACCCTTCCACCACCACCACCAACCAATGATGATCCCTGTAATGCTATTGAATTGCCCGTAGGTGCAACTTGTATCTATCAAACATTTACCAATGAAAACTCTTTTGGTACTGCAGGTGTTCCTGCACCTGGTTGTGCAGGTTATTCTGGAGCGGATGTTTGGTTTAAAGTAGTAGTTCCGGCTGGAGGGGCATTGACTTTTGATACGCAACAGGGAGTGATGACAGATGGCGGCATGGCAATTTACAGGGGTACCTGCAATGGTTTAACTTTATTAAGTTGCGATGATAACAGCAGCAGCAGTGTTAATATGCCAAAAATTACTACAGGTGGTTTAACTCCGGGTGATACTATATGGATCAGGGTTTGGGAAAATGGAAATAATAACAATGGAACTTTTGGCATTTGTGTTAAAATTCCACCACCACCACCTGCCAACGATGACCCCTGCAATGCAGTGTTATTAACCGTAGATGCTACCTGTACTTATCAAACATTTACAAATGAAAATGCAACTGGAAGCATAGGCGTACCTGTTCCGGGCTGTGCTGGTTATACAAGTGGTGATGTTTGGTTTAAAGTAGTGGTGCCTGCTGGAGGAGCCATAAAATTTGATACACAAACTGGGGCAATAACTGATGCCGGTATGGCTATATATAGTGGTACCTGTGCAGGTCTCACATTAATTCAGTGTGATGATAATAGCAGCCCTAATGGTGCGATGCCTTTAATTACCGCAGGAGGGTTTACTCCTGGAGATACGATATGGGTAAGGGTTTGGGAAAATGGAAATAATAACAATGGCACTTTTGGTATTTGTGTTACTTTACCTCCACCACCACCAGCCAATGATAATCCTTGCAGTGCAACTGAACTGATACCGGCAACAACCTGCACTTACCAAACTTTTACAAATGAAAACGCAACTAATACTCCGGGAGTTCCTGCTCCGGGTTGTGCAAGTTACAATGGCAGTGATGTGTGGTTTAAAGTGGTGGTACCTGCAGGTGGCGCATTAACTTTCGATTCTCAAACTGGTGTAATAACAGACGGTGGTATGGCTATTTATATTGGTACCTGTAACAATCTTTCACTTATTGATTGTAATGATGATGCCAGTAATAACGGGTTAATGCCTTTAATTACAGCAGGTGGTTTGAATCCGGGTGATACAGTCTGGGTGAGATTTTGGGAATATGGTGGTGACAACAATGGTACTTTTGGCATCTGTGTAACAATACCACCACCGGCACCAGCCAATGATAATCCTTGCAATGCAATAGAATTGATACCTGCAACCACCTGTACTTATCAAACATTTACCAATGAAAGCGCCCTCAATACCTCAGGTGTTCCGGCTCCGGGTTGTGCAGGTTATGTCGGCAGTGATGTATGGTTTAAAGTAGTGGTACCTATTGGAGGAGCATTAGTATTTGACTCCCAAACAGGAGTAATGACAGATGGGGGAATGGCTATTTACAAAGGAACCTGCTCCAGCCTTACATTGCTTGCTTGTGATGATAATAGCAGCCCTAACGGGTTAATGCCTTCTATTACAGCGGGAGGTCTCAATCCGGGTGATACCATTTGGGTAAGGATTTGGGAAAATGGAAATAATAACAATGGCACTTTCGGTATCTGTGTAACAATACCAGCTCCGGGGCCCTCCAATGATGACCCATGCAATGCCATAACATTGACCCCTGCCAGCACCTGTACTTATCAAATCTTTACCAATGCCGGAGCAATTAACACGGTAGGTGTACCTGCGCCGGGTTGTGCTAATTACCAGGGAGGAGACATTTGGTTCCAGGTAACAGTTCCTGCTGAGGGAGGAGTAATTGTAGATACTCATGATGCTGTAATGACTGATGGCGGTATGGCTTTATATACCGGCACTTGTACTAATCTTACATTAGTTTCCTGCGATGATAATAATAGTGTGAATGGTGCAATGCCTACCGTTTATGCTACCGGCCTTACTCCCGGAACCACTGCATGGATCAGGGTTTGGTCAAATGGGAATAATAACAATGGCACTTTTGGTATTTGTATTACCATCCCACCTCCGCAACCAGCAACATTATCATTAAGCTGTATAAAGGACACCACTATTAGTTGTGACAATTGTTTTGCACTTACCACGGTGATACCTAACATACACAGCCTTTCTGATGATTATGTTGTTAATCCACTAAGCGGCTCGGGCAATTGTTTCAGGCCTTATGTCGGTCCTCAGGATGTTGGCCCATCTACTAACTTGGGTGAAGATGATGTATATACCGATGTAATAAATCTGCCTTTTACTTTTCCATTCTATGGGAAAAATTATAATGCCCTGCTTGCAAGTACTAACGGATATCTTTCTTTCGATACTTCGTTAGCTGGTAATTTTAGTCATTATGCTATTCTTAATAATGGAGGTTTCCTTTCTGCTACTGCAGGTACAGGGCAAAATTTGCCTAGTGCCCTGTATGACAAAGCATTGATCATGGGTCCTTACCATGATATTAATCCTTTCTACACGACTTCTCCTGACAGGAAGATAAAGTACAACGTTACCGGCATAGCTCCTAACAGAAGATGGGTACTAAGTTTCTATAAAGTGCCTTTGTATTTAACCGCCTGTCAAAATCTTATTGAAAACACACATCAAATTGTACTGTATGAAGGAAGTGGCATGGTGGAAGTATTTGTATTCGACAAACAAATTTGTACAGGCTGGAATGATGGCAGGGCAATGATTGGGATGCAGGATTCTGCCCGTACCAGGGCAATAATGGCTCCGGGAAGAAGAGCTTCTGATCCACGTTGGGGCAGTGTGGGGATGAATGAGAGCTGGCGTTTTGTTCCGGTAGGCGGACCTACTCTTTTCAAAAGAGTGGAATTGTATGATACCGCTGGAACCCTCATTGTTACAGGCGATACATCTTCCATAGATATTGCTAATCTCAGAGTGAAGTTTAATAATATTTGCCCAAGTATTCAAAGAGTGGGAGTAACTACCTACATTGTAAAAACAGTGTATGCACAATACAATGATCCTCTCTTAGAAGTAATATCAACCGATACCATTAGAGTAACAAGGAATGCTGCACTCAATGCAACCTATGGAATAACTAATACAGGATGCAACCAAAGTAATGGAGGTATTGTTGTAACGCCGATAGGCACTGTTCCTTACACTTATTCCTCAAATGGAGGGGTTTCCTATCAACCAGACAGCAGTTTCCTCAACCTGCCTGCAGGCACTTACCATATGGTGACAAAAGACGGTAATAATTGTACAAAAGACACTACTATAATTTTAACTGCAGCAAGCTCTGCCGGTGCCGCTTATGTTGTTACACCGGCAACTTGTAATGGCAGCAATAATGGAGGACTCGTTATAAATACCACTGGTAATTTTGGACCTTATCAATATTCAGTTGATGGAGGTGTCACCTATCAGTCAGGTAATACATTTAGTTTGTCAGCAGGTACCTACAGTGTAAGATTTAAAGATGTAAATGGCTGCACAAAAGATACCAGCATTCAAATTACAGAACCTGCAGCTATTGTTCCTGCAGCTGTGGTTACCGCTGCAACTTGTAACGGTGCTGCAACTGGTTCGGTTGTTATCAACCAGGCTGGCGGTACTTCTCCGTTTGAGTATTCAATAGACGGCGGCAATACTTATCAGCCGGGAAATACATTTACGGTGGCTGCCGGTGCTTTCACTATCCGTATCAGGGATGCTAACGGTTGTACAAAAGATACAACAGTGGTTGTTACTCAACCACCAGCAATTCTTTCTCCTGCAATAATTACTGCGGTAAGTTGTAATGCTGGCAACAATGGAAGTATTGTTATCAATCCATCAGGCGGTGCCACTCCATTTGAGTATTCAATAGATGGAGGTAATATTTATCAGCCAGCGAATACATTTACGGTAGCTGCCGGTACTTTCACCATCCGCATAAGGGATGCTAACGGCTGTACAAAAGATACCACAGTAGATGTTACGCAACCATCTGCTATTCTTTCTCCTGCAGTAATCACTGCAGTAAGTTGCAATGGTGGCAGTAATGGAATTATTGTGATTAATCCATCTGGTGCTGTATCGCCATATCAATATTCATCTGATGGAGGCACTGCCTATCAGCCGGGTAATTCATTTACAGTAGCAGCCGGTACTTTCACCATCCGAATTAAAGATGCAAATGGATGTACAAAGGATACCACTCTGCAGGTTACTCAGCCTGCTGTAATTACATCTACCGCAGTGGTCACTGCTGCAAAATGTAATGGAAGTGCTGATGGGATTATTGCAATTACTCCATCTGGCGGTACATCTCCATATCAGTATTCATCTGATGGCGGCACTACTTATCAACCGGGTAGTTCCTTTACAGTTGCAGCCGGAATACATGTTATCCGGATTGAAGATGCTAACGGCTGTACAAAAGATATCTCGGTTAATGTTACCCAACCCGTAGCATTGAATGCTACCAATGCCACTAATAATGCAACTTGTAGCCCTACCCCTAATGGACAGATAACTACAACAGCAGTTGGTGGTACCAGTCCTTACAGTTATGTATTGGATGGAGGTACTGTCTTCCAGACAGGAAATTCATTTACTGTGGGTCAGGCTAACAGTTATGTTGTTACCGTTAAAGATGCAAATGGTTGTTTGACTACAGCACCTGCTGTTGTTGGGTTTACTTTTGACCTTACATTGCAGGGTAGAAGAGACACTTCTATCTGTGATAATATTGGAGTAAGGTTGAATACAATAAGCAATGCACAAAGCTTTAGCTGGTCGCCAACTACCGGTCTTGATAATTCATCTATTGCCAGCCCGTTGGCCAGCCCAACAGTTACTACCAATTATGAGGTGACTGCACAAACCGGCAACTGTACATTAAAAGATACAGTGCAGGTAACGGTATCCCCTGCCCCAACAGTATTTGCAGGCAATGATGCCAATGTGGTGAAGGGTGAAGATGCACAGATACTTGCTTCAGTAACCAATGCTGCCAGCTATATATGGTCGCCTACTACTTACTTAAATAATGCCGGCAGCTTAAGCCCTATTTCGGTAATGCCGCAGCAAACAATTACTTACAGGCTTACAGCCACTAACAGCCTTGGCTGCAGCCAGTATGATGAAGTAACCATTACTGTGTTGCCCTACTGTATCAAAACAAAAAATGCGTTTACACCTAATGGTGATGGCGTAAATGATACCTGGATGGTTTATGACCAGTATGATTGTCTGAAAAATGTGAGGGTGCAGGTATTTAACCGGTATGGAAGCAAAGTGTACGAATCGGCTAATTACCACAACGAATGGAATGGCAGGTATAACGGACAATCGCTTCCGGATGCCACTTACTATTATGTAGTGGATTATACATTGGTAAGCGGAAGGGTGCTGCAGATAAGAGGTGACGTTACTATTTTGAGGTAAAGCAATGGCTATTAATATTGAATCAATAAGAGAATATGTTTTAGGAAAGCCTTCTGTAACGGAAGGCTTTCCTTTTGGTGACAGCGTGATTGTGTATAAAGTAAATGGTAAAATGTTTTTGCTTTTGCCTTTAGATACACAACCGGTACAGTTTAATGTAAAATGTGACCCTGAAAAAGCGATGGAGTTAAGAGAAGAGTATCCTGAGTCTGTTTTGCCTGGCTACCACATGAATAAAAAGCACTGGAATACGGTGATAGCAGCTGGTACACTTTCAACAAAACAGTTGTTGCAAATGATAGATGATTCTTATTCGCTGGTGAATACAAAAATTGGAAAGCGTTGATGAAGCAATTTATTTAGCAGCATATTTCCAGTTCCTGCTTTTTCCCTCTGCCAGCATCTCTATGGCCTGAGCTATTCTTTTATTTTTTGTTTCTTCAGTTTTGGCTTCTGTTATCCACTGGATATATTCTTTTCGGTGAGAGTAAGCAAAGGCGTTAAAAGTGGCGGCGGCTTTTTTATTTTTTGCTAAAATTTTTTCAAAATAATCCGGCACCACTATTTCTTTTTTTTCTGTGGATTTTGATTTTGCAGGAAGTTTAATTCCTTTCTCATTTAGCTCCATCGCTTTTTTTATCCAGGCGGTTATTTTTTTATCAGCAGGTAAATATTTCAGCTAAGTTATTCTTCCCAAATGCCCCATAGCTGTTTCTGATTGGGCTGTTTGTTTTAACGCCGGATCTTTCATAATAGAACCTTTCCAGAAACCAAAAGCACAATGTTGTTTAAAGGAAGCCATGTGGCACATCATCTCGCCTTTGTAATCAAAAAAAGGCATGCCCCATTTTATTCTTTCTTCCACATCGGGGCAAGTGTTGTGAACCAGCTCTCTTAAATGATTTAAAACGGGTTTGGCAAAGTCGGCTGATTTGGAGATGTAAGTATCGATTGCTTTAATTTTTTCAGACATGAAAAAGTTATTTTGTTGTTGCTAATTTAAAAAGGTTATTGGTTAAATGCAACATCTTTCTTTTGCTCTTTACAGGCTGTTCCATTTGGCATATCCTAAATGAAGTTCATCTTCATCTAAACCAACAACAGCAGCATTGCTGATTTGGATGCAGTATTGCTTTTTAAAATCATCAGACAAAATATCTTCTATCGCATAAATATCATCCACATCCACACCATAGCGATCGTCAATATGCGATGTGCCTGGGCCGGGCAGGCTGGAATGTTTATAAAAAGCAGTTTTTAAAGCAGCCTTTACTGCATTGCTTTTATTAGCAGCCACGGCGAGCATTTTATAATGAAATTCTTCAAACTCATTTTCTTTATAACCGCCAAGATTGAGAAAAAATAATTGATTTGTATTTTCTTTAGCGTCAGTTTTTGAAACAACTTCAATTTTGTAACCATCCACATTTGTTATTTCTCTCCAGGCATCAATGTGGAGTTGTGTTTCTGGCCAGAATTGTTTCATCGCTGGTTTTAAATGGACTAATGAATGGCCGATGCCGAAAAAAAGTCATGCTGTTCTGTATGGCGGCCTTTGGGTGTGCGGCCGAGAAGGATCATGTAAAGTTTGGGTTGCATTTGATATGTGGGGATTGAGGTTACTTCAAATAATCATTCACTTTCTGCTGTATTATTTTCTTTACAGACTCCCAGGTTTGTCCTTTCAGGCTTACCGGGTCTTCGCTTTCTTCTACTTCATCAAAATAAATAATGGCTTGTGGTATGGAGATTAATAATTGCTGGGATGGATATTTTTTTGTGTGAAAGCCGATTATTTCTTCAAGGCTGTAATGTTGCAGTAAGGTAGCCATGTCCCAAAAATCTTTCTTTTTACCCCGTCCTAATATGGCCTGTATTTTCATGGCTGCAATTTCGCTGCTGCTGTACATTCTGATAGAATCTTCTGTAATGGTAGTGTCAATTTGCTTGTGCTGGTATTTTATAATGTCCACTTTTATAGCGTTGATAAAACAAAATATGCCAAACTTTGATTCTTTATTTTCATATTCAAAGTTATCGCCGAAAGCATTTTGTAAACCTGTGGTAATAGAAAAATAATCAAACGGTTCAGTAGAAAATAAATCCAGGTCAATGGAAATCCGGTGACCATATTGCAGTGATAAAGCAGTACCACCAACCAAAGAGAAATCAGCCAACTCAGGAATGGACATGAGTTTTTTTAGTAAGGATAAAGTTCCGGGGTCAACTGTCTTAGTGTGTAGCATCTGAATGCAGTAAGTGGTTTATCTAAAATAGCGCTGGCAAGGTATATTTTTCGTAAAGGAAGATATTTTGCATTCAACAATACAATGCCAATTTTTTCATCACCATAAAACCTTCTGCACATCCTTATATCTTCCACATCGCCTCTTTCAAAAATACGTTCTATGATGAAAGAAGCCTTTTTTTCAAAGTCTAAATTTTCAGGATCAACATCCCAAAAAATTCTTTTATTATCGTATGGCTTAGAAGGTTTTTGCACAAATTAAAGATAAGACTAGTTTAATGAAGTGCTTTACTTAAAACTATTACTCACCAGCAACTCCTTACTCCCTGCCGTATAAACATAAAATCCTTCTCCACTTTTCACACCCAACTTACCAGCCATCACCATGTTTACCAGCAAAGGACAGGGAGCATATTTTGGATTACCAAAACCATCCTGTAAAACTTTTAAAATGCTGAGGCAAACATCCAGTCCAATAAAGTCGGCAAGTTGTAAAGGCCCCATTGGGTGAGCCATGCCGAGTTTCATTACGGTATCAATTGCTTCCACTCCGGCTACACTTTCGTACAAACTGTAAATGGCTTCGTTGATCATCGGCATTAAAATACGGTTGGCAATAAAGCCGGGATAATCATTCACCACACAAGGGATCTTGCCTAACTGTTTGCTGAGCTCAACAATTGTATTCGTCACTTCTTTTGTTGTTGCATAGCCATTGATGATCTCTACTAATTTCATCACCGGCACCGGGTTCATAAAGTGCATACCGATTACCAACTCTGGTCTTTTTGTTACTGCCGCAATTTTTGTGATAGAGATAGAGGAAGTATTGCTGGCAAGTATACAACCGGCTAGTGCAGCTTCATCTATCAACTTGAATATTTTTAATTTCAGTTCAGTATTTTCTGTTGCTGCCTCTACAACCAATTGAGCATTCTTTACACCTTCAGCTACATCTGTAATCGTTGTAATATTTGCAAGCGCTTTTGTTTTCACTTCTTCTGCAATGGTTCCCTTTGCAATTTGCCTGTCGAAGTTTTTGCCAATAGTTGCAATCGATTTTTCTAATTGTGTAGCACTAACATCTATCAGTGTTACATTAAAACCACTTTGTGCAAATACATGCGCAATACCATTACCCATGGTGCCTGCACCTATGATGCTTACATTCTTTATGCTCATGATCTCTGTTTAGTTATAAATTATGAGTTATGAATTATAAGTTGCTAAGGCAACATTCTATTTTCTTGATTTGGAAGTTAGAATAGCACTACGAATCATTTTCAATAAATCAGATGCTTCTTTATTAATACTCTCAAATTCTTTTTTTGTCAAAAAGCCTGATTCAATTAATAATTCCAACCAGTACAAAGATTCATCACATTCTTTTTGTGCAATACCAAGTTTATGAATAAAATCAGCTTTACTTTCAGCATTCTGGGCTTCTCTTACCAATGCCCCCACAGCAGTACCACTTCTTAATAATTGTTTGCTGATTACATACTCCTTCTTGTTCTCAATTAGATAATGATACAATTTGATGATTCTCTTTGCAAAAAGAAAACTCTTATCTTTTATAATACTTTTCTTTTCACTCATAACTCATCATTCATAACTCATAACTAAAAATGTTCTTTCTATTTAAACGCATTTATCCCCGTAATATCCATACCTGTAATCAGCAAATGCACATCGTGGGTGCCTTCGTAGGTAATTACACTTTCCAGGTTCATCATGTGGCGCATAATAGGGTATTCGCCTGTAATGCCCATGCCGCCTAACATTTGACGGGCATCCCTTGCAATGTTGGCAGCAACTTCGCAGGCATTTCTTTTTGCCATACTCACCTGCGCCGGTGTAACTTTTCCTTCGTTCATTAAGGTACCCAGGCGCCAGTTTAGCAACTGTGCTTTGGTAATTTCTGTAATCATTTCGGCCAGCTTTTTTTGCTGCAACTGAAAGCCTGCAATTGGCCTGCCAAACTGTACCCTTTCTTTGGCATAGTTCAAAGCAATATCATAACAATCCATTGCAGCGCCAATGGTGCCCCAGGCAATACCAAACCTTGCCTTGGTTAAGCAACCCAACGGACCTTTTAATCCTTTAACGTTGGGCAATATATTTTCTTTAGGAACTTTTACATTATCAAACACCAGTTCGCCGGTAGCACTTGCCCTCAAGCTCCATTTGCCATGCGTTGTCGGTGTGCTAAAACCTTCCATGCCTCTTTCAACAATTACGCCCCGTATATCGCCAGCATCATCCTTTGCCCACACCACAGCCACCTGCGCAAAAGGCGCATTGCTGATCCACATTTTGGCGCCATTTAAAATTACATGGTCGCCTGCATCTTTAATGTTGGTGAGCATGTTGCTGGGGTCGCTGCCGTGGTTGGGTTCTGTCAATCCAAAACAACCGAGCCATTCGCCGCTGGCAAGCTTTGGTAAATATTTATTTCGCTGCTCTTCGCTGCCATACTGATAAATCGGAAACATCACCAGCGAACCCTGCACCGATGCAGTGCTTCTTACCCCACTGTCGCCACGTTCCAGTTCCTGCATCATCAGGCCGTAGCTGATGTAATCCAGGCCGCCACCGCCATATTGCTCCGGTACTGTCGGCCCAAAGCAACCAAGGTCACCCATTTGCTTTACAATTTGTTGTGGAAATTCTGCCCGCTGTGCATAATCTTCAATGATGGGAGTAATTTCTTTTTTTACATAACTCCGCACACTCTCCCGAATCAGCTTGTGCTCTTCCGTTAGTAAGTCATCCACATTAAAATAATCGGGGCTTTGAAAATTGTCTGTCTTAGCTGCCATCGTTTTTTATTTTTTTTGAGCCCGGCCTTTGAGGTATTATCTGGCTTCATTGGTATTGCCTCAGGCCATACACTCTTGTACTAAATATCTTTATTGAACTTTTATCTGCAATATCTGATAGAACACGGATGAAACGGATTGTGCAGATTTGTACTGATCTGTATTTATCCGTTCAATCAGTGTTATCAGCGCCTGCCTGCCGGCAAAGGCAGGTTCTATCCAATTTTGCTGCCGCAAATATAGTACGCTTCCAGCATTGCCTTTTATTTTGTTGTACATTTAAACCCGCTATTTGTAAACCTAAAAAACTTTTGTGATGAAACGTTTCATTGTATTGGCAACCTGCTTGTTGGCTGTATGTTTTTCAAGCTTTGGGCAAAATAAATTGAAATCAACTAAAGTAAAACCAAAGCTCGAAAACCAGGTGAAGCAGTATTGGTTTGTACTGCTCACCAAAGGAGAAAACCGGTCGCATGATTCTGCCACTGCCGCTAAAATACAGGAAGGCCACATGGCAAATATTAACCGTCTTTATTACGATGGAAAAATAAAAGTGGCAGGCCCTTTTGGCGATGATGGTATTTGGAGAGGGATATTTATTTTTGATTGCCCCGACAGGCAGGAAGTAGAAACATTATTAAAGACAGACCCTGCAATTGCGGCTGGGCGGCTATCCTACGAAATTCATCCCTGGTGGACAGCACCAGTTGGAAGTTTTATACCAGGCAAGCCAGTGAAAAGTGATTAGTGATAAGTTATCAGTACTTTAATTTTTTACAATGAAACTACTTACTAAAATACGCCTGCTGATTTTATTTTTTATGGTAGCGCTTATACTAAGCGGCGCTACCGCCTTCCCTGTAGAAACAGAATTGCGTTGGCTATTAAGTCATCCTTCCTTGGTTCCATCCTTTGCAGCAAAATGGTTGCAGGATGTGTACACTGCGTTGGTAGAAACCAACTCAAAATATCCAATGATTGCTTACGGTTTCGACTGGCTTGCTTTTGCACACATTGTAATTGCCATGGCATTTATTGGGCCATTCAAAGATCCGGTAAAAAATGTGTGGATCATTGATTGGGCCATGCTGGCCTGCATGACAATAATACCACTGGCATTTATAGCAGCGCCCATTCGTCACATTCCACTGTTTCATGTTTTGATTGATTGTAGTTTTGGTGTGATCGGAATTATTCCTTTGTGGATTTGTAAACGATGGATAAAACAACTGGCAAAACAACAATGAAATTATATTCTTACTTAGCGCTGGGAGATAGCTACACTGTTGGCGAGCAGGTTGGTGTCAATGAAAGTTTTCCTTATCAAACAGTTGGTCTTTTAAAGAAAAAAAATATTCCATTTGCTGGTCCTGAAATAGTTGCTGCCACTGGATTTACAACAGATGAACTGAATGCAGCAATTGATAAAGCACAGTTATTACCTCAATATGATTTTGTAAGCCTGTTGATTGGTGTAAACAATCAATACCGGGGAAGAAGCGCTGCTAATTTTAAAGAAGAGTTTGAAGGATTGCTAAAAAGAGCAATAAATTTTTCAGGAAATAAACCGCAAAATGTTTTTGTGTTGTCTATTCCCGATTGGGGCGTTACACCTTTTGCTGCCGACAGAGATTCAAAAAAAATCGCAACCGAGATTGATGCTTTTAACGAAGTATGTAAGTCGGTAAGTGAACAGTACAAAACTCATTTCATTGATATTACTTTTTCTCAAAGAGAAGACGGTGCTAAAGAAGAGTTTTTGGCAAATGATAAACTGCATCCTTCAAAAAAAGAATATGCTAAATGGGCTGCATTGCTGAGTAAAAAAATTATTTCAATCATTAATTAATTATTATCCCCAACTTAAAAAAATAAAATCATCTTTCGTATGAATGAAAAAATTAAAAATTTAAAAACAGAAATCCTTTCCAACAACTGGTACACCCTAAAGAAAGTGACTTACGATTATTTAACCAACGGCATCTGGAAAACACTTAACCGGGAAGCTTACGACAGGGGCAATGGCGCTGTGATTTTATTATACAACAAAACTTTAAAAACGGTTATCCTCATAAAGCAGTTTCGGCTGCCCACCTATATCAACGGTAATGAAACTGGTATGCTGATTGAAGCCTGTGCAGGCCTCCTGGATCAGGATAACCCTGAAGACTGCATCCGCAGGGAAACAGAAGAAGAGACGGGCTATAAAATTACGGAGATTAAAAAAGTATTTGAGGCCTATATGTCGCCGGGTTCTGTTACAGAAATACTTCATTTTTTTATTGCCGAATATTCAAAAGACATGAAAGTAAATGATGGCGGCGGGCTGGATCATGAACAGGAAAACATTGAGGTGCTGGAAATTAAATTTGATGAAGCGATGAACATGATTGATAACGGAGAAATAAAAGATGCCAAAACAATCATGCTGCTGCAATATTTAAAATTGCACCAGCTTATTGACTAAACATCCTAAATAAAACATCCGATGTTTTATAAATACGATTTAAATACTGCTAATCTTTCAACTGGCTGCAATGCCTGCACCTTGGTTCATACACATCTTTTTCACCCAGTAATATTTGTCCATCGGTTTTTGTTTTGCGGTAGCTGATGTTGGCAATATTGCCGCACTTTACACAGATGGCATGCAGCTTAGTAATGTAATCTGCTTTGGCAAGTAAGTTGGGCATTTGGCCAAAAGGATTGCCCAGGTAATCCATATCTAGTCCTGCTACAATCACCCTCATTCCCTTTAAAGCCAATGCCTCACAAACATTGGCAATTTCTGCATCAAAAAACTGGGCTTCATCAATGCCCACTACATCTACATCATGCGCCAGCAGCAGGATATTCTGTGAACTGTCAACAGGGGTGCTGTTTACAAAATTCGTATCGTGGCTCATAATTTTTACCTCATCATAACGGGTATCAATAGCCGGTTTAAAGATTTCTGCTTTCAGGTTGGCTATCTTTACCCTTTTTAATCGGCGGATCAGTTCTTCCGTTTTCCCACTGAACATACTGCCGCAAATAACTTCTATCCAGCCCCTGCGTTCCCCTTTCAAATTCGGTTCAATAAACATTTATCAATTGATTTTAAAATACTGTTTGTAACTTTAGTGCAACTATTGCAAAGATTATTGTTTTGCCTCATTAACCAAAACAAAATTTCTGCTGTGTAATTTTACGTTGAAAATTAATAGTGTTTATGGACAGAGTGGAAACACTTTTGCAGAAACTGCAGGAACAATTTAAACAAGGCGCTACACCTGGGCAACTGCTGCTGACAGTACAAATGCTGCAGCATCAACTGCTGCATTTGCAGGCTGCCACGCCATCTGTGGCCAAAGAAGCGGTGGTGGTATCAATGCCTGTAAATGCAAATTTGCCAGCGGCAGCACCAGTGCTGGAGAAAAAGGAAACCCTCCCGGAACCGGAAGAAAGAACGGTGGAAGTATTGCAGGTGGATGAAGCAGAACTGGAAGCAGAGCTGGACGAAATGAAACGCAATGCAGCCCTGATGCAGCAGATAAGTGTAAAAAGCAAACCGCAATTGTTATTTGATTTGCAGGAAGATGATATCCCCACACTGGCGCAGCAGCAGCCCGGTGCAGCAAAAGAAATAAACGATGCAGTGGCAAAAGAAACCACTTCAATGAATGATGTATTGAAAACCCCTGCCACAGAAGTGAGTCATAAACTTACAGAAGCAGCAGTGAAGGATTTAAAAAAAGCAATCGGCATCAACGACCGTTTTTTATACATCAATGAATTGTTCAGGGGAGATGAAGTGATGTACGAACGCAGCATCAAAACGATCAACAGTTTTTCAATATGGCCAGAGGCCGAATACTGGATCCGGAGGGAGTTGAAAACAAAGCTGGGCTGGAAAGATACAGAGCCAACCGTTATCCAGTTTGATCAATTGGTTAAAAGGCGTTTTTCCTGAATGTAATCCATAATTTTTTTTGTAGCTCCAGTTTTTGAATACACATATTTTTTAGCAGCTTCACTTTTTTCTTTCAGTAAAACATCGTTGTTCCATAACTCAGTCAGCACTTTTTCTAATGCTAAGGCATTATTAACTGGGATACCTGCTTGGCATTCCACCAAATCAACTGCCTCTGCAAATTTTTCATATTGTGGTCCGTGGATTATTGGTTTGCCATACACGGCAGCCTCCAGTACATTATGAATGCCATCTTCCACAAATCCGCCACCAACAAAGGTTATATCGGCATAGTGATAAAGTTTGGAAAGCATTCCAATGTTGTCAATGATTAAAACATTAAGCCCCCATCCCCTAAAGGGGGGTATTGCATTATTTTCTTTTTTGTTGGATTCTACAGTCTTTTCAATCAACTCTTTCCATTCGGAATAAAAAATACTGGTTGGAAATTCCTTCTTCACATCCTTTAAATTCTCTGCATCTATTTCATGCGGAGCAATAATGAATTTTATTTGAGGATTGTTTTTTACATAATGAGTTAGTTCTTCTTCATCTTCTTCCCAGGTGCTGCCGGCTACAATTACTTTGCTGTCGCCGCAAAATTTTTCAATCAGTGGGAGCGGTTCAAATTTTTCTGCAATTTCAATTACCCTGTCAAACCTGGTATCGCCGCTGATGCTAACATTTTCTTTTATTCCAAGCGAAGAAAGCAATTCCATTGATTCATCATTCTGCACAAAAAAATGGGTAAAGCATTGCAGCATCTTTTGCCAAATAGCACCATACCATTTAAAGAACGGCTGGCTTTCCCTGAAAATGCCGGACACCATCAGCACCGGAATATTTCTATTTTTAAGTTCGGTGAGATAATAATACCAAAACTCATATTTTACCCATAATACCAAACCCGGGTTGATCACTTCAATCATTTTAGCAACATTGGCTCTGCTGTCCATCGGTAAATAAAAAATATAATCAGCACCTGTATAATTTTTCATTACTTCATAACCCGAAGGAGAGAAAAAAGTAAGCACTATTTTTTTTTCGGGATATTGTTTTTTTACTGCCTCCAGTAATGGCCTTCCCTGTTCAAATTCACCGAGGCTGGCACAGTGCATCCATATTGTTTTTTCCCCGTTGTCATTAATGAAAGGGAATTGCTTTCTTCCTGCCACCCATAATTTGGCCTTCGGGTTCCAGTAAGCGGCTATGCTTATTCCCAGCCGGTAAGCATGTATAAACAGCAGATAAAATAAGTTTCCCAATATTATTTTTTATAACAAATCTACTGGCATTTTTCTTAAACTAAAAGGATGCAGGCAGCCTGCAATTTCAATCTTGTAACTAAACGGCTAATTACTATCTTTGCCCACGCTAAAAAAAACGAATATGAGGCCATTGCAAATGGTGGATACCAGGACACAGTACCAAAGAATAAAAAAGGAGGTGGATGAAACTGTGATAGGGGTGCTGGAAAGTTCCATGTTTATCGGCGGCAAAGTACTGAATGATTTTGCTGCAAACTTGGCTGCTTACAATGGCAGTAAGCATGTGATACCCTGCGCCAATGGCACGGATGCACTGCAAATAGCCATGATGGCGCTGGGCCTGCAGCCCGGCGATGAAATCATTACTCCTTCTTTTACTTATATCGCTACCGTGGAAACGGCAGCACTGCTGCACATCAAGCCGATATTTGTAGAAGTTGACAAGCAAACTTTTTGTATTGACACTGATGCAATTGAAAAAGCCATTACTCCCAAAACCAAGGCCATTGTTCCGGTGCATTTATACGGCCATGCGGCGGATATGGAAAAAATAATGGACATTGCCCAGCGGCATAATTTGTATGTAATAGAAGACAATGCCCAGGCTATTGGCTGCGATTATACTTTTAGTGATGGCACCGTTAAAAAGACTGGCGCTATTGGCCATATTGGCTGTACCTCTTTTTATCCCTCCAAAAATTTGGGTGCTTATGGGGATGGAGGGGCAATATTTACCGACGACGATGCGTTAGCTGTAAAATTAAAAATGATTGCTTCTCACGGGCAAAGTAAAAGGTATTATCATGATGTAGTGGGATGCAATTCAAGGTTGGATACCATACAGGCTGCTATCCTCGATATTAAGCTCAGGCATTTGGATGAATACAATGCAGCCCGTAGAAAAGCAGCTGATTATTATGACAAAGCTTTTGAAGAGCATGTTAATATTACCACACCTTTCAGGGCAGCTAACAGTACTCATGTTTTTCACCAGTACACTTTAATTTTAAATAATGTGGACAGGGATGCACTGAATAATCATCTTGCTGAAAATGGAGTGCCATCCATGATTTATTACCCGGTAGCAAGCCATCATCAAAAAATGTTTGATGCTTTTGGTGGAAGCGGTTACACGTTGCCGGTAACAGACTGGCTTACGCAAAGGGTTATTTCATTGCCCATGCATACAGAGCTGGAAGAAGAGCAGCAGGCATTCATTGTTTCAAAAGTATTGGAATTTATTACTAAATCATAAACCCTTAAGACAGTTAATTATGAAAATAGCAGTTGTTGGAACTGGATACGTTGGCCTTGTATCAGGTACCTGTTTTGCTGAAACCGGTAACCAGGTGGTATGTGTTGATATTGACCAGGCAAAAGTTGAAAAACTTGCCTCCGGTCAAATTACCATTTTTGAACCCGGCCTGGAGAAAATATTTTTACGCAACACCAAAGAGGGCCGTCTCACTTTTACCACTTCCCTGGAAGATGCAATAAAAGATGCACCGGTTATCATGCTGGCATTGCCAACACCTCCGGGTGAAGACGGCAGCGCCGATCTGAAATATATTTTAGGCGTAGCAGATCACCTGGGGAAAATAATTACCGATTATAAAGTGATAGTGGATAAAAGCACTGTACCGGTTGGTACTGCTGAAAAAGTTAGGGCTACGGTGGCAAAGCATGCCAAAGTAGAATTTGATGTGGTAAGCAACCCGGAGTTTTTAAGGGAAGGTGTGGCAGTGGATGATTTTATGAAACCAGACAGGGTGGTGATTGGCACCAACTCTGAAAAGGCAAAAAAATTAATGAATGATTTGTATGCCCCCTTTGTACGCCAGGGCAATCCGCTCATTTTTATGGATGAAAAAAGTGCAGAGCTTACAAAATATGCAGCTAACTCTTTCCTCGCCACCAAGATTACTTTTATGAACGAGATAGCCCGTTTATGTGAGTTGCTGGGTGCCGATGTGGACATGGTACGCAGGGGCATGGGAAGCGATGAAAGAATTGGAAAACGGTTCTTATTCCCGGGTATTGGTTATGGTGGAAGTTGTTTCCCCAAAGATGTGCAGGCATTGGGAAAATCGGCAAATGAAGTGGATTACCAGTTTAAAATATTAGATGCGGTAATGGAAGTGAATGAAAATCAGAAGCTGCATTTGATGCCTAAAATAAGAGCTTATTTCAACAATGATTTAAAAGGTAAAAAAATCGCTTTGTGGGGTCTTGCATTTAAGCCCAATACCGATGATATAAGGGAAGCACCGGCTTTGTACCTGATAAAAGAATTATTGGCTGAAGGAGCATCGGTAGCTACTTACGATCCGGAAGCAATGAATAATGTAAAGCAATTGTTGGGGGATACCATTACATTTGCAGCCACTCAATACGAAGCATTAAAGGATGCAGATGCATTGCTGATTGCTACTGAATGGAGTGAATTCAGGACACCTGATTTTACCAAAATTTCAGCTTTGTTAAAAAATAAAGCCATTTTTGATGGTAGAAATTTATTTGACCTGAAACAGATGGAAGACCTGAACTATTATTATGTTAGCATTGGCAGAAGGGTGATCAACTAATTTCAAATTACAAATCAATGGCATCAAAAAGAATATTAATAACAGGGGCTGCTGGTTTTTTAGGGTCTCATTTATGCGACCGTTTCATCAATGAAGGCTTTCGTGTAATTGGTATGGACAACCTGATAACAGGTGACCTGAAAAATATTGAACACCTTTTTAAATTGAAGGAATTTGAATTTTATCACCACGATGTATCTAAGTTTATACATGTATCCGGTGACCTGGATTATATCCTCAATTTTGCTTCACCGGCAAGCCCGATTGATTATTTAAAAATTCCGATTCAAACTTTAAAAGTAGGTTCGCTGGGTACACATAATTGTTTGGGTTTGGCATTGGCAAAAGGAGCAAGGATACTGGTGGCCAGTACCAGTGAAGTTTATGGAGATCCGGTAGTGCATCCGCAGAATGAAGAATACTGGGGCAATGTAAACCCGGTAGGGCCAAGAGGTGTGTATGATGAAGCCAAGCGTTTCCAGGAAGCGATGACGATGGCTTATCACACTTACCATAATGTAGAAACAAGGATCATACGGATATTTAATACTTATGGCCCAAGGATGCGGCTGAATGATGGAAGAGCTTTGCCTGCATTTATCGGACAGGCTTTAAGGGGAGAAGATTTAACCGTGTTTGGTGATGGCAGCCAGACAAGGAGTTTTTGCTATGTGGATGATTTGGTAGAAGGTATTTACCGACTGCTGATGAGTGATTATGCAATGCCGGTAAACATTGGTAACCCCGATGAAATTTCATTAAAAGAATTTGCAGAAGAGATCATCAAACTTACAGGCACCACACAAAAAATTGTGTACAAACCATTGCCAACGGATGATCCAAAACAACGGCAGCCGGATATTACCAAAGCAAAAGAAATTTTGGGATGGTCACCAAAAGTAAACAGGGCAGATGGATTAAAAATTACTTACGAGTATTTTAAATCGCTTCCCCAAAATGAATTGTATAAACTGCCAAAAGAGTTTGAAAATAAAAAATAATTAATAATGGATAATTGATAATGAAAAATTGTCAATTCATAATTCATAACTCATAATTCACAATTATTAATGTACCAGGACTTAATTGACAAGAAAAAGAAGTTAGCAGTAATTGGTTTGGGATATGTAGGACTGCCGATTGCACTGGAATTTGCAAGAAAAATCAGTGTGATTGGTTTTGATATTAATGCCAAAAGGGTGGAGATGATGCGTAACAATATTGACCCAAGCCAGGAACTGGAGAAGGAAGCATTTGACGGTTGCGATATAGAATTTACCAACGACCTGGAAGTATTGAAGCAGGCTAATTTTTTTATAGTGGCCGTTCCAACCCCGGTAGATGAACACAATGTACCTGATTTGGTTCCGGTACAAAAAGCCAGCGAAACGATTGGCAAAGTGGTGAAGAAAGGCGACTATGTTGTATTTGAAAGTACTGTATATCCGGGATGTACCGAAGAAGACTGCCAGCCAATCATTGAAAAATTATCAGGCCTAAAAAATATTATTGATTTCAAACTTGGCTATTCACCTGAAAGAATTAATCCGGGAGATAAAGAACATACACTGGCAAGAATTATAAAAGTGGTGAGTGGTTGCGATGCAGAATCATTGGAGGTAATTGCCAAAGTGTATGAACTGGTGGTAACGGCTGGTGTGCATAAAGCCTCCAGTATAAAAGTGGCTGAAGCTGCAAAAATTATTGAGAACACACAACGGGATTTGAACATTGCTTTGATGAATGAGCTGTCTATTATTTTCGACCGCATGAACATCAATACGTTTGAAGTGCTGGAAGCAGCAGGTACTAAATGGAATTTTTTGAAATTCCAGCCGGGGCTTGTAGGCGGCCACTGTATTGGTGTTGATCCATATTACCTTACTCACAAATCAAAAGAGTTGGGTTATGACAGCCAGGTAATACTGGCTGGCCGTGTTATCAATGATGGCATGGCAAGCTATGTTGCTAAAAAAGTATTGCAGCATATCATCCAGAATAACGGCAATGTAAAAGATGCCAAAGTATTGGTGATGGGAGCCACCTTCAAAGAAAATGTAAGCGATATCCGAAACAGTAAAGTGGCAGATGTAATAAAAGAATTAAAATCTTTTTCTCTGAATGTAGATGTTACCGATCCTCATGCAGAAAGTGATGAACTGAAACATGAATACGGCTTTGAATTAAATGCTGACATTGCAAATGATTACGATGCAGTAATAATAACCGTTCCCCACAATGCTTACAAAGTGCTGGATGATGCTTATTTTGCAGGCATTACCAAACCAAAAGCAATGATTGCAGATCTGAAAGGCATTTACAGAAACAAAATACAGAACAGGTTTTACTGGAGTTTATAATAATCGCCCCCATCCCCTAAAGGGGAGTTATTTGAAAGTAAACTTCGAACTGAAAGTGTATTTATCAAAAGGGGTTTTTGAATAAAAACTACTGCAAAAAATTGAAAGATGCTTGAGAAAAAAGTAGAGTCGTTGTATAGCTCCCCTTTAGGGGATGGGGGTATAAGTCAATCTTCCTTTTTAATAACAGGTGGCGCTGGGTTTATCGGCAGCCATATTGCAGAATACCTGCTAAAAAATAATGCACAGAAAGTAAGGGTGCTGGATAATATGGTAAATGGAAAACAGGCCAACCTCGACATCCTGCGTCCATATCCTGCATTTGAATTTATAGAAGGCGATATCAGGAATGTGGATACCTGCCAGCAGGTATGCAATGGAATTGATTATGTAAGCCACCAGGCTGCATTGGGTTCTGTGCCACGGTCTATTCTTGAACCGGTTTATTTCAACGATGTAAACGTAAACGGGTTTGTAAACATGATGAAAGCTGCTGTTGACAATAAAGTAAAACAGTTTGTGTATGCATCTTCTTCCTCTGTGTATGGCGACGAACCAACACTTCCAAAAAAAGAAGAACGGATTGGTAATTGCTTATCGCCTTATGCGGCCACAAAAAAAACAAACGAATTATATGCCCAGGTTTTTGCAGATGTGTATGGAATAAAAACATTGGGCTTCAGGTACTTTAATATTTTTGGCCCACGCCAGGATCCTGATGGGGCTTATGCTGCCGTTATTCCATTGTTTGTAAAAGGGTTGATGAAAAATACGCCTGTGTATATTAATGGAGATGGGGGACAGACAAGGGATTTTACTTTTATTGACAATGCAGTGCAGGTAAATATTAAAGGGATGCTCACTGATAACGTTGATGCAGTAAACAAAGTGTACAACGTGGCAGTGGGAGAAAATTTTTCGGTAAATCATCTCTTCAATGCCTGCAAAGATTATTTGCAAAGCAATGCAGCACCGGTGTACAGGGAACCCAGGGCTGGAGATATTAGAAATTCTCTCGCCGATATTTCCCTTGCTGAAAATTTATTAGGTTACCGGCCGTCCAAAAAATTTGAAGAAGGCTTGACAGAGACGATTGAATTCTTCAGGATAAAATATGCAGAAAAAGAAACGGCCAGCCAGGCTTCAATTCTCAATTAATCAATTCTCAATTATTCATTAGTACAAATGCCATTTACCAAAACATCCATTCCTGATTTACTGATATTTGAACCAAGTGTTTTTGAAGACAGCCGGGGTTATTTTTTTGAGAGTTACAATGAAAATATTTTTTTAGCAGAAGGCATCCAAATAAAATTTGTGCAGGACAACCAGGCAAAATCTTCTTACGGTGTCATCCGTGGTTTGCATTTTCAATTGGCTCCTTATGCACAAACAAAATTAATAAGGGTACTCAGCGGAAGTATTTTAGATGTGGTGGTGGATATAAGGATTGGTTCACCTGCTTATGGTGAAGTATTTGCCCTGGAATTATCTGCTGAAAATAAAAAACAGTTGCTGGTGCCCAAAGGCTTTGCCCATGGCTATTCTGTAATAAGCGAAGCGGCTGAGGTATTGTATAAATGTGATGAATTTTATAATAAACAAAGTGAAGGTGGCTTGCTGTTCAATGATCCTAAACTAAACATCGACTGGCAAATACCAGCAGACAAAGCCATCATAGCAGAAAAAGATTTACTGCATCCAGACATTGATAACCACCTCAACAATTATATCTTCGAAGGATAATCAACTGTAACGTTCCTTTATATTCATTCGTGAAAATTCTTCCAATTAGTGGCAAATAAAAATATTTTAGTAACTGGTGCAAACGGACAATTAGGAAAAGAAATGCAGGTAATTGCAGCAGCTTATCCAGATTATAATTTTTTATTTGTTACAAAAGAAGATTTACCAATTGATAAAACAGCAGCAGTTAAAAATTATTTCAGTAATCATGTCATTGATGTTTGTGTAAACTGTGCAGCATACACAGCAGTGGACAAAGCTGAGACAGAAAGTGAAAAGGCTTTTGTGATAAATGGTGATGCAGTTGGAAATTTAGCTGCACTATGCAAAGAAAAAAAAGCTTTGTTCATTCATATTGCTACAGATTATGTTTTTGATGGCACAGCCACAGTTCCTTACAAAGAAGACCATCCGGTAAAACCTGTAAATGCTTACGGTGCTTCCAAATTAAAAGGAGAAGAACTGGCACTGCAATACAATCCTGCAAGCATCATCATCCGTACTTCATGGGTGTATTCTTCTTTCGGCAACAACTTTGTAAAAACGATGTTGCGGCTGATGAAAGAAAGAGAAAGTATTAATGTAGTGGAAGATCAACAAGGCTGCCCAACTTATGCTGCTGATTTGGCTGCTGCCATCATGGAAATTATTTCAGGAGAAAATGTAACACCGGGGATTTATAATTTCGCTAATCATGGTATCATTAACTGGTACCAGTTTGCTGTTGCCATA
>JANLQY010000096.1:0-14521 GCA_031368105.1 Chitinophagaceae bacterium
ATTTATAATACCGAAATCAAATCTGATTTAGCACCATTTAACAAAAAAAATATTTTGTTGGCAACAGTATAAATAAATGTAGGTATATGATTTCCATTGCTGATTATCGGCACAGGATTCCCCATATTATACCAATAATAACCAACAACCGTCAAATTATAGCTTCAAAATTGGATGGCATGATAAATGAGAATTTTGTTTTAAGTTTTTCACGAAACGATATTGGATTAACGGGGCAAGATTTCTATCTAAGCCCCTCCTTTTTTTTATGAAAAATCCCCACGGTAGAAACAGCAGGGGGGTGTATTAAACTTACTTCCGCTTTGAATATCCCTTTATAAAATTAAAAGTTGTTATTCTCAGCAACGTTTTCTCTTGGTTATGATATTGTGCAATAGCAAGGAAGTTGCGTTAGCCGGAGTTGGATTATTAATATTCAAATTTCTTTCTTATTGGTACATCGTCTTGGCTTTACTCATGGCTTGTTGAGAGATGTTGATAGGAAGAAAGGTTATTCTATAATTGTTTCACAACAGCATTATACAGTTCCTCTGTTGACATAAGTTTATCCCACTTTTTTCTCTTTAAGCCTTTGATTAATTCCTTATCACCTGTCCACAATTTTCCACGGATATGCTCGGTTAATGCCACAAATTCAGTGTCATCTATATCTATGTCACTTACCAATCTTTCTGCTTTAAGAAATAAATTTCCCGGGATCAGTTCAATGCTGATAAACTTTATTTTGGAAATAATTAAAGTTGCAGTTTTATGAAGTTCAATGTCTGAATACCTGGATATTCGCTTAAGCTTATTCCAATGCTCAGCAAGTTCACTTTCGAGTTGGTCGGTCGAATACAAATTCAACTTAGACTTAGGCTGCAAAATGATTTTTGAAATTTTACTATTGGTATTTAGAATGGCACTGAATACAATATTGGTGTCAGCAACAACCCTCATAAACCTAATCGCTGTTTTGTTTTAGCCCAACGTCCCTTTTTAATTTTTTTTACTAAATCATCTACATCTTTTTGAGTTGCTTTTGATTTTTGTGAAATTTCTTTAAACGCAAATAAATTAGCAATATCCTGCAAGTCCTCCAGTTTAGTTGAAGCCGGCAAACGAAAAACTACTTCCTTAGCGGTTCTTTCAATAATCATTTTTTTCCTTTTTGTAAATATACAATAATGTAAGCTTTTATTTTCGGTAACATCTCCTGTCAATGGTATTGTGCTATAGTAAGAACGTTGCGTTTGCCGGAGTTGGATTATTAATACTCAAACTTCTTTTTTATTGGTGCAGCATCCCAGGCTTTGCTCGCTGAGAGCCATTGCTGTGAATAAATCTTCTGGCAAAATAATCAAACAAAAAAAATCCCGGCAGCAGAAGCATCCGGGATTTTTTTATAATAATATGTGAACTGTAATTCTTGTAAACTGGTTATTTATTTAACCACTACTTTTCCAAAAGCCAATCTCTTGCCACTAAAATCTAAAAGATTGATTACATAAATGCCGGAGGCAAGGCGGCTGAAGTCAACATCCATCTGGTCGTAAGGTTTTCCAACCAAATAGGTTTTATTCATTACCATGGCTCCTTTAGAATCATAGATAAGTAAAGTACGTGGCAGTGAGTTACCTGCAATGCTGTAATACCTTACCTGGAACTGACCGTTGTTTGGATTAGGAAAAACAAACAGTTTGGTTGAAACTGAATCGGTGATTTCAAACCCAGCAGAAGTATTGGTACATCCATTCACATCAACAATAGCGGCTGTGTAAAGTCCCAGCCCATCAATGGTAACTATTACAGAACTGGTAGTGGCCGTTGGAATAACAACATCATTTTTATACCAGCTATACGAAACAGCAGCAGGGGTAGAACTGGCCGTAACTGTTGTGCTGAGGCCGGGTAATAGCTTTGTATAAGGAGAAGCAGTTAATGTTACTACCGGTGTTGGGTTTACAGTTAATACAGAAGTATCGCTTACAGCAGATGCAGTGCAGGGAGCAACGCTTGTTACCATACACCTGTATCTATACCCATTCCAGGAATACGGAGCATTGCTGACAGTTAAAGTATCTGTTGTGCTGCCAGCATAATTACCATTGTTGGTAATTGTTGTAAAAGTACCAGACCCATTGTCTTCCTGCCATTGGTATCCGGGGGTGGTGCCTGCAGCTGCCACACCAAACTTTGCAGTGCCAAATTCGCAAATGGTAGCATTGGCCGGCTGTCCAGTAATTCGATTAGGGGTATTTACTGTAACTGTAGCAGTAGCTGAAACAGCCGAACTGCAACCGCTGTTAACAGATGTAGCTGTGTAGGTGGTGGTAACTGCTGGTTTTGCATACACTGTAAACCGTGGCGTAGTACCATCATATAATGTTGTAGCTGCTGCATCTGTATATAAAGTAGATGCAGGTGTCCAAATGGCTGGATAAGAAGTAGATGAAATGGTGTAATTTATAGTGATAGCCCATTCAGTTAAAGTACCTAAATCTGCAGGGCCCCCATCTGCCATTGCCAGTGTCCAAACGCCATTTAATATAGAAGACAAAGCTGCGAAACTGGTTGCAGTGGATACAAAACCTGTAGGATTTTGTACCGGGGCAGTTCCAACAGGGGTGTTGATGGCATCTGCAGCAAAGGTTCCTGTAAAAGGAGCCGTTCCACTGCTGATTGCAGCCGTACCAGTAGAGCTAATAATAGTATTTACAAAATTTTCACCGGCACCACCTGTGCCAGTAAGGTATTTGTCAAGTGATAAGATTGAACCGTTTGGAGCTTTCAGGTTAAAGATCATATCACCAATATAAGTATGGGTCATATTAAGCCTTACATCTATACTGGAAAAAACTGCACCGGGTGGTAAAGCAGGTATATTCAAAGTACTGTTTACGCCGGCAGCTGTATTATCAGGAATAGCTATTGAAATAGGGCCTGAACTTATTGTTATGCTTGCATTGGTTACAGCAGCAGGATTGATTGTTAAAGCCTGTACAGAATTTAAACAAATTGGTGTTATTGGGTTGATGGTTGGTACACCTGGTAATGCTTTTACTGAAACAGCTACCTGGGCACAGGCTCCTGGTGTGATGCAACCTCCTTCGGCACGTACATAATAAGTAGTATTAGCGGCGGGAGTTACAGATAAGGTAGCACCTGTACCTACAAGTGTACCACCGCAACTGCCGGTGTACCATTTCCAGTTAGTAGCCGAATTAAGACTGCCGCCGGTAACTCTTAAGTTGGCTGTACTGCCAATGCATATTGCAGTATCAGGGGAAAGTACGGGTAAAGTAGGTGAGGTACAGGTAATACCGGTAAAAATTATTCTTCCTGTAAATGCTCTTGGGTTATTTAGAGGGCTGGGAAATCCACCACCAAATCCAACTACACCACCGCCAACTGAAGCATCAAACACTTTTAAACTTACACCACTTGCCGAAAAAATGCTGGGAGTGGGAGCGCTGGCAGCGTTGGTATAAGATATTCCATTGCTGGATTCAATTGCAAAACGATATTCTGCACCTGCTGGTATTACAAAAGACAAACCAGTGATTACAGGATAGTAACCATTGGATGGGATTGTCAGCGCACTGCCTGTGCCTACTAATGTCCACTCTGGTGTGGCAATAGTAGGGGCACCAGATAATGAAGTTGAACTATACCAAAGTTTTTGCACTGTTCCACTTTGTGTGGCTTTGCAAAATGAATGTACTTGTGTAATGGTAATTGGAACTGTATTGGTATTTTGAATTACAAAAGTAATTGCTCCAGGTGTTGGAGTAGGTGTAGGAGCTATACCACTAAGACCATTATAATTTGTTCCTGTTTCAGTGGTAATAGTAATTTGGGAAATCGCACTATTAGACCATAAGCCTAAAAAGAAAAATAAAAGCCAAATAATAGAACTGTTTTTTTTGTTTTGGTAGTAATAATTCATTTGCAGTTTTTTAAAATTTAAAATGGCAACCAGATATAATAAATAATTAAGATGGTAATTTCTTAAAGTGATAAAATTAACTAAAAAACATGTTCCCCCATTATTTTAATAATTTTTTTTTCATTGTATTTAGATAATTGTAGCAACCTTACAATTTAAAAGGTTACACAAATTTTATGGGGTGTTCTCTGCTTTTATAAAAGGAGATTAATTTAAAACTGTAAAATAGGGTAAAACCTCCGGTGAAAGTAACAGCCAACATTGTCTTATTTGAACTCTCCAAAAACCTTTCTAAGTTCATCTGCAATTTCACCAAGGGTGCAATAATTTTCTACTGCATCTACTACAACTGGTAATAAATTACTGCTGCCTGTAGCAGCCTGGTTTATTTGCTGCAGGCACATAGCCACTTTTGCATTGTCTCTTTTTACTTTTAATGCTTTTAGTTTATCTGCCTGCACCTGCCGGATACTGTCATCAATTTTAAAAGGGGGTATTTTACTTTCTCCCGTCACCTGGAATTTATTGACCCCTACAATTATCTTTTGCCCGGCTTCAATCTGGTTTTGGTATTCATAGGCACTCCTGGCAATTTCATCCTGCATATAGCCCTGCTCAATAGCAGCAACGCTGCCACCCATGGCATCAATTTTTGCAATCATTTTCCATGCATTGTCTTCTACTTCTTTTGTGAGGCTTTCCACAAAATAACTCCCTGCCAATGGATCAACTGTTTCAGGGGCACCGCTTTCAAATGCAACAATTTGCTGGGTACGCAATGCTATCCTGGCAGCTTCTTCTGTGGGCAGGCTGAGGGCTTCATCATAGCCATTAGTATGAAGGCTTTGGGTACCGCCCAAAACCGCTGCCAGTGTTTGAATGGTAACTCTTGCAATATTATTCATAGGCTGCTGGGCTGTAAGAGTGGCTCCACCTGTTTGTGTGTGAAAACGCAGCATCATGGCTTTAGGGTCAGTGGCACCCAGCTCTTTCATTATAACAGCCCACATTTTTCTGGCAGCTCTGAATTTGGCTACTTCTTCAAATAAATTATTATGTGCATTGAAGAAGAAAGAAAGGCGTTTGCCCAATACATTAATATCTATGCCTTTTTCCATAGCGGCTTTTACATAAGCCTTACCATTAGATAAAGTAAAAGCTATTTCCTGCACTGCTGTGCTGCCGGCTTCCCTGATATGATAACCTGATATAGAGATGGTATTCCATTTAGGTACTTCGTCTGCACACCACTCAAAAATATCAGTGATGATACGCATGGATGCTTTTGGAGGATAGATGTAAGTACCCCTGGCCGCATACTCTTTTAAAATATCATTTTGTATGGTGCCGGAGATTTTTTTTAAATCGGCTCCCTGCTTTTTTGCCAATGCCACATACAATGCCAGTAAAATAAAACCCGTTGCATTAATGGTCATTGAAGTGGAAACTGTCTCTAAATTAATTCCTTTAAAAAGTACTTCCATATCCTCCAGGCTGTCTATTGCCACACCCACTTTACCTACTTCACCTTCTGCCAACTCATGGTCACTGTCGTAGCCAATTTGTGTGGGAAGATCAAAGGCTACACTCAATCCGCTTACGCCCTGCGATAACAAATAATGATAGCGCTTGTTGCTTTCTTCGGCGGTGCTGAAGCCTGCATACTGGCGCATGGTCCATAATTTACCACGGTACATATCTGCCTGCACACCCCTGGTAAAAGGGAATTGACCGGGGAGTGGTAAATCAATTAAAGCTTTTGTGTCGTCAATTGTGTAAAGCTCTTTTATCTCTATACCGGCATCTGTAAATATTTTTTTCATGGCAGTTTATTTTTTATGGATGCATTTTGCAGACAGATGAAACTAGTATTAAAATATTTTCTTTGCTTCAAATTGCAAAGCATCTAATACAATCGTACTCAATTCGGCATTTTTATTTGATGCGTATTCTATCAGCCGCCGGCTAAGTTCAATGGCAGGAGCATTACCCGGCACATTGGCGGCAATTTGGTTAATGATATAAATATTCTGGTCTTTTAAATTCCCAATTGCTTTCCACATATCTGCACTTATATATATCTGCTGGCTTACATTGTATTCGTATTCGCTACGCAGGGTATCCAATAAGGTTAACTGCAGGTCAATCACATTCATGTCAACAAATGAAGTACGGGAAACCAGGTTTTTTAAAGAAGCCCTTTCGGCATAAACAGAAAGCCTTTCGTAAGCCTGCAAGCGTAGTTTAATGGTGTCGTTGTTAATGCCAAGCCGTTCTTTTAATTCATCCTTCATCCCTTTAAACTCTGCCAGCAGCCAGGCGATGGCTATAAAAAAAACAAACATAACAGCCACCTGTACATCCTGAACAACAATTTCTAACAAAACCATACTGCTTAAATTTAGCAACAAAAATAAGGCAATCTGCTGCCAATTATTTCCTTCTTTCGCAAAACGGGCCTGCATGTCAATTTTTAAAATGTTGATACCTTTGCTGTAAATAAATAATTTATGGAATCAACAATTGCACTGCCGGTAAGTTTTACAAAATCGGCAACAGATGAAATTAGAAGACTGATGAATGAGGAAGGGTTTGATAAAAAGAATGTATTGAGAGTAGGTGTAAAAGGTGGTGGATGCAGCGGTATGACTTATGTATTGGGCTTTGATACCTATACAGAAAAAGACGAAAAGTTTGAAATAGAAGGTATCCCTTTTATAATGGAAAAAACGCATGGCATCTATTTAATGGGGATGGAAATAGACTGGCAGGGGGGATTAAATTCAAGAGGCTTTACTTTTAAAAATCCCAACGCCAGCAAAACCTGTGGCTGCGGAACATCCTTTGCTGTATAATTGATTTTAGTAACAACTGCATATTTTTTTGAGCGCTGCTTTAAAAGGCGGCGTTTTTTATTGCCCCGAAAATTTTCTTACTTTTATGTTTAATTTTTCAGCAGGATGTCAAACCTAAAATAATTTCATTGTTTAAACAACAGATCATTTCTTTATGTATTTTTTATCCTCAAAACTTTTCCACATTAAAAACACTAAAGAGCTGCTATTCACCTATGTAAATGTGTTATTATTTTTTTAGTGGATAACAAAGAGATTTAAACCTCAATAATTTAAACCTTTGGCACATAATTTGAAAATTGATGGCAGAATTATGTTGGGAATTTAAATCCACATATTGCCCCACACTACCTTAACCGCAAAAAAGATCATTTAGTTCTTCATTTTATTCTTAATCAGAATGAATGAAGGGAAGTTACCATGCTGTATCATGATGCTTAGTTTTTTTTTCAAAACCAATTAGATTTTTTTGAAGCCTTAGGGTTTGAAAAGCCCCATAATAAGGTTGTGTATAATTAAAGAGTGATTAATAAAATCCAATATAAAAAATGAAAAACCAAATTCTATTATCTTTTGTTTTGCTGTTAGGTATCACAAAAACAACTGACGCAAAAAATTATTATGTGTCTGCCACCGGTAGCGATGCTAACAGCGGCCTAACCTCAACTGCACCCTGGAAATCTATCAGCAAGGTAAATTCATCTTTTGCAAGTATGGCTGTAGGGGATAGTGTCCTCTTCAGACGTGGTGATGTTTTTTATGGTGCGTTGGTTGTAAATAAATCGGGTGTCAGTGGCAGCCCGATTGTTATTAGTGCTTATGGCACTGGCGCAAAGCCGGTGATATCAGGGTCTACCACACTTTCCACCTGGTCGTCTGTTGGTAATGGAATTTACCAGGCTGCTGTACCTGGAGCAAAGAGTACTTTAAATCTGGTAACACTTAATAATGAGCCACAGGCTTTAGGCAGGTATCCTAATGCTGATGCTGCCGACAGGGGATATCTCAAAAATGAAACAGCTTCAGGGACTACTTCTATTACAGATAATGAATTAACAAGTACTATCAACTGGACAGGTGCCGAAGTTGTTATCAGAAAAAATTATTGGGTTATTGACCGCTGTAAAATAACAGCCCAAAGTGGCGGTACCTTAACCTATACTAATCCCTCAGGAGCCACAGATCCAGGCAAACCTAATTATGGTTATTTTATTCAAAAAGATCCACGTACACTGGATCAGTTGGGCGAATGGTATTTGAATACCAGTACTAAGAATCTTCAAATGTACTTTGGAATAGCTTTACCTTCTTCTTATACAATAAAGGCAAGTACAATTGATACGCTTCTTACCATTAACGGAAAGAGTTATATCAATGTAAATAACATCGCTTTTGAAGGAGCTAACGGCATGGCGGTATTTGTGACGAACACATCCAATATCAATTTTCAAAACTGCGATATCAGCAATGCCGGTGAGATAGGTATTATGTCGCAAAATGTATCCAGTATTGTAGTAGATAATTGTACTACTAATAATATCCTCAGCAATGCACTAAAATTTAATAACATCCATGTTTCTAATACCACGATAAAAAATTGTGTGGTAAAAAATACAGGCACTATCCCGGGTATGGGATTGAATGCCGGGCACTCTTACAAAGCTATTATTGGATTTGTAGCAAGTAATTTGGTAATAGCCAATAACCGGGTAGATACAGCAGGTTTTGTTGGGATAGAATTTGAAGGAAGCAATGTTTCTATTTATAACAATTTTGTAAATTATTTCAATTTTGTAAAAGATGATGCCGGTGGTATTTATACCTGGTCCGGAAGTACAGATGCAGTTCCCGGAACTGTTTACACCAACAGGGTGATCAGGGATAATGTTGTAATGAATGGGATAGGTTCACCTTCTGGTCCGGGTTCCAGCAGTACCGTTGTATCCGGCATACATTTAGACGGACGTGCCGTGAATGTGGATGTGCTGAACAACACTGTTTTCAATTGTAACAAAAACGGGATACATTGTAACAACCCGGTAGGTGTAAACATTAAAGGCAACACCTTTTTTAATAACCTTTACAATCAAATAAGTATCATGCGCTGGGCGGGAACCGGCCAAATCAAGAATCTTTCTGTAAAGAATAATATTTCTTATTCTAAAACCCCTACCCAAAGAAATTTTTACTATACCAATTCTGCATTGAACGAACCTTCTGTAACATCGTATCAAACAGCTTTACAGACATTGGGTAATCTAGACAGTAATTATTACAACACAACCAATGCAGTAGGATTAAATTCTGAAATTTATCTTACTACGGGCGGGGCAGGGGTTCCACAATCAAAATTATCATTAGTTGGATGGCGGGCTTTTACCAATAATGATATCAATTCAAAAAAACCGGCTAAAGAACCTGTTAGTTATAAGTTAAATAGTTTGACAGGAAGTAATAAATTTACTAATGGACAATTTACAACCGGTATTACCGGACTCACTTTCTTTGGTTCCAGCGTTACCGGCAGTTGGGATAATACCGGTAAAATAAGTGGAGGCTCTGCAAAGATTATTTTCAGCCTTCCCGTTGCCAATAAAGTGGGTACTATTTACAGCGCTATTGGAGCAGTAAGTTCATTAAAAAATTATGTTTTTCGTTTCAGTACTTATGGTACCACACAACAGGGAATGGTAAATGCTTACATCCGGAAAACAGCATCGCCATACACCAGTCTTACAGCAATTCAGACAAAGGCATTTGGTACTGGCAGAACAGACCATGAGTTTTTATTTTCAGCACCAACCACTGATGCCGCAGGAAGTTTTGTAATAGAAATAGAACAAAATTCTGGCACTACTTATATTGATAATGTAGAATTTTATGAAGCAAATGCAACGGTATTTAATGTAGATGACCAATTGCGTTTTGAGTATAATGCAACCAGTGTTGCTAAAACAATTGCATTGGGAGCCAGTTATACCGCAGTAGATGGTACGGTATATAATAATTCTATTACTCTGCAACCATTTACTTCTAAAATATTAGTGAAAGATACTGGCGCCACTGCACTAAAAGCTACTGCTGTTGCGGCTGCCATCAATTGTTTTGGAGGTACTTCTAATGTAACTGTTACTGCAACAGGTGGTACTGCACCTTATACCGGTACGGGCACTTTTGCTGTTGCAGCTGGCACTTATAACTATACAGTAAGCGATGCTGTAGGAGCAAGTGTAACAGCATCTGTTACTGTAACACAGCCTGCTGCTGCATTGCAGGCTACCGCTACAGCAGGCACCATTACAGTTTCGGGTGGCAGCACTACGGTAACTGTTGCGGCTGCAGGGGGTACTTCACCTTATACCGGCAACGGTAGTTTTACTGTTACAGCAGGTACTTATAACAATGTTGTAACGGATGCTAAAGGATGTACTTCAACTGTGTCTGTAATTGTTCCTGATGCAGGCGTCAAATTGAAAGCTGCAGCAAGCAGTTCTGTTGCTATCAACTGCTTTGGCAGTACTGCAAATGTAAATGTTACTGCTTCTGGTGGTACAGCACCTTATGCCGGCACCGGTTCATATAATGTAGCTGCAGGAAAAGGATCTGTAAAATTATCATTCCCTACAAGTATTGCCGGCACCTACACATTGGTATATTATACAGTTGGAGCTATCAGTAATACCAAAAACTATATACTTAGGTTTAGCACATTGGGTTCTAAAAATGGGGCTAATTTAAGAGCTTATATCAGGATGACCAATTCGCCATGGACTACTGTTACGTCAAAGCAAACAGCCACATTTGGTACAGCAAGACAGGATCATCAATTCTTGTTTACCGCACCTCCTACACAGGCAGCTGCCAGCTTTGTGATAGAAATAGAGCAATCTTCTGGAGATACTTATTTAGATAACATTGCTTTCTTTGAAGCTGCTGCAGACAGTACCTTAATGGGTAATAACCTGTTTGCTGGTGGTCAATTCGAAAAAAATATTAATACTGTAATTGCGTACAGTGCTAATCTTAATCATGTGGCTTCATGGGACACTACCGGTAAAATTAGTACTGTTAATTATTTCACAGTAACAGATGCCAACAGTGCCAGTTCTGTTGCAGTGGTGAATACAACTCAGCCAGCGGCACCATTGAAAATTACAGCAACTGCAGGAGTGTTAACCGTAGCAGGAGGTACGGTTACGGTTACGGTTACTGCTTCTGGTGGTACGGCACCTTACACCGGTACCGGAAGTTTCACTGTAGGGGCAGGCACTTATACTTATACAGTTACTGATGCAAAAGGTTGTACCGCATCTGCTGTGGTAACGGTAGCGCTTGTAGCAGCAAGAAGTACCAATACTTCATCAGCAGGCACTGTGCAAATAAGCCCAACAACGGATGCCGTAATAGTAAACAAAGCACTCACCCTTTCTGCTTATCCAAATCCAACTACAACAGTATTTAGCCTGGTGCTGGAAGGTGGCAGCACTGAAAAAGTAAATATAACAGTGTACAGCTTTGATGGAAAAGTAGTGTATCAAACTGCTGGCTTTACCAATACAAAATACACTTTCGGCAGCAACTTTATCACAGGCATATATGTCGTAAAAGTTGTGCAGGGTACATCTGCACAATCATTAAAACTGATAAAGGCAAATTAAAATACCAGTTCAAATTTAGCTACCCAAAGCAACCGTCTCATCCACAAAATGAGACGATTTTTTTATGCCCCTTCTGTTGAATTTTTAATAATCAGTATGGAGTTTTTTAAAAGATTGGCCAATTGCAGGGAATTATTTACTCCCTGTTTTTTGCTTCAGGTCATGCGCTATCATAGCCGAAAATATTTTAGAACCGCTGCTGTTCACATGAACCGTATCATCAAACAATTGAGGACTGCTTAAAAACAATTTTTCATTTGAGTAATCTAAAAAGTCAATATTTTTTTCAGCGGCAATTTGCTTTGTTACTGCTAGGGAATAATCAGTACCAATAGAATTAAGATAGTAAGGAGAGCAAACTAAAAATAATTTTATCTCCCTTTTTTTACAATCATCAATAAATGATTTCAGCATATTTATTTTCATTGTATCCAGGTCGTAAGGAACGCTGTTGTCAATTGTTTTGATTGGTTCATGCAGGCTATGGGTAAGTTCCACATAGCCCTTGATGTCTTCATGTCTTTTTTTATTTGACTCAAGATTGCCAACTCCTATTTTCAGAATTAAGGAATTGTATGGATAAATTTTAGAAAAGAATTTATACTTTTCAAACGACCCTCTCAATTCTATCACCGGCCGCATTTCGGGATGGTCATTATAATAAGGCAACAGGCATGAAATTCTTTCGTAGCTGCTGGAACCATCTCTCAGTGCACCATACTCACAATCCAGTATGATCATTTTGGGAGTGTATCTTTTTAAAACAGCCTGCAGTACTGCATAATGATAAAACAAAGGCATACCATCCCTGCCAACATTATAGCAGGTTTGGTGAAGACTGTCTTCTATAAATAATGGGTTGTATTGCTGCTGTGCCCTGGATGCACCAAATATCAGAACCTCCGCTTTGGTATCCTCAATAGAATATTTTGTTCTGTATTCCCAGCCAGATGATTGCCTGAAATAAAAATGCTTTAATACAGATCCGGTGATAAAATCTGCAGCTATTACCAGCATTAAAAACAACAATGCCTTCAGCAATAAATGGCGGTAATTTTTTTTATTATTTTTTATCTGCTCCATTATTTTTTATATCTTAAAATTGAAAATAAATAAACTGCCCGCCATCAAATACGCCAATTAATAATATTAAAATTATCAACAGGCAGTAATAGCTGTTGCGGATAAGCCAGTTTTTATTTTCTGATAAAGTAAACAGGTTGTTGAAATATTCTTTTTTAATATCGTATGCTGCCAGGCAGCATATACCCGCCACAATAAAAATCATCATGGAAGGCGTGTCAGCAAAAAATGGTCCTTTCAAAGAAACTATCTTTCTAATGATACTGCATCCATCACTTACAGAATTTGCCCTGAAAAAAATAGAGGCAAAGGCAAAATATAAAATGGTAAAGCCAATGCCCAGCAGGTTATTAAGTTGCACAGGAATTTTCTTTCTCAAATCTTTTCTTGCTTTACGGGTAAAAAATTCAATGCTCAGTATCAATGCCTGTGAAAAACCAAAAACAATAAATGTCCAGTTGGCACCATGCCAAAAACCAAGCGTAATAAAAGTAATAAAAGACGCATACACAATTGCCCACTTACCCCAATCCCTTTTTTCTATTGCAATGGGATTGTAGAAATAATCGGTAAACCAGGAAGATAAACTGATATGCCATTTGCGCCAAAATTCAGTAACAGATTTTGCCAGGAACGGGCGGTTGAAATTTTGCGTAAGGTCAAATCCTAAAATCCTGGCAAAGCCAAGTGCCATATCGGTGTAGCCCGAAAAATCGGCATACAGTTGAAATACATATAAAATGGCAGTGGCAAAAAGGGTGATGCCGGAATGATGTTCAAAATTATTAAATACCACATTGGTGTAAATAGATATCCTGTCGGCAATAACTATTTTTTTAAAAAGCCCCCAGATCACCAGCTTTACACCGCTGCTGATATTATCATAGTCAAATGCTGCAGGTTTTTTTATTTGGGGCAAAAAATGACGAGCCCTCTCCACCGGCCCTGCAACCAGCTTTGGAAAAAAAAGCAGGTAAGCAGAAAAATGGCCCAGGTGCTTTTCTGCTTCCTCATTCCCTCTTTTTATTTCAATGAGATAGCCCATTGCCTGGAAACTAATGTAGGAGATTCCTAAAGGTGCCAATACATTGATCAAAAAATTGTTTTTGACTGCCGCATTGGAATGAAAGATTTTTTGCGAACAAAAATTAATAAAGTCAATACCCGAAGTGGTGAAAAAATTACTGTATTTAAAAAATACCAGTATGCCAATATTGGCAGCTATGCAGGTAAAGTAATAACGCTTCATCATTTTTTCTGAAGCTGCTTTTTCCATCATCAGCCCGCCAAAATAAGTAACCAGTATAATAAAAACAGGCACAAAAAGATACGCTGGATTTGACCAGGCATAAAAAAATAATCCGGCAAGCAACAGCCATACCCACCTGAACCGGGAGGGTAAAAAATAAATTATCAGTGCTGTGATAAAAAAGAATATTCCAAATGCTATCGAATTAAATATCATATCACCTGAGTAAATAGTTAGTTTTTAAATAACGGTTTTAAATAAGGGATATAGGTATTAATTTGTGTGGCAGTCACTTGTTATTCACTGCATCATTGTAAAATTTATCCTGATCAGCGTCGAAGGATAACTTATTTTAATTGTCACAACATTGTGCATGTTCCGCCAGTAAACAGGGTGCCTGCTGGCAGCAACAAGCCATTGTACTTTTGGGAAGTTAAATTAAAAAGGCCTGGTAAAGGATATTGTAATTCGGGGGACTGCGGTACCTGCAGTAAAAAAAATGGTTTTATCCGTATATAAATAGTTGGTTTCAATATGCTTCAAAAATAGAAATATTATTTAATATTCCAAGTTTAAACATCCTTATCTGCTTGCAAATTTTTTTGGTATGTCAGCATACACTCCCCACTCTCATGCTCGAACAACCATAATCCATACTCGAACAACCATAATCCATACTTGTACAGCGATAATTCATACTTGAGCAACCATAATCCATGCTTGTACA
>JANLQY010000129.1:0-3477 GCA_031368105.1 Chitinophagaceae bacterium
GAATATCACTTTAGATTTAATAGAAGACAGAATATGGGGACGACTTTTGATTTACTCATAAAAAGGATGGTAATAAATGAACCAATACGCTTATTATCAGTCAATTAATATTGTTACCTAAACGCCTATACCTAATAAATATTTCTTAGCTAAGGCGTATCAAACATTTCCTTCAGCATTGCATACAGCTCAGGATGTTTGTTTTGCAGCAATGCAGGACGTTCGAAAAAATATTCTGCCACCACTGCTAAAAACTCAGCTTTGTTCATCGTTGAATAAGGATTGATATCTGATTTGCCTTTTGCAATTGACTGTATCTGCTCTTGTATCAGGCTGATCCATGGCAGCACATATTTTTTATCAAGCAACACATTCGGGATACCATCAGTGTCGCCGTCCGACTTATCTATCAGATGTACAAATTCATGAATGGCAGTATTGCTTTTATCAGTTGTATTATCAAAACCCTGGTGCAGGGCATGTTTAGACAACAGCATCATTCCATTATATGCACCCGAGCCCACCATACCCAAAATATTCCTGTCCGCATTTCCGGTGCTTTCAAAATCCATATTGATGGCATCAGAATACAACAGCACTTCCTGCAGGTTTCGGTATTTCCATTGCTTAAAATAAAAGATTGGGATGATGGCAGCAGCAGCAATCAGTAACTGATCCAATTCTTCCACACTGGTATCCACACCGGTTATCTTTACTTCTTCCAAAAATTCTTTCACATCATTTTCAAACTGCTTTTTTTCTCCCACAGATAATTTTGTGTAGAATAAAACATGCTGTTCCAGTAATGCAGCATTTAAATGTATTGGCTCATTTGTGCTTTGCTTCTTTTTACCTTGGCCTGAAAAAAACCAGGCTGCAGAAACCGCAATCGCTATCAGCAGTATAAAAGGTATCATCGCTGATTATTTATTTATTATTTTTAACCTTATCAAACATACAATATTGAAAAAAATCAGCAAATTACAAAGGCGTTCAAAACAGAACGCCTTTGTAATTAAATAATTTTTTCTTTCCGATTATCTCAAATCAACCACTTCAGCACCCGGAAACTGTTTTGCATCAAATACAAACTGGGCATCGCTTACAGGTGATTTTGTATTGAGGCTGGTAACAGAGTAAGTATATTTATTACCTGCCTTTTCAAATAATTTAGTACTGCTGATAGTGCTGGATGCTTTGTCAACATAAAGCAGCACTTTAAAGAAAGGTTTGGTTTTATCTGTTGGTGTCAGCTCTATTTCCTGCAGGTTTTTACCGGCTATTTTTTTATCGCCATTAAGCTTATACAAAAAATCTTTATCGTAAAAATTGGTAAATATTTTTTGAGGAGTAATGGTATTTACTGTAGGATCTATTTTAGTAATCGTTACTTCATTGCTTGATTTATCGTAGGTAGATACATTGCTTCCGTCGCTAAAAATTTCCTGGCCGGTAACACTGATGCGGTACTTGTTTCCTTTCATGTACACGGTACCATTTTTATTACCCAGCGCCTTACCTGCAGCATTTTCTATTTTCAGCGAAAATTTTGCCTGCACCGCTTTGAAGGATTTAAATTTTGCACTTACGGCATCCAATACTTTTTTTGCTTCCGGGTCATTCTTTCCCAAACCTCCCGGCTGGGCAATGGTGACGGCAGCAGTGATCATTAATAATAACAGGCTTGTAATAATTTTCTTCATTGTATGGTTGTTTAGTTCCTTATTGCTCCAAAATAGCGGCGCAAAGATAAGAGAATAGATGTGCTTATTCAACCGGGGTTTAATGGATGTTTTTAAAGAACTGTTAATGTGTTTGTAATTAGCAATAAAATACCCGGCCATTGCAACAATCATTAAAAGCATTGTGTACTTTGCAACCACTTCAACACTCAACTTTTCTATTGATTCAGCTTTACCCAACCGGCTAAATTTATTTTAATGGAAAAGAATATCCCAATTGCTCAAAGGGAAGGTCACACGCCTTCTCAGTTCACTGAATTTTTGTGGTGGCTGGCCACAGCAGAAAAAGAATTACTGGCAGATGCCGTAGTGGACAGGAACCGCTACAAAATTGTAGGCATGACGGTGCTGGCCACCTGGGTATTTGCTTCCCTTGCCTGGACTTATTTTTTTAGTACCGTTACCGGCAATAGCTGGCTGGCATTTCCGCTGGGGATTTTTATGGGTTTCATCATCCTAACCATTGACCGGGCTTTGATAAAAGGCATCAGCAGGCAAAACAAAAATCGGCTGCTGCCACTTTTATTCAGGAGTTTACTGGCCATCACCATTGGTACTTTTATGGCACAGCCTGCTTTGCTCTACATGTTTAAAAAAGAGATCAGGCTGCAGACTGCTGTGGACAATGAAAAAAAGAAAATGGCCAACGGGCACTTACTGGATTCGATGTATAAAAGCCAGCAAAATGAATTGCTTGCACAAAAAACAACCCTGCAAAATGAAGCCGCCACTAAATATGCAGGCGTAGCAAAAGCAAGAGAAAATTTTTTATCAGAAACAGATGGCAGTGGCGGCACCGGCAAAGTGGGCATTAAAGATATTGCCATTGCCAAAAGAAATGAATACCAAAAATTAGATGGTGAGTATCAGCAACTCATCAAGATCAATCAACCAAAAATTGATTTGCTGGATGCTGCTATAAAAGACCTTGATGATAAAACTGCAAAAGAGCAACTAGCCTATTCACAAAATTTTAATGACGGATTTTTAACGCAGATAGAAGCACTGAATAATTTGATAAAAGAAAACGGTGCTTTGCAAATAAGGTATTATTTATTAGTAGCCACTTTATTGCTGATTGAACTGATGCCGGTAATTGCCAAAACCCTGTTACCTTCCGGCACTTACGATGAAAGAGTAATGCTGAGAGAAGAACTTGAAAAAGAAATGGCCAACAGCAATATCAAAAGAGAACAGGAACTGAAGGAACTGTACAACAGCATTGCCCTGCAAACAGACAAAGAAACCATCCAGGCATTTTTTACTTTAACCAAACCAGACCGGGATGAAAAAATGAAAGGCTTCAGCAGCAAATGGAAAGAACAAAACCATCAAACCTTTGACGGGCTTTGGGAAAAAATGAAAAGGGAGATATTGACGAAGCAGGAAAATTAAAACGTTTCTCGTTTCTTGTTACTCGTTGGTCGTTTCTCGTTAGCACTTTCTTCTTCTAAATTTAAGTAACTTAACCTGTGATGTTTTTACAGTTTTGACCAATGTTCTTTTGCAGGAATTATCTATTCTGAATTTAGAAGAATAGAGGGTATAAATAGTTTTTCCGTAATAGGTTTCTTTTTTTTGAATTCAAATAATTCTAAGAAGCTGTTTGAGTTAATTAAATTTTTTACCCATTAAGTTAAGCATTGCTATATAAACAAAACTGATAGCAGATTCTTTAGTTCTTTCGTAGTCCATTACTAATCTTCTAAAGTTTAATAGCCATGCGAAGGTTCTT
>JANLQY010000146.1:0-7156 GCA_031368105.1 Chitinophagaceae bacterium
CACTCGCCGTACTGGCACTTGTCATTACCGGGTAAGAACTGACCGTTACAGTAAATGTATTACCCGTACTACTACATCCATTGGCGTTAGTTACTGCCAATGTACCGGTGTAGGTTCCTGCCGCCACACTTGCCGCAATCGAAAAAGTAATAGGAGTAGCAGGAATTGCAGTACTACCCACATTTACAAGCCCTGCTGCAAGCGCCGCTGCATTCCATGTAATGGTATAAAGTGTGGGTGTATTAGTAGTGGCACTGTAACTCAATGTAGTGGTTTGTGCACTGCTGCTTGTACAGCGTGCTGCTGCACTGGCCGAACTGGTGATAGTGGGTAATCCTAATACAGTTACTGTAAATGAACTGCCCGTACTGGCACATCCGTTGGCGTTAGTTACTGCCAATGTACCTGTGTAGGTTCCTGCAGCCACACCTCCCGCAATCGAAAAAGTAATAGGAGTGGCAGGAAGTGCAGTACTACTCACATTTACCAACCCTGCGGTAAGTGCAGCTGCATTCCAGGTTATTGTATAATTAGTGGGTGAGTTTGTTGTCGCACTGTAACTCAAGGTAGAGGTTTGGATACTGGCGCTGAAACATCTTGCCGCTGCTGTGGCTGATGCGGTGATCGTTGGTAAGGGATTAATGGTCACAGTAAATGAATTACCGGCATTGCTGCACCCAGCAGCATTGGTTACATTTAAAGTTCCTGTATATGTACCAGCTGCCACGTTTGCAGCTATCGGCACAGCAATAGGATTGGCTGGGAGTGCTATACTGCTAACGTTAACTAAGCCTGCTGCAAGCGCAGCAGCATTCCATGTAATACTATAATTAGTTGGAGAATATAAGGTTGAGCTATAGGACAATGAAGAATTTTGTGCACTGCTGCTGAAACATGTTGCTGCCGTCGCAGCAGAAGTTGTTATCGATGGCAAATTACTAAAGGTAATGGTAGCAAGAGCACTCGTAAAGCCAGATGATCTTACACATCCGTTATTATCTGTAATACTAAGCAAAGCATAGCTTGTTGTAGATGAAGGAACAGGCGAGGCTCCAAATCCTGTCCCCGAAGTAACTCCTGATTGTGTTGGATAGGTAACTCCATTATCATAAACTAATGTGAAAGGACCGGTGCCGCTGGTAGCTGTAAGAATTAACTGAGGGGTTCCAACACCACCGCAAATGGTATTTCCCATTAAGCTTCCCTGCGGCAATGGATTGATTGTGAGATTAGTTCCATTATCTGATCCGGTAACAGAAGGGCTGCTGCTTATCACTCTTATCCTGTAGCCTGTTCCTGCTGCCGTACCCGATGGTATGGTGGCACTGATAGTACCAGTGTTGGCATTGCTCACCAAAGTACCAATACTAACAGGGCTTGCAAAAATTCCTGAGCTGTTTGATAACTGTGCTGTATAAGTATTGCCACTAAAAATACCAATACTGGTAAATGAAACCGACACATTGCTGCCTGCACAAAAGGGTGAACTTGAGATTGCACCGGTGGTAATGGAATAGGGAGATGCGATGCAAATATTCCCATTCATACTATTTGTACTGGCATTTCTTACTATCCGTACATAATAAGTAGCCCCTGGAGTTAAGCCAGTCAATGCTAAATCTTCTTGCACTCCATTTCCCCAATTATTAACGCAGCCTATTTCTGTTAAACTAATGCAGGTTCCACTATATGCATATATGATAGCATCCTTGCCGGCGGCTGGCGCATAGGAAATTGTGGCAGAAGTACCATTAGCTACAAACTGCCCCCAGTTATTGGCTGCTATACCGCCGGTATTGCAGGTACTCATTGTTGGCCCTGTTCCGGTACCACTAATATTAAATGCAGTACCTGGTGTGCAGGATGCAGCATTAACGGTAGTAATAGTTGTAGTTCCTGAGCAAGTAGTGGTTTGAGAAAAAGCAGGATGAATGAAAATAAAACTGAAGGCAGCTAAAACGGCCATCATCAATTTCCAGTTATGTAATAGCATATTTCTTTTGGGCTGAAAACCTATTTTTTCAGGGTTGGAAGTAAATTTTTTCATTGTCTGTTGGATATTGTCTATAAATAATCTGCATAAGTATAGGCACATTGATAGTTAACTACCAGATGCCACCGCCAATACTAACTTTTATAACGTCTGATCGGTATGTTTTATTATACACACTTGAATGACAAACAGCTATTTATTTACTTTTGTAGAGATAATAATACCTTTTCTGCAATAAAATTGAAACGAAGAAAAAATATCAATCAACGATTGGAAGGGAATTAAAGAAGATTAGAATAAAAAAAAGTTGGGATATAATTTCAAAAGATCATTTGCTTTTTACGATAGCGGATAAAAAAGATTATAAAAACCTTAAACCCGTATCAACATTTTCTGCCCAGACAAAAATATTAAAAAATTTGGCCTATTGCAATTGTGATGCGGTTCTTGACAAAGGCGCTTTAAAAAAATCCTTCGGATATTTTTTGATATACCTCCATAAAATACCGATAAATTCGGGATACTGCCTGAGATGGATACCCCGGCTTTTAACTGCCACAATAAAGGCCAGCCCAAAACTTACAGCAAAGTTTAAAAAGCCAATACCCATCACGCCGAAAATGGTATAAAATAATTCCCTGCTGCTGATATTGTGGCCAAGCCCAAAGAAACCAATGGCAGTATTGGCAGCAGAAATAGTGATGTGCCTGATATCGAAAGGAAGCCCAAATATTTTACCCAAAAAACCAGCCATACCCAGGAAAAAACCCAGTGCTATATTACCAATCAAAGCACCCATATTATTTTCTATGTAGTGAATGATTTTATAGCGGCGCCTTTCACTAAAGCCATATTTAAAAGAAGTGGAATGCCGAAGCCGCTCCCCTATTTTGCTGTACACCAAATAGTTTTCTACAAAGCCGGCAATCAGTCCGCTGGCAAATAAAAAGAATCCGGTAAAGCAGGCATACAGCCAGGCAAGGCTGTGAAATGGTTGCTGATCGGCCAGTAGCTTGTGGGCAGCTGCAATTTGTTCCGGGGTATTTCCTCCAACCACCATTACTCCGGTAGCATTAAAAAATAACCAGGCAAATAAATAAGAGAGCGGAAAAACCACCACCAAATTTCCTGTAAAAGAAGCCAACTGAGTACGGCTTACTTTACCAATGGTAATGGCCAAATTCCTTAGGTCGGGGCGGTCGCCAATTTTTTGTTCATCAAAAGAACTGGCTACATTGTTCGCCGTGTAAGCCGGTTGTTTCGTTGCCAGTGTGGAGCCGGTATCCTGTATTAAAATAAACCCAAGCGAATAATTTACGCTATATAAAAAGCCCTGCCAAAAAGGAGCCAGTGCCATTTTGCCCAGCAAATTTTTAATAATGCCAATAAAGGAAATAATGATACCGCCACCAATTGCACTTTGAAACATCCTCCAAAATTCTTTCCTTGTGGTAGTGATAAATTTTTCACCGGTGCGTCCGCCATGTTCAGCTATCTGGTAAGCCAGGTAGCCCGTATTTTCACTTAAAAATTCTTTAAGTGAGTTTTTCCTGTTTTCATTATGCACTACTGTTTTGAAGTAGGTAACAAAACGTTCGGTATTAAAAGAACTGTCAATATCCAATACATCCAGTATGATGAAAATCCTGTTGATCTGTTGTTGCAGGCGGGTGATAATGTAGGTTTGAGCCAGGCTGGTGCCGTAAGCAATGCGCTGGTCTTTTATCCACTGGATACTTTGATTGCAATTGTGTAAGGTTTCATTGATATTTTCCAGCAGTATGCGTTGCTTATTGATATCCATCAGAGCATTACCCTGAAAAATATATTCATTCACCAGCCGGTTTTGTTCCAAAAAAGGATACACTGCATCTTCAAAATTTTCATAGCGCTGGGTAATTTCTTTTTCCAGACCCAATGTGGTGATGCGGTAACTGAGTATCTGCAATGATTGCTGCAACTGCTTTATGAGGGCGGGTTCTGTAAGATTGATCTGTATCCCAAGCATATCAAAAAACTGCATCCACAAATTACTGTCAATACCTTCCACCCATATATGATCGCTTTTTTTATAAAATATTTTATTAATTACATACAGGAAATTGCCGGGAGCCTGCAGTTCGGGCAGCAGCTTGTGCTTTATTTTACCAAACAATTCCTGTATAAATCCCCGGCTGCTTACAATTCCATTTTCGGTTAATGCTATTACAATATTTGTTCTTAAAAATTGTGTAAGCAGTGCTTTACGGAGGGAGAACAGTGAACTCCTGTCTTGGCTTACCTGGTACAGTAATGCTTTAAAACGCAATTCAGCCTGGGCAATATCCTGGGGATGATTGGGGCGTATCTTGCCAATTAATTCTGCTAAAAATTCAAGGCTGCGGTTGGGCGAATGTAAAGGCAATACAATAGCCTGCTGCTTTGCAGGTACCGATTGTTCTTCTTTTTTATTTTTTGATCGCCCAAGCATAGGTTAAAGATAAAATCTGTTGATGGCAGTGAATTATTCTACTTCAATGGTTGCATATTTGACAATTATAATGCCCAAAATGTTGCACAGTACATTTTTTTAATAAAAAGTTAATGCCAATTTTAAAAATGCCCATGGCCAATAACACCATTCAAAAAAAATATGCCACTGATTTATACAACTTATTTACAAAATCGATGTTTCACCTTATTTTTGTGCCACACATTTTATGCAACCATTTAGCAATACAAAGTTTAAACCCGATTCTGACACACTTACGCTGACAGAAGAAACCTGTGTACTCATTGTATGGAATGATGATGTCAATACTTTTGAATGGGTAATAGAAACACTGATAGATATTTGCGGACACAGTACTGAACAGGCCGAGCAATGTGCTATGATTATTGACAGCAAAGGAAAATATGCTGTAAAAGAAGGCAGCTACGAAACACTGAAACCGATGTGTGACGCAATTACAGACAGGAGTATTAATGCTACCATTGAAGTGACTGCACAATAAAAATTCAGCCCCTTAAAATTGTTTTTTATATCTCCTTACCTCTTTTCAATTATTTTATTGCAAGGTTATTTTTTGCATGGCATAAATAAACTGTAACCTTGTACAGCTAAAATTGATACTACCCCGATGATTATCCTGAACAGCAAATTATTTTTCCCCCCGGTGGATACGGCTGATGAAGAGGGCATACTTGCCATTGGCGGCGACCTTAGTGCTGACAGACTTTTGCTGGCTTACCGCAGCGGTATCTTTCCCTGGTACAATGATGACCAGCCAATCATTTGGTGGAGCCCCGACCCCAGGTTTGTTTTGTTTCCCAACAAAATAAAAGTGAGCAAAAGCATGCAGGCGGTTATAAAAAACAATCAATTTATATTTACAATCAACAAAGTATTTGCACAGGTAATTAAACATTGCAAAAACATTGACCGCAAAGAACAGGATGGTACCTGGATAACAGCTGAAGTTGAAAAAGCTTATACCACATTACATCTGAAAGGTTTTGCCCACAGTGCTGAAGCATGGCTGAATGATGAACTCGTTGGAGGATTATATGGCGTAAGAATTGGCAATATTTTTTTTGGCGAAAGCATGTTCAGCAAAGTAAGTAATGCCAGTAAGTTTGCTTTTATTCAATTGATAAAATACTTGCAGCAGGAGGGTGTTGTATTAATTGACTGCCAGGTTTACACTACACATTTAGAAAGCCTGGGCGCAGGAATGATTGACCGAAAAGATTTTATGCAGTTTATATCAGCGCATTGCTGATAAATTTATTTTTAAAAAGTATTCACTTCATTTTTTCAAAAAAAGATTACAGTTTGCAAAAAAAATCTGGTCTGCAAAAAACAGTCATATACTTTTTGCAGACCAGAAAAATATATCATCATTTACTAATTAAAATCCTTTTAATAAACACTTCGTTATCTAAAAATACTTTTACAATATAAACACCGTTATGCCAGTTTTCAAAATTAGAAAGTGCAACCGCAGTATTTCCATGCACCATTTCGCTGGGTGTTGTCCGCATTAATTTTCCCACTCCGTCAAATATTTTCACCTGCATATTTCTGGCTGATGGAGCGTAAATATTGAGTGACAGCATATCTTTTACAGGATTAGGAGCAATGCTTATTAAAGCCTTGCTGCTGTTTGCTGATAAATCAAGTTTTATAACCTGGGATATTTTATACTGAATATTTGAACTGTACACTTTAAGCCGGTAGTAAATAACATTGCTGTTAATATTACTTATATCATCAGCTGTTGATAAATTTTGTGCCCCCGTTCTTAGCCTGTCAGGATATACTTTTCCTGCAGAGGAGAAATGAATTCCATCTGTACTTCTCTCTACATCAAAAAAGTTTACTTCATCACTCTGTGCTACCTGCCAGCTTAAGTTGGCTTTATTATCATTAATCGTTCCTGAAAAATGCAGTAGGTTACTGGCAAGGATACCGCAGGATGCATCAAAAGTAATTCTCAAAGTATCCGAAGAATACACCGGGCAAACAGAACGCAATTGCTGTGTTACAATGTAAGTGCCTGGTGAATCTACAAATACAGAAGTTTTATTTGATGTGTCGGTAAAATGCCCGTCTAATGTTGACCAATTGTAAATAGAAGTAGTAAGCGGATTGGTAACTTTTAGATTACTAATACTGTTAACGCCGCAAAATACCGGGACTTGTGTAAACAGTTTTGTTTTCGGTACATTTAAAAAGTCAAACGGTCCCACAAAGTCTTTCAGCTCTGCAGTAAAAGAAGTAGAGGCTCTTGTTTTTATAACCACTTTTTGAAAAGGTTTAGTGCAGGTGTTGCCACCCAAAAGTGTTACTGGGTCAAGCCCGAGTTTTGTTAAATTAACAGCGAATTCCATGAACTGTTTGGTAACATAATTATCAGTAACAGAATTATCACCCAACACAATTTTAAAAGGCCCTGCCCAGGTGTCTTTAGCACTTTGTAACCCTGAATAAAAGGCACCAACAGTTTTTGGAACTATACTTGCATAGCCAAACTGTGCACCATTGCTTGCTCCGTCAAACTGCCCACCCCAATTAAAATTTACAGGTGTTGTTGTGAGTACATTTCTATCGACCCAGATACGGGCTTCTATTAGAGTAAGTGCAGAAGTGCCAAACTCTTCAGTTAAAATAATATCGCCGGG
>JANLQY010000150.1:0-10861 GCA_031368105.1 Chitinophagaceae bacterium
CCCACACCAGCTACTGCCACACCGGGAGGTTTTTTATTTTATGTTATCCAAACAAATTCTTTTAACTGCCTGAGTAATCCATCTGTTATTACCATTAATGTAAATCCGGTAATCAGTGGAAATACCATTGCAAGCAATCAAAATATTTGTGCTAATACATCTCCTAATCCACTTAGTTCCGGTGCAGTGAGTGGTGGCACTGGTAGCTACACTTATCAATGGCAAAGCTCTGTAAATGGCGGAATAGTATGGAGCAATATCAGCGGAGCAAACAGTGATACTTATGCACCGGGTGTATTAAATGATACCATTCAGTACAGAAGAATTGTTACCAGCAGACCTTGTGCCGATACTTCCAATATTGTTACGATCAATGTGTCAGGCGCATTGAACAATTTTAATATCACTGCTAGTCAAATCATTTGTGAAGGATTTATACCTGCTATTTTAAATGGTGATCTTCCAACAGGCGGCGGAGGTGGTTACAATTATGTTTGGGAACAATCTGTTGATGGCAGCACCTGGTCAACTGTGGGTGGTAATACACAAAACTATCAACCAGCAGCATTAATCATCACAACTTTTTACAGAAGAATTGTAAATGCAGCACAATGCAGTGCCACTTCTAATGTGGTTACTGTTACGGTTAACCCAACTCCCGTTGCTTCCATCGTAGCACCGGATGATTTCGTTTGTGTGTACAGTAATGGTGTAGTAACATTTACTGCTACGGTTGGTACAATACCTTTCAATATTGAATTGGTAGTTACAAGACCCAACAATACAACCGATACAATCAGGCAGACAATTAATAATAATGGCCCGGTAAATATAATTGTGATACCAACCATCAGCTTACCAGGCAACTACAATATCAGGTTTACAAAATTGACAGACAATAAAGGTTGTGAAAGAACAAATATTTTACCTGCGGTAATCATTACAGTGAAACCATTACCAGCACTGGTTCTCACCAACAGTTCTCCAATTTGTAACGGCGTAAGTGCTACGCTTACAGCCAATGGCGCCGATACTTATATTTGGTCGCCCAATACATTTATAAATACTACTTCCGGAAATACAGTAAGTGTTACGCCTCCATCTACCACTACTTATTTTGTAAGAGGAATATTGAATGGATGCTTAAAAGATACCAGTATTTTAGTAACGGTAATACCTGAGGCTGTAGCTGCCAATGCAGGGCCAGACCAGGTTTTATGTAATGCAAATACTGCAACACTTGCAGGTAATGCAGCTTCAGTAAATGCCAGCGGTGCATGGAGCCAGGTGAGTGGACCTGCGGCAATCATTACGACTATTGCTCAAAACAATACAACCGTAACTGGGTTATCAGCAAGAGGCACTTATGTTTTTCAATGGAAAATTACAGGACAGGCACCTTGCCCGCCAACTGTGGATAGTGTAACAATTGATGTGTTGTCGCCCATTACAAATGTTATTAAAAATGATACCATTATTTGTAATGGACAATCCCTCAGCATTCGCAATGAAAGTTTGCTGGGGGGCAGTTCTGCGGCGATCGATTCTTTATACACTTATCAATGGGAGCTGACCCCATCAGGACAAAACAACTGGCAGATAATTTTTGGTACCGATAGTGCAACATTGTTTGTAAGCCCGGCAGCAAGCACCTGTTACCGGAGAAAAGTAAAAACAAATAATCTTTGCGAAACGATCAGTAATCCTGTTTGTGTTACAGTTAATCCAACCATTGCAAACAATATTATTTCTGCCAATCAGCAGCCTTGTGTAAACACGCCGGTAAATAATTTACAGGGCAGCACAGCAACAGGCGGCGATAATATTTATGTGTATCAATGGCAAACAAGTGCCGACTCAATTATATGGAATAATATTACCAATACAATCAGTTATCAGCCACCAACCTACAATGCCGCAGGTATTCATTATTTCAGAAGAAATGTATCCAGTGGTAATTGTACTTCTACCAGCAATGTGGTAACAGTAATGGTTAGGCCAGATTCAAAAGCCATCTTTACCAGTAACCCTACCACAGCCTGTGCTGCATTTGATTTAGCAACAGCCATTAATGTAACTGCATTGCCCGACAGCAATGGTACTTACAAGTGGTATGTTGATGGCGTTTTATTTGGCAGCAACAGCACCGGTATTTTTCCAGGTTATATAATTCAAAATCCAGGCGACACGGTCATTATGAAATTAGTAACCAACAGCCAGTTTGGTTGTAAACCAGATTCAATGGCACAGCAATTTATTACTGTAAGAACAGCCGTGGCAAAGTTTACAAAAGATACCACCGGAGGTTGTGGCCCTTTGAATGTAAACTTCACCAACACTTCCAACATTATCAATAACAGCATTGAATTTTTCTGGGATTTTGGTAATGGCATCAGCAGCCAACTGGCACAACCGGGAGCCATTACATTTGTACAAAGTCCATTCTTTAGCGATACCACTTACCAGGTTTCGTTACAAGCATACAATGGTTGCGATACTACCCTATGGAGAGACAGTATAAAAATCAGGTCGAATCCCAAGGCAAGATTTGGTGTGGTTACTACCTTTGGCTGCTCACCATTTACGGTACAAATTAACAACACTTCTTTAGGTGCTCCAAATACTTATTACTGGGATTTTGGTAACGGGCATAAAGACACTACGTTCACCACCGGCCTTTTAAATTACACTTATAATATTGGCAATGCGGTAGATACTTTTCCACTAAGGCAGATTGCTGTAAATGAGTGTGGCAGAGACACACAGGTGATTGACCTGCGTATTGCACCCAATATTATCCGGCCACAGATTAATATCAATGGCAGTGAACTTTTTGGTTGTGCACCACATATTGTTTCGTTCAATAATGGTACTTCCGGAGCCACCAGTTATACCTGGAATTTTGATGATGGCACGCCGCCTATCATTACAAACAACAGCGAACCAACGGTGGTACATAGTTTTGACAATCCAGGTGTTTTCAATGTGTCGATTTTCATTACTAACGGTTGCAGTGACACTAGTGTTACCAGGCAGGTAACCGTATTTGCAAAACCAATTGCAGCCTTTACCAGCAATGCCCCAGTTTATTGTTTGGGTGATACTATCCGGGTAAATAACAATTCACAAAATGCAAGCAACTACCGCTGGTTTTGGGGTGATGGACAAAGCAGTTCAGGATTTAATCCAACACATGTATATACCGTGGCGGGCAACTATACCATTTTATTAAGAGCTGAAAAAACAAACAACAATGGTATCGTTTGCTTTGATACATTGGTGCAAAGCATTACTGTATTAGTAAGGCCTGATACAAGGATACAATCAAATATCAACAACATCAATTGTGCTCCTTTTACAGCAACAGCAACGGCTCCAGGAATTATCAATGAAGCTGTTACTTGGTACATTACAGATACTACTGTTTCACCATCAGTGATTGTAACAACTGGTGTAAGCACACAATATACTTTCAACAAGCCTGGCACATTCTCGATAAAGATGCTGGCAGAAAATGCACTGAGTTGTAAGGATAGTACTATCCTTACATTTACTGTAAGAGGAACGCCGACAGCGGCATTCACGCCATCGGCCATTACCGTTTGTAAAATTGATACTACCGTAGCTTACTTAAACACAACTACATTTAATGACAACGGCCCACTGGGTTACAGGTGGCTGGTAGATGGAGTGCAGCAATCAACCAACGGTAATTTTACCTTCCGGTATTCAACGCCTGTCAATACAATTTTACCAAGAACATTTACCACACAATTGATTGCCAGCAATACCGTGGGTTGCAGTGATACAACAACAGGAACTTTACAAATGGTTCCTGCAGCCAAAGCACAGTTCAGTATTAATAATCCAACTGCCTGTGTTCCGTTTGTGCTGTCGGTTGCCAATGCATCTCAATACACAACCAAATATAAATGGCTGCTGAATGGCGTACTCGCCGATACAGCTGCAACACCTGTCATTACTATTACACAGGCATCAACGCCTTATACCATTACTTTAATTGCGGATAATATTTATGGCTGCAAGCCAGATACTTTTTCAGTGAATTTTATTTCAAGAATAAAACCAACAGCTGTGTTTAAACTGAATAATGTATTGGGTTGCGGTGGTGTGCTGAATGTGGTGACGACCAATCAAAGCAGTCATGCCAATTCGTATCAATGGGATTGGGGAGATAATTCTGCAGGCAGTGTTTTCAACAGTCCCACACATTTGTATTCCACTCCCGGCCAGTATTTAATTACACTGGTGGTCAGTGATGGTGTTTGTAATGATACCACTAATAAATTGGTAACGGTTGCTACCAAACCAATAGTTGATTTTAATGTAAGCGACTCCGTTACCTGCGATACAGCAAGGATTCAATTTGTAAATCTTACCACAGGAGCAGACAGTTATCTCTGGAGTTTTAGTGATGGCACTACCAGTACCGAAGCAGAGCCGTTGAAAAATTTTGCTCCGGGTGCTGCTGCTTACTCTGTGAAGTTAGTTGCCTACAACCAGTCAGGCTGCAGCGATTCAACTATCAAAGCAAATATTATTACCTCCATACCACCACCCATTGCCGACTTCTTTATTTCACCTTCGCCACAGATAACGGTGCCTGATTATACATTTAGTTTCAACAACCTTGCGCTGAATAATATTAAATACACTTACCAGTGGAATCTTAGTGACGGCAGCTTTGCTACAACAAGAGATATCATTGATCACAAGTATGCAGATACTGGCCACTATCCTGTAAGGTTGGTTGTGCTGGATAACAATACCGGTTGCCCCGACACGATAATTAAAATGGCGGTGATCAGTGGTTATCCCGGTTACCTGTATGTGCCGAATGCTTTTTATCCAAATAGTATTCGCAACGAATTCAGGATTTTTAAGCCGGTAGGTAAGGGGCTACAGGATTACCGCCTGCAGGTATTTGATGGTTGGGGCAAGCTGTTGTTTGAAACAACCGAACTGGATGCAGCTGGCAGCCCGGTGGCAGGATGGGATGGCAGTTTTAAAGGACAGCCAATGCAGCAGGATGCTTATGCCTGGCGGGTTGTAGCCCATTTTAGAAGTGGTAAAGAATGGGATGGCATGTCTTACGGCTATAAAGTAGATGGTCAAAAAGGAATCACATTTGGAACATTCACCTTATTCAGATAAAAGCGAAAATGATGAACAAAAAAATATTGATACTGATTATAATTGTTCTCACAAGTGTATGCACAAAAGCACAGGACGCATTGTTTACACAATTTTATTATGCACCGGTGTATGTAAATCCTGCCCTCGCCGGTTGCGGAAAAAATAACCTGCGTCTTTCGGGACTTACCAAAATGCAGTGGTTCAATTTGTACAAGCCATATAAATTTATCACGGGTTCTGTTGATCTTTCAGTGTATGATGATTACCTGAGAAATGTAATGAACCTGGGCCTGGTGATAAATCACAGCAACAAAGGATTTTTCAACAACACCAATATTTCGGGCATTGTAGGCAGGAGCTTTGGTACAGGTAATGAAGGTTGTGGAAACTGGTTTTTAAGCATGGCAGTGCAGGGTGGTGTAAACCTTGGTTCAGTCAATACAAAAGAATTACTTTTTGTTGACCAGCTTGATCAGAATGGTATCACAGGCGATCCTTCTCAAATTGATTTAAACTTCAACAACAACAGTAAAAACTATTTTGATTTTTCATCGGGCTTTGTTTTTACCTGGAATGATTTTATGATTGGTGGTGCAGCACATCATATCAACAAGCCAAGCATCAGTTTTTCTGGAGAGTCGGTGAACAGCCGCCTGCCAATGAAAGTCACGGGACATCTTAGCTGGATGTATGATAACGGTACGGTAAAATTTAAACCTACTTTGATGATGCAGACACAGGGGCAGAGCACTGCACTGGTGGCAGGCAGCTTAATTGATTTTAATGAATTCCCCATTCAGTTATCCTGCTGGTACCGCAACAATACCAGTCTTTCCTATAACAATACTTTTAGCGTAGGCTTTACCTGGAAATGGGGCGAAGGCAAAACTGTGACTACCAACAGTAATGAATATGCCAACCGGATGGGCATCAGCTATGATGCAGAAATGAATAAGCCGGGCATCGGCACCACTCACGGCAGTTTGGAATTTGGCATCCAAAAAGATCTCATCATTGGCGATAATTCCAAGTGCCCTACAGCATCCTCTGGTATTTGCAATTACAGGTTTCCGTGGGAGTTTTTTTTATGAGGTAATTCTTTTCTTTACTGTTGATTTTACAGAATCAGCCAGCCTGAAGTTAGCGGTGGCTTTTATTTTTTCAGAAAGTTTTTTCATTTGTTTGTTCAAAATAATCAGGGGCTTAATTTCTCTAGTGCCATTGTTGTTTTTCAACTGTAGCAAATAAGTATTTTTCTCTTTGATGCCAGATTGTTCTTCTTCTACTTTTACCAATAGTTCGGGAGTGGCAGGCTCTTCTTTATCAGCGGCCTGTACAGAAATGTTTTGCAGTTCTTTATTCAGCTTCAGTAATTCTTCATTTACGAATGCCATTGAATACTCCACTTCGGTATCTGCTGTATTTTTTATTTGTTGTAAAGTGGCTTTGCTTTTTTCATTGATCAGTTTTTCCAGCACTATTTTAACAGGCTGGGTGTTAATCATTTTATTGGTCTTTGCTGATTCAGGGTTATTGACAGTTTCAATAATCGAAGATAATATTGGTAAAATGTTTTGATTGGTAAAAGTTGTTTCTTCTGTGGCAGCATCCCTGCTGATGGTAGGTAAAATGAAAAATATGCCCAGTAAAATTACAATGCTTACTGTCATCAGTTTTACCTGCTGCATCCAGTTCATATTTGTTTGAGGCTCGGCTGCAAAGAGGCGCTTTATTCTTACCAATAAATTTTTCTTTCCGTTGGTGGCGGCTAATGCCAGGGTTACCGGCAGGGTACGTTGCTGCTCCAGAATCAACAGAGCAGCAGCATAATCGTGTTTATTGTACCGGTAGTTTAATACCCAGTCATCACAACAATTCTCTCTTTCTTTTCTTGCTGCAGTACTAAGCAATCTTGCAAATGGATTGAAGAATAAACAGAGTTCAATAAAAGATTGCAGCAGGTTTACCAGATAATCGTTTCGTTTTATATGTGCCAGCTCATGCAGGATAATGCTTTCTGCCTGCCCGGTACTAAGCTGGTTGAGTGCTGCAACGGGTAATAAGATAATGGGTTTAAAAAATCCAATCACCGAAGGTACTTCTACATTTGCTGATAACCAGATGGAAATTTTTTTCTTAATACCCAAATGAAAAGCTGTTTGTTCGGTGAATATCCTTGTATTAACAGGCGCTTTGATTAACTGCCGGTTTCGTAAAAAATATAAGCCTGTAAAACGTTTTACAAATTGTACAATGTGCAGCAGCAACAATGCTAAATAGGCTACAGACAACCATTGCAGGGCAATGTGAAAATATTCTGAAACATACAACCAGCCATTGATAGCCGACCCTGCCGTGGAATTTTTTATCAACCAGTAATTTTGAAAAGTAGTGATTACAAACCAGGCAAAAGATAAACCCAGTAAGGATAAACTAAGATGGTGCTTAAATAATGCAGAGAGATTTTTATTGCCGCTGATAATTAATTGGTACATCATCCACAACAAAGCAGCCTGCCACAAACTGTTGGCAATACCCCATCCAAGGGATTGTAAAAAAATATATTTCTCAAAAAAAGAAAGCAGCATAGCGGTTAACTATTTGATACTTTTTAAAAAATTACTTATTTCTTCCAGTTCTTCTTTAGATGCTTTATGATTTCCCAAAGCCTGCATTACCAGTTGTGCGGATGAACCTGCAAAAAGGGAATCAATCATTTTATTTACAAACAGGCGCTGCGTTTTTTCTTTGCTTACTGCCGGCTGATAAATATGTGTTTTGCTGCTGCTGTCTCTTGTTACCAAGCCTTTTTCAAACATTATCTGCATCAGCTTTAAAGTAGTGGTGTAGCCTGCTTCTTTACTTTTCAGTATTTCATCATGCACATCTCTTACGGTAGCGGATTGTTTATTCCACAGTACCTGCAGTATCTCCAGTTCACCTTCTGTGGGTTTTAATTGCTTTATTATTGTCATGTTACGATATTTTTCGTATGTAAATATAAATCTTTTTTTAAAATACAAACTAAAAGTTTCGTAGAAGCGGGAGTTATGCATTTCCATAATGTCAATCAAATTATTACCTGCCGGGTAAAGTCATTTTTGTTTCCATTTCTTCAAGCCTTTTGAGCAGGACAATATTTTCTCTTTCTAAATTTTTTAATTGCTCATATTGTTCCTGTAAAGCTTTAATAGCAATCATGTCGAAGCCATCGTAATTAAGGCCGTGCAGGTCGGGGATATGGTTGGCAGAATCAACTGTAATATTTTTTATACGAACAAACTCAGGGTATATTTCATTTATCTCCTGTGCAATAAAACCAAAAGTACTTTCATGATCTTTATTAAAATCTTTCATTTCATATTCTTTGGGTTGCAGCAGTTTTAATTTATCAAGTACAGAAACAAGGGGTTTGATATTTGTTTTGATCCGCCTGTCAGAACTTATATAAGTGTAAAAACCCTGCACTGAAAAATACCCTACCAGCGCTTCATTATAGTACAACTTTAAATCTGATTCAGGAGTATTTACATAATAACCTACACGGAAATCCCATGTTTGAAAGCCGTGGTCCGGATCTATTATAATGTAGCCTCTTTTACTTACCTGGCGTATGTCGAGCGTGGCAAGCGGTGCACCAGTATTAATGCCTGCAAAACTGGTTCCGCCGCCTAATAAAATGTTTCCGGCATTATTTTCATTGATATAAACTTTGCTGTTATATAAACCTCCCCGTATGTAAGTATGTTCTTCATTACCATATGAGAAATGTGAATTGTAAATACTTCCACCAAAAACTGCAGCGCCATCATAATTACCTGCTTTTACTGCATACAATGGGGCATTGGCAGGACCAGTTTTTATACCAATGTTTCCTGTATTGCTTATGGTTAAGCTTCTTGTTCCTGCAGTTGTCAGTGCATTGGTAGCACCACTGGGAAACATATCAAAATACATATATCCTGTACCGGGGTCAAGAAATTGAATGGCTGCATAACCATTGGCAATATACCTTCCATTACCGGCTTTGTTATCCCTGTATTGATTGAAGCCAACTGTTGGCCAGTTTTGCTGAAATGAAATACCAGTGCCATCGCTACCAAAAATTACCGTGGTATTTCCAATACCACCAGCGCCGTTTACCTGCAGGCGTGCAAGGGTGGGATGTGCAATGCCAATGCCCACATTTTGAGCAAACAGAAACGACAGCATGAAAGAGAAATAAAAAGATATCAATATTTTTTTCATAAAATTAATTTACTGGATTACTTTTTTAGGGCTAATTTTTTTTCAATTGTTTCCAGCCTCTTATTAATATCATCCTGTACATGCTGCTGCTGTTCTATCATGTGTTGTTCTTCCTGCACCGCCTTTACAGCAATCATTTTAAACCCATTATAATTGAGCGCATGAAAATCAGGAATGGTCACGCTTTTTTCAACAGTGTAAGACGAAACAGATACCATTTCAGGAAATAATTGTTGTACTTCCTGAGCAATAAAACCATAGGATATGTTATGGCCGGGATTCCTGTATTTCAATTCAAATGTTACCGGGTTGAGTTGTAAAATTTTTTCCAGTAAAGAAGGCAGTGGATGAATATTTTTTTTGATGCGCCGGTCAGATGCCCCAACATACTCCCCATCTGTGGGCCTGAAAAATCCATTCAAATATCCATTATATAAAAATTTAAAAGATGTTTCGGGGCCTCCATTATAAAAACCTACTACCTGCTCCCAATGATTGTCATTTTCAGTAGGCTCTGCCAGCAAAAGGCCGGTAAGCCCTGCCTGCCTTATCTCCAGCGAAGATGCAGGGGACCCAGTATTAATACCAACACGGCTAAACCCATTGCCCATAATTATACTGCCACCGGGTTGATCATTTATATACACATTGCCTCCGGCTTTACCTGCCCGTATATAAGTGTCCTCTGTACCGGAGTAATGAAAATGAGAATTATAATCTGTGCCGCCAAAAACCGCTGAACCATCAAAATTTTGTTTCTTAATTAAATAAAGTGAGGCGTTTGTTGGGGCTGTTCCAAAGCCCACATTGCCAGCATTATTAATAGTTAAAGCGGTTATCGATGCCAGAGTATTTGTATTAGCTGTGCCTGAGCCTAACATATCAATAGCCAGAATGCCGCTTGTGGGATCAATATATTGATAAGCGGCATACCCGTTTGACATGAACTTGCTGAAGCCATCATTATATTGGTTGAAGCCAATTATTGGCCAGCTTGGTATTACTGAAATGCCTGCACTATCTCCACCAAATATGCCGCTGGTGTAGCCTGTACCTCCTACGCCATTTATTACCAATTTGGCACGGGTGGGTGTGGTGGTGCCAATGCCCACATTTTGACAAAATAATTTTCCCGGTAAAGAAACTGTTGTAATAAAAAACAAAAAATTTATAAGGAGTAATTTTCGTTTCATTGTAATAAATTTTATGTATAACCATTATTTATTTTCTACCAGTAATTTTTCTGCAGCAGCAATTCTTTTTGTGAGTTCAACATTTTGCTCCTGCATATTTTTTATTTTTTCCTGTTGCTGCTGCAGCGCCTTAATGGTGAGTATTCTCAAACCATTATAGTTTAGGCCATATAATCCATCAATACCCGGGTATCCATGGCGTGTGTTGGTTGTTACCGTTACCAGTTGAGGAAATAATTTTTGTACATCCTGTGCAATAAAGC
>JANLQY010000186.1:0-20572 GCA_031368105.1 Chitinophagaceae bacterium
ATTCGAACATTCTTTTTTAATGGATAATTGATTAATTGATAATGGATAATTTTTTAGAGATTGAGTTGTTAATTGTTTTATTATTGAATGGTAGATTGCTGTTCGGTTTTTTTAATAGAATTATTGAGGTACAAGTGAGTGACACAACAATGCTAAATAGCAATACAAAAGTTAAGTTCATAATATTCCTCATTATCAATTATCAACTAAATCAACTTCCACTTTCAAATTTTCAATAATAAAATCCTGCCTGCTTGGTGTGTTTTTGCCCATGTAATATTCCAACAACTGTTGAATATGTGTTTCGGGCAGCATCATTACCGGCTGCAGTTTCATATCGGTATTAATGAATTTTGCAAACTCATCCGGACTGATTTCTCCCAGGCCTTTAAATCGTGTTATCTCCGGTTTGCTACCCAATTTTTTGATGGCATTTTGTTTTGCTGTTTCATCGTAGCAATAAATGGTTTCCTGTTTATTTCTTACTCTGAACAAAGGCGTTTCTAAAATGTACACATGACCATTCTTCACCAGGTCGGGGAAGAACTGCAGGAAGAAAGTCATCAGCAGCAAACGGATGTGCAAGCCATCCACATCAGCATCGGTGGCAAACACAATATTATTGTAGCGCAGGCCTTCGTAACCTTCTTCAATATTTAGTGCATGCTGCAGCAAATTGAACTCTTCATTTTCGTACACCACTTTTTTGGTGAGGCCAAAACAGTTGAGCGGCTTACCCCGTAAGCTAAACACCGCCTGCGTTTCCACACGCCTTGCCTTGGTGATGCTGCCGCTTGCACTATCACCTTCTGTGATAAAAATGGTACTTTCTTTCTGGCGTTCTGCAATCAGGTCTTTGTCTTTCCCGGTGGCTTCATCATTGTAATGAAACTTACAATCCCTCAATTTTTTATTGTGCAGGTTGGCTTTCTTCGCTCTTTCATTTGCAAGTTTTCTTATGCCGCTCAATTCTTTTCTTTCTCTTTCATTTTGTTCAATGCGTTTCTTCAACGCATCAGCAGTGGTTGGATTTCTGTGCAAAAAATTATTCAACTCCTTTGCCAAAAAATCACCAATAAAATTCTTCATGCTTGGGCCGCCTTCACTTACATTTTGAGAACCCAGTTTTGTTTTAGTTTGGCTCTCAAAAACCGGCTCCTGCACTCTTACACTTATCGCAGCACAAATACTTCCACGAATGTCAGCCGCATCATAATCTTTCTTGAAAAATTCACGAACGGTTTTGATATAGCCTTCCCTGAAAGCCGCTAAGTGTGTGCCGCCCTGTGTGGTAAACTGTCCGTTTACAAAACTATAATATTCTTCGCCATAAGCACTCTCATGCGTAAGCGCCACTTCAATGTCTTCGCCTTTTAAATGAATGATTGGGTAACGGATTTCATCCGCATTGGTCTTGCGCTGCAGCAAATCCAGCAGGCCATTTTTACTTACATAACGTTTACCATTAAGGTTCATCACCAGCCCTGCGTTGAGGTAGCAGTAATTCCAAAACTGGTTGTCTAAATATTCCTGAACAAAATGAAAGTTTTTAAAAATAGTTTCATCCGGAATAAAGGTTACAAAAGTGCCGTTCTCTTCGCCGGTATTAATTTCTTTATGCTCTTTTACCAAATTACCTTTCGCAAACTCGGCAGTTTTTTCTTTGCCTTCACGATAACTCGACACTTTAAAATAATCGCTCAGTGCATTCACCGCTTTGGTACCCACACCATTCAGTCCCACACTTTTTTGAAACGCCTTACTGTCATACTTGGCCCCGGTATTTATCTTGCTCACAACATCCACCACTTTGCCCAGCGGAATGCCCCGGCCATAATCCCTCACGGTAATTTCTTTGCCACTGATGTTTACATCCACATGTTTGCCAAAGCCCATCGTGTGTTCATCAATGCAGTTGTCAATCGTTTCTTTCAGCAGCACATAAATGCCATCATCCGGACTGCTGCCATCGCCGAGTTTACCAATGTACATACCAGGACGGAGACGGATATGTTCTTTCCAGTCTAAGCTCCGTATCGAGTCTTCGTCGTACTTGTTTGTTTCTTTTTCTGCCATGCCCCTATCCCCTAAAGGGGGACTGCTTTTTAGTATTTTTTCAATAGCGGCAAATATAATGAAACGGGATAGAGAAAGCAGGGGTGATTATTCACATGGCGTGGATATAATTTTGATCAGGTTTTTAACTCGGGCTGTCAGCCGAAAATTCTTGCTGGGCTTCAGTTCTATTTGCTAACCTGTGGATGCAAGTATGGCAGAAGGGCTTAGTCCAAACCCTAACCGGGCTTTCTGTTCCATCCGGCAGCTATTGGGCGAAAGATTTTCTATCACAGCTGTAACTATTTAAAACTTGGTAAATCATACCAATGTTGAGTGTATTATCGCAACTAATTTGTAATACTTGCGTATATTTATAAGTTGTATGCAATGCTAAAACTTTCTACCATCAAGAGACTACTTTGTTTTTATATTATTGACTTGGTAATTGTATCAATTATCTATGCCGTATTTAATGCGTTTACTATTTACCAGCTGAAAAATATTGGATTTTTATTATTGCCAATACCTTTTTTGCTAATGGGGCAATTTCTCGGCTTTTCAACCTATAAGTTTCTTGACTATTGTGAAAGTAATTTAAGCAAGCAAACTGCTTTTACAATAGGATTTGCGATGACGTCAATTCTTCTTTCCGTAGGTATTTTTTACGCAAGGTATCCAGATTGGGAGCACAAAAAGCTATATGGACAAATGGAAGAAAATCAAAAATCAATGCAATTTTTCTTAAAAGACAGGCACGAAAAGCAAGGCTTTATTGCCTATGATAAATTTAAAGGACAATTTAAGACTGCTAACGACTTTGATCTTATCGGTGGTTCGTTGTATGCAAGTGATACTTCTATTAATGGTATTAGCGATACTCTTTTTTCTTACCGGTTTAAATATTTGAGAAATAATAATCCTGAGAAGTATGTAGCCAAGATAAATGTATTTCAGGATATTGCTTATCTGGTCTTATTTAATAGAAAGATTACTTCTGATAGAGAAACGATAATTAGGGATAGCTTAATGGAAAAAGAAATCAAGAACACGGTTCCTAATGTTGATGAATTATTTGATTCTATAAAGAAATTCGAACGATAGTGTTCTGCCGTTGTTGGTATTCACAAAATCTCACGAGCCAACACTAACAATTAAAAGCTTTCGCCTATTCAGCATACGCCGCTGCTGTGCTTCCCCGCCAACAGCCTAAACAATAACCTGCATACTGCCGCAACACTTTAGTTAACCCAAAATATTTCAAACTTAAATTCCCAGCTGATTTAATTAAGATAAAATACCACAACACTTCGCCGGTTGGCCCGGAAATCAAAATCCTAAACAGATTTCTTTTAACGTATTGATAAGTACCCTGCCCGTTTTATAGTCGTACTTTTAATGTTCAACATTGGTACTTTTTCCTTCGAATATTGATCTGATATCACTGAAATGTACTTTTATATAAACTCACCCCCCGGTAAGTTGTAAGTACATTTCATCTTTTTTTCTTCGTAAAAAAACAAAGATTGCCTGCAGCAAAAAAATTGTAACGCTACAAATAGATCAGTTCATATTTAATTGCATACAAGATCATTCCAATCCTGTTTTTTACTTTTAGTTTGTCAAACACTGCATCCCTGAAGCCTTCAATTGTTCTTGGGCTTAAGTGCATTCTAGCAGCAATTTCATTGTAGGTAATATCAGTACAGGCCAGCTCAAGAAAAAGCCGCTCTCTTTCCGACATTAAATACAGATCTTCTTTTTTAAACCCTGCCTGCCCGTATTCATTCTGCAGCGAATGAACCAGTTTGCCCGTAATAAAATCGGTATAATAATATCCTTTGTTCATAATGGCTTCCAGAGCTTCTCCGAGTTCCTTTGGCTCTACATCTTTACTTAAATATCCCCTTACTCCCAGCTTAAGCATACGCACAATACTTTCTTCATTCTCTACCATGCTCACTACCAAAATTTTTATTTGTGGGAAATGTTTTCTCAACCATTCTACGGATGAAAAGCCATCCATACCGGGCATGTGAATATCCATCAGGATAATATCCGGCAGGTTATTTTTTTTTAGTTTGCATTGCATGTCGTGGCCATCATCCGCCTCAAACAAAATTTCAAAATTGTTGCCTACCATTTCAATGAGGGTAATAAGCCCTTTACGAAAAAGGGTGTGGTCTTCTACCAGGGCAAGCCTGGTAATTTTTTTTCAGGCATAAACATTTTAGATTAGAGAGGCAGTGCAATCGATATGTGTGTTCCTTTATTAACCGTACTGTTGATGCTGAGTTGTGCTTTGATGAGGCCTGCCCTGTTGTACAGATTGTGCAGACCGGCTCCTCCACTGTTCATCTCTTCCTTTATTTCAAAACCATCACCATAATCATTCAACGCTAATATATATAAATTTTCTGTTATCCCTGCAGTAACGTCTATATGCTTTGCATTGCTGTGCTTCACCATATTGTTCAGCACTTCCTGCACCATCCTAAAAGTATCACCGAAGTATCATTGTCAATAAAGGGAATAGTGCCCTCAACAGAGAAGCTGGCAGCAAACTGGCCTGTTTTATTCAGCCGGTCCACTTCTATTTCTATTGCTTTAATCAGGCCTTTTTGTATGATCCTGTCTCCGACCAGGCTTACAGATAATGATTTGATGTCTGCAATTAACTGGCGGGTAAGATCTTTGGTATTTTCAATTTTTTCTGCTGCTTTTTGCAGGTCGGTTAGTTGAAGGGTGTTCAGATTGATCTTTATCAAACTGGCCACCTGGCCCAGGTTGTCATGCAGTTCTTTCCCGATGTAACGGAGTGTTTGCTCCCTTATCTCGAGTTGTGAGGACAGCAGGGTTTGCTTAAATACAGCTTTATCTACCAGGTGGTTCCGCTTACGTTTCAGGTATAGCAACAAAGCATAAATAATAATACCAACTAACACAAAAAAAAAAACACTGGTAATAATTACTGCATAGTATATCTCTTCTTTTTTATCAAACATACAAGGCCAATATTAATGAAGGTGTACAAAAAAATATTGAGGGGCTTATTAATAATCCCAAACAACAGCAGTGCTTTTAAAGGATCCATGGCTAACAACTTTGTATAAACACAGTTATAAAAAAAAGTGCCGCCTTCAAATACCAATATGCCCAGGGCAATCCATACATCAGGATTTAAAAAAATACTTTCATCTTCCACTACTTCCAGGTTGAATAATAAGATGGTACAAAATACAAAAAGCAAAAACCCTTCTGTACTGATATTGATACCCGGAAAATCCTGGAAATGGTAAAAGAATTGGGAGATCAATAAACTGAAAATGACAAAAAAAGGAATGGTTATAATAATGATCTTTCTTATTTTTTTATGTTGACTGCCAGCCGCAGGTACAGTACCAGCAAAGTGCATTCAACAGGTACAAACAAATGATAAATCCATACAAAAGAAACGTTTTTCAGAACTGCAATTTGAGCAAACATTTCTACCAGCTCTGTAAATATCAACACCAGCAGCAATGAAAAATATCTTTTGTGGCCCCGGTACAGCGCCACAAAAGATAATACTGTAGACAGTACAACCAAGCAGTGATAAATTAAAAAGTATATTCCCATTAATTCATTTTATCAAAAATTATTCTCCCATCCATACCCTCCGATTATATACGTCGCTTCTGCTTCAGCTTTACCAATTATTTTTGGTGGAGGAGGATAATTATATTCACTCAGCAGTGATTGAGTCGCCACATTAAAGATATTGTCTGCAATTTTATCCGCCGAATCTTTTTCATACACATATCCGAGGTCTTTACCATCCTTATCAACACCCACAGTTACAAAAGAAAAGATATCTTCTGGTTGTCCTGCTTCAGTAATCTCATTTGGTTTTGTACAGGGATAAAACCTCACCCCTTCGCAACCGGGCTGGCTGATGGTTTTCAGCAACGCATTTTTATCCATTGTTATAGCCCTTGAATTTTGAAACAGGCTGACGAGCCAACTTACTGCTGCAGTCATTTCATCAATCTCTGTTTTGGTTTCGGGTGTTTTTGTAGAAATCAGGTTCATTTTTTCATAAAGCCGTTTTATTAAATAAACAGCCAGGTTAGCATTGATGGGAATGCCTGCAATTGCGGCATCTTCAAACCCTGGCAGCATAAAACTATTTCCCAATTCTGTGATGGCAATTCCCCCATCTTTTACTGGATTTGTTCCGGCGGACAGTTTGCCGGAAGCGTCTACTTCCAGCACTTTTCCGGGGGTGTCCCATTTCATTTTGTTTTGTTGTGGCATGATAATTAGGTTTAAGGTAAAATAATAACGTTAAGCTATACCGTTGTTTTCAATTGTACAAACAGTAACATAAAATACCGTTTCATTATTTAAAAAAAGGGTTAAAACACCCTGTATAAAAAAGGTGTTTTCACGGTATTATTTTACAACTTTACATCCAGGCTCACACAATGAATAATTGTGTTGCATTTTTGCTTGCAATACTTTACTTTGTTGCTGCTTGAAGAAGCCTCTAGCAGCTTGAACAAATTAAAAAATCTATTACTGATGGTGATACTGGCCATCCTTGCATTTCTATTAAGCTCACAGGAAGAATCGTACTCAAAAATAATTAGCCCGTACCAACAGTGTTGAAAATATTTTCTATTTTTGAAAACCCAACTGACAAACCCAGTTGATAACGCTTCTGCAACAATAAATAAAAAAACCGGGCTTACTAATAAAGTAAGACCGGCTTTTAAAAATTATGTTTTGATAAAAACCCTATGTCAAAATAACTTTCTCCATTACATCTCCTCCCCTAATTTCATCCACTACATCCAGCCCTTCAATTATTTTTCCAAAGCAGGTATGCACTCCATCCAGGTGGCTTGTATTAGCACGGCTATGACAGATAAAAAATTGTGAGCCGCCAGTGTTGGGGCCACGGTGTGCCATCGACAATACGCCACGGTCGTGGTATTGTTTGCCGCCTTTTGTTTCACACTGGATGTTGTAGCCAGGCCCACCTGCACCAGTACCATCTGGGCATCCACCCTGTATCATAAAGTTGGGTATCACTCGATGAAAAGTAAGCCCGTCATAAAAACCCTGGCTGATTAATTTTTTAAAATTGGCTACTGCAATGGGTGCTGCATCATCATACAGTTCAAACTTCATTACACCTTTTTTAGTGTGTATTTCTCCCGTTGTTAATTTTACTTCACTCATTTCATTTTCGTTTTTTGATGAATATTTTTTTGCGAAAGTAATATTTACTGTTGAGTAATAAATGAAAAAGATCGGGGCTTCTTTTTACGCAGGTCAAAATTCTGGAAGAAGAAAAGGCGCAGAACATTGATATTCCGGTATTGATTGCCTGCTGATAATTACTGAAATAAATTCATGTAGCCAAACTGCAGGTTGCTGTGATGGCCCGTTTGATATTTTAAGCCTAGAAAGAAACGGTTTTGGTCGAAATAATTATTGACGATTGTTTTTCCAAAATTGATATGTACTTCGTCATTTACAATTTTGGTAAATAAATGTGTACTGAAGGATCATTTATTTTTTTGGCTTATGCAAATACAATTGCTGCTGAATGCCAAAGCGAAACACATCCTGGTTATCCAGTGTATTTACTGAAGGCTGCCACTGAAACAATTTGATATAATGAAACTGGAAAACTAACTGTGGTGAAATTTTTATATTCAAAATTAGAAACGTCCTGTTTTGATCAAAAAATTGTGTATCGCCAATATGGTTTATGTTTCCCATTATTTCATTTCCTAAACGCAGTTCAAATTTATTTTTATATTGCGGCAAGGCAAATTCAAAACGGTAACGCAGCCTAAGCCTGAAATCATAATCTGGTAATTTTTTACCCGCCGCTACTTTTTGCAGAAAACGCTGCTCCAGCCGCAGGCGTTGAAAAAAAATAATTTTTCTTTGCTTCAATTGAAGTGATACTTCCTCCCATGGCCGCCATTCATTTGCCACTACCGGCCGGTCGTTATAATATTTTACATTCCCAAACCAGGTAAATCCTGCCGTCAATGCAAATTTTTCGTTTAACTTGTACACTGCTCCTGACCGAAGTGCAAACTGCGACCATCTTTCTGCCCAGTTCCTTGTTCTCAATTGTGCATCATTTACAATACTCCATTTATTATTAATTACAACAGTGTTATTATAATTAAACCACAGCATATTGGCATGAGTGTTACTATGCTGCGCCTTTGCTTCACTTAAAATTAAAAACAAGAAAAGAGTTACCAGAATTCTATGCATATTACTTGCTTACTTTTATCAAAAAATATTGGCAAATCTACCGGTTGAATCCTTTGTGGTGAAGGCTTTAGAAGCCTTCACTGCTAAACTTGATGCGGCAATACCTTCGTAGTTTTCACCAACTATTTTACCGCTTAAAATAACCGCAACGTTTAGCTGTGCAAATAAATATAAGGGTAATAAAAATGCCAGGAATAAAATACTTCTTTTCATAGTGCTGATAGATGGTTTTGACTATTTGTTTTTATAAATCTACTACTTTAGCAGGCTGTCTATTTAAAAAAATGAAAGAAATTACCGGGTGCAACAACGACATCATTGCGGCATAAGGAGAGGTTTTTTATGTGTGTTCTTAAATTCATTTTATAATTTGAATGCAAATATAAAGTGATTTTTATTAGTCTACCAAATTTGTAGGGTAATATTTTTGCAAAATATTTTGAACTACTTTTTAAATATAATGGTAAAAGATCCAAATGGGTATGCCGTACAAGTGAGTGACACAAGGATGTTCAGGAGAATTACAAAAGCCCGTCACAAAAAAATTGCCCTGCAGACAGTAACCATTCCACAAATAATAACCACAATGCCTACAGCAATAAACATTTTTTTTGTAGGAAGCTTAGAAGTAAGCATGGCTGAAAATGGTGCTGTTACTATGCCGCCGATTAAAAGCCCTGCAACAACATTCCAGTGATGAATGCCGATGGTGAATATAAATGTGATAGCGCTAGCCACGGTAAGAATACATTTTGCAAAAGTGGAACTGCCTATTACAAACCTTGGTGTATGGCCGTTTTTAATGAACGTACCTGTTACCAGCGGCCCCCAGCCACCACCGCCAAAAGAATCAATGAAACCGCCGATTAAACCCAATGCAGTGATTTTACTTTTTTTCTTTTGCTGGTTTGCTTCTTTCTTTTTAAAGGCGTTTTGTAAAATTTTTATACCGAGGTAGATTGTGTAAGCAGCGATAAATGGCTTGGTTACTTTTGCATATTTTTCGCCAACATAACTGAGTGCCAATGCCCCTGCAACAGCACCGATAATTGCAGGAATTGCCAAAGCCCTTGTTAATTTTTTATTGATATTTCCCAATTGCCAATGGCTGATGGTACCTGCTGCACTGGTGAATGCTTCCGCAGAATGTATGCTTGCACTTACTACTGGTGGCGGCACATTCATTATCAGTAACAGCGATGTACAAATAACGCCATAGCCCATTCCCATTGAGCCTGCAACCAGCTCTGCACCGAAACCCACCAGCAGCATCCAGTAAAAAATATGATTGTCTTTACTCAAAATAATTTGCAAAGCCGTTACATCTTCTGCAGGTAAAAAATAAAAAATAAATAAAACTGCCAGCAAAACAACAGCAATAGCAACCATATATTTATTCACCACTTTTCTCCGGGAAGAGTAAAGTTCCTGCTTGGTAGAAACCACCTCACTCGAATGGGTAATTTCTTCAATTATATCTTCTGGTTTATAAGCGGCCATAGTTATTTATCTTTTGCCAGCGATTTTGTTATTTCATTTAGCTGTTTCACTTTTTCAGTAAAATCGCCACTTAGTTTATTGCGGATACTTTGCATATTGTTTAATACCGCATCCAGCTCATCTGGCATTATTTCATTTAAAACTTCTTTTATTCTTTTAGCAATAGTTGGCGATTTCCCATTGGTGGAGATAGCTATTTTAAGGTTGCCTTTTTGCACTACCGATGACAAATAAAAATCACAGAGATCAGGTTTATCGGCAGCATTTACCAGTTTATTTTTTTGCTTTGCATCTGCCACCACCTGCTCACTTATTGTTCGGTCATTCACAGCAGCAATTACTATATCTGCCCCGTCAATATCATTTGACTGATAAGGCCTTTCAATTAAAATAAGTTTGGGATAATTTTTTGACAGCGTTTTAATTTCGTCACCGATAACCGTAGCTACTAATTTAACATTCGCTTCCGGAGAATTTTGCAATACCGCAGTTAGTTTTTCCATACCCACATAGCCGCCACCAACAATCAGTAAAGACAGCTTCTCCAGTTTAAGGAATACCGGAAACAGCTCATTGACATCACTGGCCTGGCTGTCAGTTTCCTCTCCCAATAAAATTTTTGCTTTGCTGTCAACCATATTCAAACAGGGTACTTTGCCCGTATTATAATTTAAAAAAACAAAAGTAAGGATTTCTCTACTAAAATAGTAGACTAAAGAAAAATATTTTTGTGCCCTGCTTTTGGGGCAGCTGTTTCGAACAGCAAATTTTAGTATTAATTTTACTGAAGTTCTGCTAAACTTTCTTTTGTTTTACTGATGGTTTTATCCAGGTCGGCATAAGAAAGTGCATTGTTTAAGAACCAGCTTTCAAATGCAGAAGGCGGTAAGTAAACGCCTCTTTTTAGCATGGCATGAAAATATTTTTTAAACAATTCGTTATTGGCAGAAGCTGCACTTGCAAAATCCGTGACCGGAAAGTCGCTGAAATGCATGCTTATCATAGATCCAAAACGATTAATCCTAAAAGGCTCTCCCCATGCGGTGAGTACTTCATTGAGGCCTTTATGAAGATACTCCGTTTTATTATTCAGCTCCTCATAAATAGATGGATTGTTTTTTAATTCTTTCAGCAAGGTGAAGCCTGCAATCATGGCAATGGGGTTACCGCTTAAAGTACCCGCCTGGTAAACATTTCCAAGTGGCGCTATGTGCTGCATTATTTCTTTTTTCCCGCCAAAAGCACCAACTGGTAAGCCTCCACCAATTACTTTTCCATAAGTAACCAGGTCTGCATTAATATTTAATTTTTCCTGTGCACCACCTGGGGCCAAACGAAATCCTGTCATCACTTCATCAAAAATAAAAACGATTCCTTCTTCATCACACAACTTTCTTAAGCCCTCTAAAAAACCGGGTGCTGGTAAAATACAACCCATGTTTCCGGCAACAGGTTCTACGATGATGGCTGCAATGGCTCCTTTATTTTCAGCTGCTAATTTTTGCACCGCCTCCAAATCGTTGTAGGCTGCCGTTAGTGTATCATTCGCCACACCGGCAGTAACACCCGGCACTGTTTGTATATTGAATGTTGCCACACCACTACCGGCTTTTACTAAAAAGGAATCGGCATGACCATGATAGTGCCCTTCGAATTTGATGATTTTATTTCGGCCTGTATAGCCTCTTGCCAAACGCACTGCACTCATGCAGGCCTCTGTACCACTGCTTACCATGCGTATCAAATCTACATTCGGCACCATGCTGATGATAAGCTCCGCCATATCAATTTCCAATTCTGTTGGTGCACCATAAGATGTAGAGTAAGCTGCATATTCCTGTATTGCTTTTATTACCGGCTCATGTGCATGTCCCAAAATCATTGGCCCCCAGGAAGCGATATAATCAATGTATTTATTCCCATCTACATCATACAGGTAGGCACCTTTGGCATTTTTTATAAACACAGGGGTTCCTCCTACACTTTTAAATGCTCTTACCGGGGAGTTCACACCGCCGGGTATTGACTCTTGGGCTCTTTCAAAAAGTTCTTTACTTTTTTCGTACATGGATTTTTTTATTTTGAGGTCAGCATTTATTCTTTATTCGACTTCTGTGGCGTCGCACTCTTGTACAGTTTATCATTGAGCAACTTTGTCTACAAAGTTTGTTCCCACGCAAAGACGCAAAGAAAAAATCAAGAAGCAAAGTTTTGCTTCTTTGCCCCTTTGCTTCTTGGCGTGAAATTATCCGAGCAATCGTACTGCATCCTTTGCAAAATAGGTTGCAATCATATCTGCACCTGCTCTTTTCATCGAAGTCAATGTTTCAAGAATTGCTTTGTTTTCATTTATCCAGCCCATCTTTGCAGCCGCTTTTATCATGGCGTATTCACCACTGATATTATACACACTCACCGGAACGTCCACTGCATTTTTTACTTCTCTCACAATATCTAGATAAGGCAAACCTGGTTTTACCATCACAATATCTGCGCCTTCTTCCACATCCATCAATGCTTCTCTCACCGCTTCAATTCGGTTGGCATAATCCATCTGGTAAGTTTTCTTATCACCAAAGCCCGGAGCAGAATCTAATGCATCTCTAAACGGCCCATAAAAGCAGGAAGCATATTTAGCACTGTACGCCATGATGCCTATTTTGGTAAAATTATTTTGTTCAAACGCTTCCCTTATTGCACCAATTCTTCCATCCATCATATCGCTTGGTGCCACCATATCAGCACCTGCAGCAGCATGGCTCAGACTCATTTTTACCAATGCTTCAACAGTTTCATCATTTACAATTTCACCATCTTTTACAATACCATCATGCCCATAAGAAGAGTAAGGATCCAATGCAACATCTGTCATCACATACATTTCCGGCACCGCATTTTTTATCGCTTTAATGCTACGCTGCATCAGGCCATCAAGGTTCCATGCTTCTTTTCCTGTGTTGTCTTTTAATTCATCCGGTGCTTTTACAAAAAGCAAAACACTTTTAATCCCGAGGCTCCACAGTTCTTTTACTTCCTTCACCATATTGTTTATTGAATTGCGGTAATAGCCGGGCATGGAAGGAATTTCAAACTTAATATTCTCTCCTTCATCAATAAATAATGGAGCAATAAAATCATTCGGAGTTAATATTGTTTCAGCAACTAAACTTCTTATAGAAGGCGTTGCTCTTAATATCCTGTTTCGTCTTTGTAAAAACATAAAAGTAGATTTATGATGTCTGATTTTTTGATATCTGATTTATAAAATCAGTGACCAAAAAATCAGACATCGGCGTTTAACAAGTATTAGAACGGCTTGCCCATTCATTTCTTTCTTCATCCGTAATTTCAGCAAGCCAGTCTCTTGGATGCAGACAAGCTTCCTGTAATTTATATTCTTCAGTACCAAATGCCGGTAGATAATTATATTCAAACCTAACGGTTGGCGGCAGGCTCATTAAAATACTTTCAATCCTGCCATTTGTTTTTAAACCAAACAAAGTACCACGGTCATGCACCAAATTAAATTCTACATAGCGGCCTCTTCTTATTTCCTGCCAGTGTTTATTTTCAGCAGTATAAGTAGTATGTTTTCTTTTGTCTGCAATGGGAATGTAGGCTTTAATAAAAGCATTGCCACAAGCCTGTCCAAATTTCATCCAGAAATTTACATCCTGGTTGTCTCCTGGTCTTTGATAATCATAAAAGATTCCGCCAATGCCTCTTCGTTCTTCATTGCGGTGCCAGTTTACAAAGTAATCATCGCACTGTTTCTTAAATTTTGGATAGAACAAAATATCAAACTGATCACAAGTGTCTTTATACGTCTGATGAAAATGTTTGGCATCTTCTTCAAATAAATAATAAGGCGTTAAATCGGTACCGCCGCCAAACCACCTGTCAATCACTTCGCCGGCTTCGTTGTACAATTCAAACATACGGTAATTGCAATGCACTGTTGGCACAAATGGATTACCGGGATGAAGCACAATGCTGATTCCACAAGCAAACCAATTGCAGCCTCCATCGCCTAAAGGGGAATTTGAAAGCTGTCTCCGCATTGCGTCGGTAACCTCTCCATAAACTACAGATGTATTCACTCCGCCTTTTTCAAAAACATTTCCATTGGCAATTACTCTTGTTTTTCCACCGCCCCCTTCAGGCCTTTCCCACTTATCTTCTACAAAAACAGCTTTGCCATCTGCTGCTTCCAAAGCCGCACAAATATCATCCTGCAATTGATGAATGATGGCTATCCAGTTATCTTTTATATTCACAACACTATCAATTAAACAATTATCAATTATCCATTAAACTCGTATTCTTTCACTGCATCTACAAATGCCCTTGCATTATCAACCGGAACATTTGGAGTAATACCATGCCCAAGATTAGCGATATAATTTTGCACTCCAAATGCATCAATCATTGCCGTTACTTCTTTCTTAATATCTGGAATAGTGCCTAATAATTTTGATGGATCAAAATTACCCTGGATAGTAATTTTATTGCCGGTTAATTCTCTTGCCATTTGTGGAGTAATGCACCAGTCAATACCCACACCTGCTGCACTGCTTTCGCTGATATCTTTCAATGCATACCAGCTTCCTTTAGGAAATAAAATCACTGGCACATCATCTTTCAGGGCATCGGCAATTTGAAATAAATAAGGCTGTGCAAATATTTTAAAATCAGCAGGACTTAAAGCACCAGCCCAACTATCGAAAACCTGTAAGGTATCAGCGCCGGCTTTGGCCTGCAGTTTTAAATAACTGATAGTGATGTTAGTAATTTTTTGCAATAACTGATGTGCCAGCTCGGGTTGAGTGTAAGCAAACTGCTTGGCTTTATCCCAGGTTTTGCTGCCTTTACCTTCTACCATGTAGCAAAGAATTGTCCATGGAGCTCCGGCAAAACCAATCAATGGCACACGGTTATTTAATTCTTTTTTTGTCAATGACAATGCATCATACACATACTTTAAACTTTCTTCTGCACCGATGGTAACCAGGGCATCAATATCGTTTTGTGTTTGAATAACTTTTGGTAATGACGGCCCTTTGCCTTCTTCCATCAATACTTCCAAACCCATTGCCTGCGGTATTACTAATATATCACTGAAGATTATTGCCGCATCTACACCAACTTGATCAACAGGCTGCAATGTAATGGCAGTCGCTAATTCAGGTGTTTGCACACGGGTAAAGAAATCATACTTTGCTTTCAATACTAAATAATCGGGCAGGTACCTGCCAGCCTGCCGCATCATCCACACCGGCGGACGTTCTACTTTTTCCTTTCTCAATGCCCGTAGCAGTAAATCATTCTTTATCATATTTTGGATGTCTTATTTTTTAATGTCTGAAATAAATTGAGTGTTGTTTAAAACCCCTTTAGGGGAAGGGGGAAAAATATTCTATCATCTTATTCACCAAGTTTTCTTTTCCAGGTGCATCGCTGATGATAATTTTATTAGTACTGTATTTTTTAATTTCAGTTGCTGTGGTATTACCAATGGCAAATAAAATTGTTGTATCAGTTAATTTATTTTTTTGAAAAAAACTTTGCACTGCACTGGGACTAAAGAATAAAATACCATGATACTGCTTTTCTATTTTATGCGGCACAGCAATGGTTTGATACACCACAATCTCATTCACCACAACTTCATGTTGCCGCAAAATTTCCGGCAGTTCATCCCTGCGCTGATCGCCACAAAAGAAAATCACTTCATCCACAAACCTGTCTTCTGCGATCAGTTCCGCCAGTGATACTGCATCATTGGCTGTGCCTGCAATTTTTGCTTCACCAAAATATTCTTTTACCAACCTGCCGGTAGCAGTACCGATGGAATAGATTGCCCAATCAGGCTGAAGGCTATCCAAAAAAATCGTAACCGCATCCACTGCATTCATACTGGTAAATACAACGGTGGCTGTTTCTGTTGAAGCCAATTCGATTTCCTGCTGCACTTCTACCGACAGGATACTTTCTGTTTCTATAAAAGGCGATACTTCTATTTCAATCCCGACCTGAAAGGCTTCTTCAATCAGCGTTTCGGGCAGTGGCCTTGTACATAGTATGTGAATATTATCATTTTGCATTGCGAATACCTTCAATAATTTTTTGTCCGCCTCTTTGTAAAATTCCTACTGCAGCCCTTGTTCCAATATCAAAACCATCATACATTCCTGCTTTGGCATCTATCTCAACTTTTTCTTTTCCATCAATGGATAAAATACTTCCCTTAAAAACAATTTCATCCTGTTCTATCACTGCCAATGCACTGATGGGTGTTGAACATCCACCTAACAATATTCTTAAAAAATCTCTTTCAATTTTTGTACACAAAGCAGTTTCGGTATGATTAAAATATTGACAGGCATCCAGACAAAAATCATCTGCCTCGCTGCATACTACCATGATGGCACCTTGTGCAGGCGCAGGCAACATCCAGTCTAATTCAATACTATTTTCAGGACGCAGCCCAATCCGCTCTAAGCCTGCAGCAGCAAAGATGGCTCCCTGCCAGTTGCTTTCTTGTACTTTACGCAGCCGGGTATTTACATTGCCACGGAGGTTTTCAAGACTATGATTTGGGAAACGATTAAGCCATTGTGCTTTTCTACGGATGCTGCTGGTGGCTATGGTGAATGATGAGTGATGAGTGATGAGTGATGAGTTAAGCCATTCAGCATTCACATACCCCAACTGATCACTGATAACTGATAACTCATTCTTATAAACCAATAGGTCTTTATAAGAAGCCCTCTTCAACACCGCCGCCTGCACAATTCCTTTCGCCAATTGTGTAGGCACATCTTTCATTGAGTGAACAGCGATGTCAATTTTATTATTAAGCAAAGCAATGTCGAGGCTCTTAGTAAAGATTCCCTGCACACCCATTTCATAGAGAGGTGTCTGCAAATCAATATCACCTTCGCTTTTGATGTAAACTAATTCTGACTGGAAATTATTTTTTGCAAGAAGCTGCTGTACCTGTGTTGCCTGCCATACCGCCAATTGGCTTTCTCTTGTTCCTATCCGTATCACTTTCACCATTGGCTTTAGTTTGTGCCTGTAGCAATGTATTCATTGATGGCTTCTATATAGCTGCAGCCACGCTGGTTTTTATTACGCATTTTTACCGCCATACCATTGATCACCTTTTGTATTTTATCATCTGTATTGGCAGGAGTAAACATTTGTGTTGCTGAGTAGCTGATAAACATATCGCAGGACTGCATGGCATACAATTTATTTTTTACCGCTTTTAATACCGGTACATGCTTACGCATATCATGCCATTCTAAAAATTCGTGGATGTATTTTTTTATAATTACAGTTGCTTTGGGAACCTCTGCTTCTCTTTTTTCTAAAGTGGCATCTTTTATTTTTGAGAGTTCATCTACATTTATCAACGTGATATTTGGTAAAGCCTGCGCTGCATTTTCTACATTGTAAGGAATAGATAAATCAATAATAATTTTGTTACCTTTGTTTTCAAGATGCGATTTAAAAATCACCGGCTCCGGTGCATTGGTAGCTACCAGGATGATATCAGCTTCCGCTAACTGCTTTGGCATTTCTTCTGCGGAGGCAGATTGCAAACCCAGTTCTGCAGCTAATTCCAGGGCTTTTAATTCGGTGCGGTTAATGAGAGTGATATTTTTTGTATCAAGATAATCAACTAAATTTTTGCAGGTATTGCGTCCAATCTTTCCAGTGCCTACCAGCAATATTTTTTTTGCAGCAATGCCGGCCACATTTTCTTTTAGGTATTGTATCGCAGCAAAAGCAACAGATACGGTTCCTCCGCTCAATTCCGTTTCGGTTTTTATTTCTTTTGAGGATTGATAAACCAAGTTAACCAATCTTTCTAAATAAGCACCGATAAAACCATTGGCTTTTGAAAACTTAACCGCCTGTTTAATCTGTCCTACAATTTCGTAATCGCCTAAAATCTGTGAATCCAACCCAGCTGCTACAGAAAAAAAATGTTGAATCGCTTCTTCTCCTTTTTTTATGTAGGCAATTTCATGAAATGTTTCAATGGAACCCTGCGTCTGGCTGCAAAGCAACTGGCAAAGATTAGCTGCATTTTCAGCAAAGCCATAAACTTCAGTACGGTTGCAGGTGGAAATAACAAACAACTCTTTAATCCCAAATTGCGGAGCCAATAAAAGAAGCTTGGCATATTGATCATTATTAATGGCAAATTGCCCACGCAGATCAGCATCTGTTTTCTTGTAGTTGATGCCTGCAATAAAAAAATTTGATATGTCTGTTTGTCTGCTACCGGGCATTTGATTTATTATATCTAAGTGAGTAATGCAAAAATACTTTCGCATTTGTTTGTAAACTAATTTCTATGTCACGGTATTGTCATTTTAGGTAGTGATCCCAATCACATTTCTTTGTGACAAAAATCATCAGCAGGCTAATTATTAAACCATTTGGTTTCAAACAATTAATTATTTAAAATTGACTTGAACTTTTTACTGGATTCAATGGTTAATTTTGCAAACAAGATTTTTTTATGGCAACCAAAAGAGGAATTGTATTGATGAATCTGGGCTCACCAGATTCTACCAAAGTAAAAGATGTAAGGCGCTACCTGAATGAGTTTTTAATGGATGGCAAAGTGATAGACATCCCTTACCTGCTGCGTTTGTTGTTGGTGAAAGGAATTATTGTTCCGTTTAGGGCTCCTAAATCTGCAGAAGCTTATAAAACTATCTGGACAAAAGAAGGCTCTCCATTAGTTGTACTTACTCAACAATTGCAGAAACAATTACAACAATTTGTTGATGAACCTGTGGAGATCGCCATGAGATATGGTAACCCTACACCTGCCGATGCTTTTGAAAAATTGATGCAGCGTCTGCCAGGTTTGGAAGAAGTATTGGCCATCCCATTGTATCCTCATTATGCCATGGCTTCTTATGAAACTGCAGTTGATTTTGCAAAAGAAATTCACACAAAAAATAATTATCCTTTCAAGCTCAGTTTTATAAAACCATTTTTTGATGAAGTGGATTATATAAAAGCAATGGCTGAAAATGCACGTCCTTATTTGGCGGAGGAATATGACCATATTTTATTTAGTTATCACGGCATACCAGCCAGGCATTTGAGAAAGGTAGATCCTACAGGATCACATTGCCAGAAAGTAAATGACTGCTGCAATGTAAATTCTTCTGCCCACAAAACCTGCTACCGCCATCAGTGCTTTGAAACAACAAGGCTGATAGCAAAAGCATTGCAAATTCCGAAAGAAAAATTTAGTATTTCTTTTCAGAGCAGGCTGGGCAAGGGATGGCTGGAACCCTTTACTGACATACGTTTGGAAGAAATGCCCAAAGAAGGCATCAAAAAATTATTAATACTCTCTCCTGCTTTTGTAAGCGACTGCCTGGAAACCCTGGAAGAACTTGAAGAAAGAGGTAAAGAAAGTTTTATAGCAGCCGGCGGCACTTCTTATAAAATGATTCCCTGCTTAAATACCAATCCACAATGGGTGGAAGTATTGACTAAGTGGGTGAAGGAAACAGCAATTGGAAATAATGAAATGATTTTGTAAGTTGATCATTAGTAAGTTGGATTAATAATCAATGTTCAACACAAAAGTTTCAAAACATTCGTCATTCAACATTCGTAAATCGTAATTAAAAATGGCTTACAACTACGTAAAAGCACTGCATATCATTTTTATAGTAACTTGGTTTAGCGGCATGTTTTATATTGTACGTTTGTTTATTTACAATACAGAAGCGAATGAAAAACCAGAGCCTGAAAAATCCATTCTTATAAAGCAGTTTTCCATCATGATAAAAAGATTATGGATGGGAATTACCTGGCCATCAGCAATACTTACTTTGATATTTGGTACCTGGATGGGAATTTTGTATGGCAGCATTCCTGCATGGCTGTGGATAAAACTTGGATTTGTTGCTGGTTTGTATGCTTATCATTTTACGCTACAAAAAATTTACAGCGGTGAAATGAAAGGTATTTTTAAATACACTTCCAATCAATTACGCATCTGGAATGAAGTGGCAACAATTTTTTTAATTGCTATCATTATGATAGCATCAGTCAAAAGCGCCATGAGCTGGATTTATGGATTGATTGGATTGCTGTTGTTTATAGTAATTTTAATGAGTGCCATCAAAATCTATAAAATTATAAGAATAAAAAAGTAAGCAGATCAAATGGCTTTGCTAAATTTTGGGGCTGTTGTTTCTTTTTGATTTCTGAGCAGGTGTAAATCAAATGCCCTACAGATATTCCTGACAAAATGTGTTCCCAGTTCGGTAACGATAACGCCTTCTTTATCCGATTTTATCAAATCATCTTTTTCCAGTTTTGTCAATACAGTAAAAGTATATTTTAGCAGCATTGGCAGGTCTTCGTCTTTAAATATGGTCTTCCCACGGCAGCTGATATCTAAAATATATTTTCTAAACGCCATATCTTCTTCTGTTAAAAAATAGCCACGCATTACAGGCAATTCATTTCTTTCAACAGAAGCATAATAATCATGCAGCTTTTTTTCATTTTGTGCAAAAGCAACGCCTGCATCACTGATACTGGAAACTCCCAAACCTATCAGCAATTTTGTATGCTGAGTGGTATAACCCATAAAATTCCGATGCAAACTCCCATCCAGCCTGGCTTTATACAAATCATCGGTTGGCAAAGCAAAATGATCCATACCAATATCATGATA
>JANLQY010000042.1:0-8392 GCA_031368105.1 Chitinophagaceae bacterium
ATATGAGAGTTCTAAAATATTCGTATTATCTTCTCAGATTGTTCCTACAGAAGAAGTCGGATCAAGTTCGAAAACGAATGAAGAACCTTCCAAAAAAAGATCAACATCATTTTCATTTCATCCAAAAACAGAAATAGTAAAACAAATTGAAGAAAGTGAGGATGAACAAAAAAAAATGGCAAGCCATTTAAAACTTGCAACTGATTCCGCCAACATTGGCATTTGGTCTTTCGACATTGTTTCATCAAAATTGGAGTGGTCTAACATTCATAAAAAAATGTGGGGATATGACGAAAATCGTGAAGACCTGATTTACGAAGACTGGCATAAAGTGATTGTGCCAGAGGATAAAGAATTGGCTTTTCAAAAAATAGAAGAATCAAAGGTTAATCATGGTGTTTATGAAGTAGAATATCGAATAAATAAAGCTGATGATAATGTTATCCGCTCGATACGCTCTGTAGGAAAATATTATTACAACGATAAGGGCGAAGCCGAAACACTCACCGGCATTAGTATTGATATAACTGAAGAGAAAGAAGTTGAAGAAACTTTGCGTAAAAGTAAAGAACGCTTACAAGGAGGGCTCAATGTAGCCAATGTAGCATTGGCAGAAATTAATTACCACACCGGGCTGGTAACCCTTTCACCCGAGGCCGCATTAATGTATGGTTTGCCCGCAGATAATTTAACCGTAATCCGTAAGCAGTTGCATGATACTTTTCATCCTGATTGTAAACAAGAATTGGAAAAATTCATTGCGCAGGTAATAAAACCAGAGGGCAATGGATTGATGGAAGTAGAACACCAAATCATACTCCCGGGAGGTGAAGTGCGATGGTTAAAAATAAACAAACAGTTTTTTTTCGACCGTACCGTACAACCTGCAAAACCACTCTACAGTATTTTAGCCGCACAGGATATTACTGCAAAAAAAGAAGCGGAAGAAAAAATTAAGGAAAGCGTAGCCAAATTCAGAACGCTGTCCGAAACTATTCCTATCATGGTATGGACAGCCGAACCCGATGGAAAGAAAAATTTCTTCAACCAATATTTTCTCAGTTACACAGGATTATCTTTTGAAGAATTAAAAAGCGATGGCATGATGAAAATTATTTTTCCTGATGAGCTTAAAAAGGATTTGCAGCTATGGCAACATTCGCTTAAAACAGGCGAAGATTTTAAAATGGAAAAACGCCTTCGCCATCATGATGGAACTTACCGATGGCATCTAAGTCATGGAATTGCACAAAAAGATAATCATGGCAAAATTACCGGATGGATAGGAAGCAACACAGATATTCATGAACAGAAAACAAAAGAACAACAAAAAGATGAATTTATAAGCATTGCCAGCCATGAAATGAAAACACCACTTACTACTGCTAAAGGCTATCTTGAATTATTGATGCTGCTATTAAGTGAAGAAAACCAAACTGCCTTTTTATACGCCAACAAAGCAAATCAGTCAGTAGAAAGGCTAAACCGTTTAGTTACAGAATTATTAGATGCCAGTAAAATACAAAACGGAAAACTGAATTATAATATATCCACGTTTGATTTTGATGAAATGTTGGATGAAGCCATTGAAGACATTCAGGTTACTGCTAAAAATCATTTCATACAAAAAACCGGCAACTGTTTAAAACAAATAAACGGCGATAGAGGCAGGCTGCAACAGGTGTTGATTAACTTATTAAGCAATGCTGTAAAATATTCTCCGAAAGCTGATAAAGTATTAGTTAAGATTGAAGAACAGGATAATAAAATTCAGGTAGCGGTTCAGGATTTTGGTATTGGTATGTCAACACAGCATATAGACAAAATTTTTGACAGGTATTACCGGGTGCATGAACATGCTATAAATTTTCAGGGATTGGGTATTGGGTTGTACATATCTAACAATATTATAGAAAGGCACAATGGTACAATGTGGGCAGATAGCGAACCTGATAAGGGAAGCATTTTTTATTTCAATAATTTATAATGGCAAAGTAAAATAAAAATTCTTTACTAACATAGTTTAATCAATATGAAAAAAAATATTCTTATTAATGATGATGATGAAGAAATTTTGCTTTTATGCAAAGCCATATTATCTAAGTATGATTTTGTTGTAAAAACTTTATCAAAGTGTGAAAATATTCTAACCGATATTCAAACCTTCAACCCTCATGTTATTCTAATGGATTTATGGATTCCCCAAATGGGTGGTGAAAAAGCGATTGAAATTATAAAGCAAAATGAAAGTACAAAACAAACACCTGTTTTAATATTTTCTGCCAATGCAGATATTAAGGACATCAGTAAAAAAGTAAATGCAGACGGTTATGTAGAAAAACCATTTACCGTTAGCACTTTTATCAAAACCATACAAAAACATTTAGGTTAGACAATATTTAGTTCCAATCAACGTACTTGCCATCGCAAAAGGCTGGGAGAAAGAGGTGTTGGCAGAATAAATACCGGCAGGAAATTATCATTCCAACTGCCTGTTTAAAATGCTGCTTTTAATTAGTTTTATTTGTTACCTGAGCTGCTTTTACTGAAGCAATATTATTAGCCGGCAGGGTGGTATTAAAACTGACGCCGGTATCAAAACCGGTAAAATCAGTTTTCAAAAAATGAGAAGTAATAAATAAATTATCTGCCACTCTTTTCACAGACAGGTAATGAAACATGGGCTTATAATCAACAGCCAAATCAGTGAGGGTTTTATCACTATTACCAAGCGGCTGATGCAAACCGCCACCACCGCCAATTACAAGAAAATCTTTTCCTTTTATTTTAAAATGTTCAAAAGCATGTGCATGGCCAGTGATAAACAACTTTGCTTTTTTTGACTGGATATAATCTGCTACAAAACTTTCCTGCACTTTAACAGAGCATTTTACAATTTTACTGTTGGTAAAGGGTGCATGATGACAGCAAACAATAATTGCTTTAACAGAATCTGTTGCATCTAAAGTGGCAAGGGTAGCTTTGTACCATTCCCTTTGTTTTGCTTCATCAGCTGCAGAAAGGATACTGAAATTAGAATTAAGTAAAATGACCGCCACAGAATCGGTCACAGAAAAATAACCTGTGCGTACATTCATTGGGAATCTTTTTTGAAAATTCCTTTCTCCTTTTTTGCTGCGGCCCATTACTTCATGATTGCCCAATACGCCACATACACCCGTTCCTTCTTTTCGGCAACTGTCTAAAAAGCGATCTACTTTTTTCCATTTGCGATTGGCAAAACCAAGCCCCACCACATCTCCCAGCATATACAAGCTTGCAGGTTTTTCTTTTAGGATGGCTGCAAAAATATCAGCAGTTGCTTTTAAATTATGATTCGATTTCAGGAACAGTCTTTCTGCCAGCATTGGCTGCTGGGTATCACTTACAAAATAAAGTTCCTGTGTTTTGGTTTCAGCCGGAAGCTGCACCTGGGCATTTGCTGCAAAACCACCAGACAAACTCAGCAATAAAATAAGTGTTTGTTTTTTCATGTTCTTAGGTATTGTTACAATTTTATAAATTTCCAAATAGCCTGAACCTGTAAACTTATTGCTGCATCCCTTGTTTCAAAAGCATTCATCCATTTTGCTTCTGCAGCAATGCCCATTCTTGTTGAAAGCGGCAATGTGTACGACAGAGCAACATTCGAGCCTAACACAATGACGCTTGAGTTCGTTTCTCCCTGGTAGTGGAGATGAGTAGTGAGTAAATATGAACCAAAGCCTGCAAACAAATTTACTCTTTTTGTCAACTGCATAGACCATATTACCAGCAGCGGTATGGCATCGAGGCTTACCTTACCTTTTATATTTCCATTTTTTACATTGTAAGAATAAAATTGCGTAAAGCCGCTTTCAATGCCCAACCGGAGCCGGTAATTGGGATACCACATCAGCCGGATAGTGGCTGCATCACTCATTCTGCTGATGCTGCCCGGAAGTCCGGTGGGCAGTGTATTTACGGTAGCAGCATAAGTTGAAAGTCCGCCACCAATATGTAAAACGAGGTATGGTTTTTTTTTAGGAATTGAATCTTTTTTAACGTTTGATTGTGCATACAAACTGTTAACTGACATTGTTGCCAATATCGCCACTGTCAAAAAAAAAGGTTTACTGATGTACATAATAATTATAAGCTACGCATGATGGAAAATTGGATAACATACCGTCGAAGTGGCCTTCGTTTATATACTTTGCAATAAACTGTGGCACATCTACTGTCCACACAAATGCCAGCCTGCCCTGTGCATGAACAAGTGCTACATTATCATTTTGTGTACCTTCTGTAAAACGGGGAGCCCACACTTTTGCATTGCTTTGCTGCACATCCGCAAGCGTCAGTTCACACAAAGATGGCGTGTTGCTATAATCAGGCAGTGCAAGAAATTGATTGAACTGGTCTTGCCCCGGAAGTCCAATTACAATAGTGAGTTTCCTGCCAGCCACAAGCGCCCTTTGCAAAAATTCTTTTTGAATGGCATGAACCGGAGCTATTGATCCGATATATTTTGTATCCAGCCACACAAAAGATAATTGGGTTTGATACACTACTGCATTCAATGCTTCTCTGAGGGTAGGAATTTTTTCACCATGTATCAGCCGCACAAAAGTAGAGAGCTGGTCGTAAGTATAGTTTTCTATTGGCCCCACCAGTCCGCATTTTTGTATCTCTCTTGTGTTAAGGGTATTGTCGTGATACAATATTGGAACACCATCTTTGGTAAACCTAACGTCAATCTCTACGCCGGTAGAACCAAACTCTGCAGTCTTTAAAATCATGGCGACTGAATTTTCTGAAACAGGCAACAGATCGGAGGTACGGCCACCGGAGCGGTGCGCCATTATATGAAAACCTGCCGGGCTGTTATTTAATTTTCTTTCGTAAGTAAATGTTATTGGCAACTGTGGTATATCCTGCCCGTTTCCAAATACTCCATTAATGATAATGCTGCCGGTGTTGATAACAGGATTGGGTGCCAGCAAAACCGCAGCGCCATCAGCAGGGTTCACTGTTAACTGGATGACACCTGTTTCGGTGCCTTCCATTTTGCGCCAGTAACCATTTAATAAAATAGCACCATTGGACTGCCTGCCTTCACAAATAAAATAAGTGATGCCCACACCGAAAAACCCTGATACATGAAAAGTGGTATCACTGCCGTTGATTACATAACTCCACTTGATGGCAGTAAAATCACCAAAAATATTTTCTGCATTTGCCACTTTGTAAACTCCTTCCATGGCCACTCTTGCTGTTTGTGGTAAAGACAAAGCCGGAGCATTGTTAAACAGTTCCCATCCCGAAGTGTCGGGCAATATTACTTTGTATTCTTTTTTACACGAAAAAATAATACAGGCTAAAAATGGTATGATGATTAATTTTTTCATAAAATAAATCCTACTGTTATTTGTGGGTAAAATACTTTGCGGTTTGTTTTATAAAATAAGGACCAGGTTTGCCAGTTAAAATAATTACTGGTGGCAGAGAAAGCAAGGGTTAAATGTGTTTTGTTATAAAAAGGCTGCTCCAGTGCTACGGTAATTGATTCGCCATTATAATAATTTTTGCCGGAAGAAAATTTATTTTCACCATTGGCTGCCTGGTAATACAAGTTTACTGATACTTCTGCCTTGAGTGTTACGAGTAAATTTTTCCCCGATCTGTACCCCAACGAAATATTTGGATAGTTTATCCAGCCAGATGCTTTGCTGTCGAATCCCTGGAGTTTTAAAAAACCAAACCAATAAGCCATATCATCTCCGGCGCTTATGTAAAATTTAGTACTGAGCGGTCTCACATAAGTAAGGCCTGCAGACAAATGGTTTTGTACAAACTGGAATAAAACTCTGCCGTTCATTAAAACATTTGTACTTATTTTTCTTATTACTTTATAATCGCCGCAGGGTATTCTCAGCCTTACTTCTTCGGTAACATCTTCAGGTGTGGTTAGTAAAGTAAAACCAATGGATGACCGCCATTTTTCATGGTACATTGGGTAGGGGAAATAGATAGCTGCATGTTTGGCTTTAAAAGCAGTATCCTGCGCCGCTGCAAATTGTGCGGCAGCAACAAAAAACAGGAAAAGAAAAAAAGTTTTTAATGGGAATACTGACATGCGGTTAGTTTGTGGTATGAAGATAAGCCATAAATAAAAGTGTTGAAGAAAATTAGTTACAAGATAGTTTGGATAGCAGATTTCAAAAGCTATGCCGAAAAAAAAAGCCGTCAAAGTGTGGAAGATGATTATAAAAGATGAACTGTATCAGCATAAAAAATTTACCTGAACTGTATTGCTTTAACAGGCTTAATATTTTTTATTAAAAGGGTAGGGATGATGAGTGTGGCAAAACAAATAGCCAGGGTAATTAAATCAACTAACACTACCTGCCACCAAACTACCTGTGCATGTGCAGCGTTCATGTAGTAAGCTTCTTCGTCCAGTTTTATAAAGCCAGTTTTTTCCTGCAGCCAGCAAATGCCGAGGCCAAAGAGAGTACCTAAAATAATTCCAGTGATAGCGATAAGGCTGGTGTTGTATAAAAATATTTTTTGTACCATCCAGTCGCTGGCACCTACTGCTTTTAGTATGCCGGTCATTCTTGTTCTTTCCAGCACAATGATTAGCAGGCAGGTCACCAGGTTTACTACTGCCACCACCATCATGATGCCGATGAGAATGAGTTTGATTTTATTTTGCAGCGCCAGCCAGTCAAAAATATTAGGGTTTATTTCTTTCAGTGTTTTGCTGTTCCAGCCAAGCGGTGTTTCTTCTCTTATCTTTTTTGATACCGAATCTATAAGCCGGTAATCTTTCAGGTAAACTTCGTAACCGCCTATCTGGTCTGGCTTCCAGTCGTTCAGCCGGCGGATAAGATTAAGGTCGCAGAGGCCAAATTGTTTATCATATTCGTCAATGGAAGTTTTAAATATACCTGCTACTTTTAATTTCTTTGCCCGTTTAGATCCATCTTCCTGCACAAAAAATGACAGCAGCATATCATTTACTTTTACATTCAGCTGGTTGGCAGTATAGGCAGAAATATTGATCTCTGTGCTGTAGCCGCTGTCTGGAAAGGCGGCCCATTTGCCCTGTTGCAAAAAAGGATCCAGCCTGCTGTAATCAAATGAAGAGTCGATGCCTTTTACTAAAATACTTTCAATACCATCACCATAAGTAAGGATGACCGATTTGGTGGCAAAGCATTCCACCGTTTTTACTTCTGGTAATTTTTTGATAAAATTTTCAACCGTATCATTTTTAGTGATTACATATTCTTCTGCAGTGCTTACTCTTTTTTCAATGTCCTTCTGCACATGGATATGCCCCCAAAAACTGAATACTTTGTTACTGATCACATTTTGAAAACCATTCACAAAACTCAGTGCCACTATCATTACAGCTACACTCACGGCAGTGGCAATGGTGGCCAGCCATATAATAAAACGAGAGAATGTTTTTTCGCCGGTAAACGACATGCGCTTTGCGATAAAAGCCGATATATTCAAACGGAATAATTTTTGTTACCTTTCAAAAGTAAAATAATTTAACCAGTGAAGCATAACTGAATTAGCTGGATTATTTTATTACACGAATTAGCGCAATCAAAAAATATTAATAACAACAGATGAACTTCCTTAAATCAATTTCGTTAGCCACTATTTTTTTTGTATCCGCTTTTTCTGTGCAGGCACAAATAAATCCCGATGCTGTTTATAAAATAAGTATTCATTCTGTACGCTTTCACATGTACGGCGATCAGGAGACGATGCCCATATATAAACTGAACAGCGCCGACAGGCTGGAACTGCATTTTGATGACCTGGATGCCAATGTAAAAAGCTACTACTACACTTACCAGTTATGCGATATCAACTGGCAGCCGGTCAACCTCAGTTCATTCGATTTTATAAAAGGGTTTACCCAACAGCGCATTACTAATTACCGTTTTTCATCCATTGCCTATACCCGTTATACTCACTACCAGGCTATTCTTCCCGATGCCAATTCGCTGCCATCTAAAAGTGGAAATTATTTGCTGAAAGTTTTTTTGGATGGAGATACAGCCAACACTGTTTTTACAAGAGGCTTGCTGGTACTGGATAATAAAGCATCTGTAAGTGCACAGATCCTTCAGCCTTTTACACCACAGTTTTACAAAACCCACCAGCGCTTAAAGTTTAATGTAAATATTGATGGCCTCAATGCATTCAATGCCAACCAGCAGGTGAAAGTAGTGGTGCTGCAAAATTATCAGTGGTACACTGCACAGAGCGGTGTGCCGCCAACTTTTATCAGGGGCAATGTATTGGAATATAACAGTGAAAATAATTTTGTTTTTCCGGGAGGTAAAGAATGGCGCTGGCTCGACCTGCGTAGCCTGAAACTGCT
>JANLQY010000058.1:0-22989 GCA_031368105.1 Chitinophagaceae bacterium
CCACCGCCTCCACCGCCTCCACCGCCACTTCCATCATCATCACAAATATCAATAACGGTTACAAATTTCGCAATAGAAGTAAACGTACATTCAGCAGTAACAATGGTTAATGTAGCACCAAATACTCCACCCACTGTATAAACATGATTGACAATATTGGTTCCGGCAATGGAATCAATATTACCATCACCATAATCCCACACATAAAACTGAATGGGGACAATGAGATTGCTCACCTGCCCTGTAAACTTCACCGGCAAAGGGCGGCAACCATCAGGCGGCACATAAGTAAAGTTTACACTGGGTTGGTAGTTTCTAATATAGCTGAATGTTTTTGGATTGCTCACACATCCTGCCACTGTATCAGTTGCCGTTAGTGTTACGGTAAAGTTGCCAAAAGTATTGTAGGCATGTGGTACCGGCAATGTATCTGTTGTAATTATATTGGGTGAACCATCGCCAAAATTCCAGGTGAATTGCAAATCAGCATTGGGATAAGTTGTATTGATAAATGTAACCGTAAATGGCGTACCGCAGCCATCCACTTTATCAGGTGTAAAATTTACTATTGGGCCACTCTTTACCGTGATAGCCTTTGCAGCTGTATCAGCACAACCTTGTGTATTGTAGGCAATTAGTAAAATATTATAATCACCGGGGATACTAAAAGTATGATTGGTGGGGCTGTTATTTTGCAACACATTGTTATCACTAAAAAACCATTGCACCCTGTCCGGCAATGGAGTGGCACTGCCATCAAATACTGTTGCGCTGTTGGCACATACCGTATCAGGTGCTGTAATAAAAAATGGGGCAAGCCCTGCACCAAACTTTATATGGATTGGTTTGCTGATGGTATCGGTGCAGCCCTGGTAAGTGTATGCAATTAATGTAACGGTATAATCCCCCGGCGTATTGAATGTATGATTGGTGGGGGAATAATATTGCTGTGCTCCGTTATCGCTGAAAATCCATTTTACATAATAAGGATTAGGTGTACCAATTCCACTGAACTGGGTGGAAGTATTTACACAAACCGTATCAGGTGTAAGTGTAAATGATGGTGTTGATTTACCAATATAAATAGTGGTGCTGATGCTGGAACTACAGCTAGCACCAACCGAAGCAGTGAGTGTAACAGTATAAGTACCTGGTGCAGCATAAAAATGTAAAGGGTTTTTTAATGTGCTCGTATTGCCATCACCAAAATCCCATGAGTATTTATTGGCAGGACTTCCGTTTGTGGTGGTGTTATTAAAAAATATTGTGGCAGTATCATTGCAACTAAAGGTTTTATTGGGTGAAAATGCTGCGGTGGGTTTAGTCCACACATGCACATACTGAAACTTGGTGGCAGCATCGCTTTCGCAGCCCCAGCTATTTTTTACGATTAGCGAAATGTTGTAGAGGCCGGGAGTGTTGTAAACAAAACTTGGGTTCCGTATGGTGTTTCCACCGGCACCAAAATCCCATGTCCAGGTATTGATGGTGCCTGTGGCAGTAGTGGATAAATCGGTGAAGTTTGCTGTGTGCGGCACACAACCTGCTGTATCATTTACAGAAAAATTTACCACTGGTTTTGGATGAACAATGATGCTGTCTTTTTTCGTTTTTACATCGCCGTTAGAAAAAGTTACAACCAGTGTTACATAAAACTTTTGTGCCGTAAGATAATTGGTACCCACCACAGCAGCGCCATTGGGGATGATGGTACCATTACCTAAATCCCAATCCCGTCTTGTAACAGTACCACCCGTTGATGATTCTGTAAAATTTACACCACTCAGCGGCACACAGCCACTGGTTTGATTGATAGTGAAGTTGGGAATGGTTTGGGCGTTGGAAAAATTATTGATGCAGCACAATAGTAAAGCGATCACAAGCAACAGCAAGCGCCTTTGATTAAGTTTGTGTTTTGGTAATATTTGTTTGTAAGCTGTTATCATATTTCAAAGGGTCAAACCCATAAAACAAAACACTGCATTTAAATAATACAATGTTTTTATTTAAAGCTAACAATAAAAATTATCGTCGCCTTCTTCTTATATTACCTTCCCCATGTGTTTTGATGATGTCGTTACTTTCAAAAATTTTAAGGTCTATACCGGTATTAATTTTAAGATTGCCGGGATTGATTACTCCTAAAGACTGGCATTGGGCATTGATATCAACCATAATAGTATCAGCAATTACCACAACAGTGGTGGAATCGGGCACCTGTCCTGAATCCCAAATAGCAGGATCGCTCCAGTTGCCATTCCCTTTTGATACAGAATAACTATTTTTAAATGCTGGTGTAGCATAGCAATTTCCATCCCCGATACAAGGAGGATCCCATACCACGATTCCGCTGTCTGTGGCTACCCATATTTTAAATCTGTCCTTGTCATAAGCTATGGCATTAATATTATCAGACATTAACCCATTAGCTTTCCCATAAAGCCTGTAATAAAGAGGATCTTCAAGCCGGTTTGCCCAGCCACCTCCTGCGTCAAAATATACCATCCCCATACTGGTACCAATATATATATCCCCATGCCTGTTACCTGTAATGGCATTATAATTCACCTGTGTACCTGGCGGGAAAATATTGGCGAAATTTACGTTGTGCCAGTGCCTATTCTCATCAAATATCATTACACCGCCACTTGCCAGGCCAACCCATATCCTATTGTACCTGTCTCCATAAATTGCTCTTGCTGCAAAGCCTGAAGGCAGGGCAGGCTCCGAATTGTGATCATAACTTGTAAGTAATGCATTGGTTGCCGCATCATAACTAAGCAATTGGTTGATCCCATTATTTGCCTGCACAAAAGTCCATATCTCTTTTTTGTTGCCGCCTACTGTAAGGCATCCAACCGTACCGCTGATAACATTGATGCCTGCGTTTACTTTTGCAAATTCAGGAGTCGCATTAAAAAGCCCCTGCCCAAGCATACCGCTTGTCGAATTGTTGCTGGTAATATACGCCAGTGTGGCAACCCATGCCCTTGAATTTGTTCCGTCATTGGTACGGAAAGTATCAATATACATACACCTTCCATTACGGGAAGGCACATGCAGCAGGGGATCTACGGTGTATAAAGTACTGTTGGCTGTATACGGATATTTCAGGTAGTTAACACCTCCTCCAATACTGCTGCCCCCACCCTGTGTACCGGTTCTGCCCGATTGCGCTATCCAGATGCCGCCATCTTTATCCGTTTTAATGTCATTAATACGTACATCAGGCAGTTCGGCAAGTTTTGTCCAGTTTGATCCATTGAAGTTATAAAAACCACTATAGTTGGTTCCGGCAAATATATTTCCACCTTTTCCCACTGCAATACCTGTAAAATTGTTGGTGGTAAATACAGTTGTGTTTGCCATTTTGTAAGTATTGGCAGTATCAACGCCCACGGCAGCCCATGCACTTTTTAAAGTATTAAACTCTGTAGATCCATATCCATATAAGGTTGCAGCCGCATTCAGGGAAACTGTCATGGCATTGGCATAGCCTGCATTGGGTGTGAGGGTCAGTTCCATTAGGTAAGCAATCTTTTGAGAGGTGCCAAAACCCAACCCTGTAATATTATAAGCGTTACCTTTAGTATTGGTACCTGCTTCCCCATCTGTGATAAGATAAAACCATTTATTAAAAACACCACTGTTGTGATGTACACCACACATGTCATTATTTGTTGAACCGTTTTGTGATGGCTTGTGACAGGTTACAAAATCACCAATACGCCAATTTTGAGAGTGGTAAGTAGTTGGATCGCTAAATATAGCTGGGTTTTTCATATCTCTGGCTCCGGGTCCCGTTGGCAAAGGGCCATTTGGGTTGGTCGATTTCTCAAACAGCCTCCAGGTTATTTCACTGGAAAGTGTGGCATCGTGTACTTTGGCATAGTTGGTAATGCAGGCAGCCCATACATCACTGAATGATTCGTCTAATGCGCCTGATTCCCACCTGTAAACAAGTCCGGAAGTACTGCCTGTTATTCCGTGACCTAACTCATGTGCACAATCATCCAGGGAAGCTGCAATAGGATCAACCCCATTAACTCCATTTCCATCTCCAAAGTGCATATTTTTTCCGTTCCAGTAAGCATTATCATAGGGCGCCCCGTTTTCGTAAACATGTACATAGCTAACAACATTACCATTTGTATTATTCCAGCTATTCCGGTTATGCACATTCTTCCAGTAATCGCTTACCCATTCCATGTTGTACATAACATCCATGGCGCCATCATCCATATTGTTATTATGATATTCGGCAGCCGTCCAGTCATTGTTGTCATCTGTAAAATCAGGTGCAGTGGATTCGTAACTGGGAGATATATTTGTGTTATGGTCATTTTGCTGATAGTTAAGCGCTATGATATTGTGATTGTTCCTGAGTTCCCTCAGCCTGTATGGCTTAGGGTCTGTACCAGAATAAAGGTCTGTTACAATTGATTTTCTTCCACTGAATCTTGTATCTGCCGTAGCAGGAGCATTATTAATTGGTTCTTTTAATGATGTTGGCGGCTGGATGGTTGATACCCGTGCCTTTGATAGGTTCTCATTCTTTTGAACAAGGCCGGTTCTTTTTTCATTTGATGAAGATCCATATTCTCGCTTTGCATGTTTAATAATGGGATCATCCAATACTATTGTTCCATCCAGGGCATTTACATAAATGTAGCTCCTCATTAATGGTTTCACGGCATAAATATTGAACTTATATGCCAGGCATATTTCTCCTTCTTCGTTGAGATAGGTTTGAATAATTACTAGTTCGCCTTTGGGCTTTCTCCTGTCTTCATCAGTTGTATTTGTGCCATCACCCCATGCATATATCTGCGCCCCTGTATAGGTGATGGCTTTATCCAATGCCTGCTGTTCTGATAACTGCGCCCGGGTATTGAAACCATTTGGCACAGAATAATATTCCAGTTGTATCATAGCGATATTGCCATTGCGGCCGGTGGAGTTGATCACCCCGTGTTCCACCTTTATTCCTTTGTAATATTGGTGTATTTTTTTTACTACAAAATTGTCAACCGTTAGTACATCCCTGTTCTCGTCCACCAGTTGATCTTCATTTTGCCGCAGTGCCAGTTTTTGGCTCAACCAGTTAATAGCATTGCTTTGCTGCAGTTCTGTATTACTTTTAAAGAGAATACCTGCCTGCGTGGAATTAATAAGTTTGATGCTCCTGCCTTTTGGTTGCAGCAATTCTTCATTATCTATTGTTTGTTTCATTCTTGATAAAGAAGGCTGAGCATAAGCACTTATGCATATCATCACCGGTAAAAATAATATACTTTTACATTTCAGTAGTTTCATGCATTTAGGTTTTTATAATGGTTTAAAACTGGTAAAAAATTGCTTCTTTTCCAATACTCATTTTGATGTATCCAATGTGTTAATGATCACTCGTGGTAATATAGCTTACCCCTTCAATATTTAATTTTACCCCTGCATTTACAGTAACCTTGCCCTGGCCTTCTACTTTCAAAGAATTACAATTGGCATCTTCTGTAACAACTACGTTGTGCTTTATAATAACATTTGAATTCAGCCCGGGTACTTCGCCTGTATTCCAGATGGAGGGAGTGTTCCAGTTGCCGGGGAACAGGGTATAAACAGGCCCGGTATTAATACATTCTCTGCAGAGTAAATAACGGAAGGCAATCCCATTATCAGTAGCAAGCAATAGTCTTGCAGCCCTGTAATCAACCGCTATTGCCTTTACATTATTCGATGGCAGGCCATCTATAGTAGTAAATAGCTTATACTGCGTTGAATCATTAGTGTTTAATATTACGGAAGAATTTGGGGAGCCGAAAAATACATAGCCGTTAGTAGTGCCAATATAAATATTGCCCCTGATATCACCCGTAATAGCATTGTTATTGACAATAGTTCCCGCCGGAAAAATAGTTGGAAAATTAATTTGTATCCATCCCGGATTTATAATATCATAAATATACACTCCGCCGTTAAGCATCCCTATCCAACATTTTTTTCCAATGGAATCAAAATAAATGGCCTTTGCTGTAAAACCCCCCGGAAGTGTGGAATTGGTTTCATCCACATACCCTATAAAGGACGTATCTGCTACCTTGTACCGTAATAGCTGGCTATGGCCAAAATTATTAGGAGCAAAAGCCCATACCTCTTTCCTGTATCCTCCTATGGTTTGCACCAATCCATTGTTTACATCCATGCCATTTACTATTTTTCTAAACGGTGTATCAACACCATTTTGCCTTCCCCTGCCCACATAGCCGGGCCTTGAAATGCCAGCGGTAATATCAGCCATGGCTGCACACCATACCCTCCGTAATGTATCTAATTTAGTAAGTAAAGGATCAGTAGTTCTGCTGGTATCGTTGTTTATAAAAATTGACCGTACATTTCTTGTTGGCACACCATCGAAAGAACCCCAATGATGCGTATTTGTAAAACTGGTGTCGGGAAAATAATCTATGCCGCCTGTGATTGCCTGTGCGCCTGTTCTTCCATACTGGCCAATCCAGATACCGCCCTGCCAGTCTGATTTTATATCAGCAATATTATGGTTGGTAAGTACGGGGGCCTTCTGCCAGGTTTTGCCATCATATTTGTACAACCCATTATTGGCGGTGCCTGCCCACACATAACCATATTGGCCAACCCCTATGCTTTTAAAATCGTTGGTGGAGAATATTGGTGTGTTTGAGATATTATAAATGGTATCCGACAAAACCCCCACTGCCTTCCAGGCTTTAATAATATTTGCACTGTCTGCACCAGTGATACCCACGCCATTGGCTGAAGCACCCAGTATAACAACAGCATTTAAGGAAGCAATTCTTGCGGCTTCATATCCTGAGTTGGGGGTAAGGATCATTTCAGTGTAGTAGGCTATCTTTTCTGTTTTAAGGAAACCCATTGAATCTACCTGATAATTAAATCCATTTCCATTGGTACCATTGCCCCCTTTTGTTATCAGGTAAAACCATTTATTTAAAACACCACTGTTAGTGTGTACGCCACATTGATCATTTGCACTCAAGGGTACCGGGCAACCCTCCACTGATACCTCTTTCCAAAAGTTTGCAGTGTCTTTATAGGTATCAGGCTGTTTTTCTGTTTTTGGCTTAGACATGTCCCTGAGCGCAGGCCTCCCATTGAGCATTATTTCATCACCAATTTGAAAAGGGCTTTTTGTGAGTGGTGAAATAGCAGGCTGAACATAGTTATCAATACAGGCACCCCAGATATCGCTAAAGCCTTCATTGAGGCCACCAGACTCCCTTGCATAAACAAGCGCTGCCGTTTTTTCACAAATGGCATGGCCTATTTCATGGCCAGCCACATCCAGTGATACCACTGCATCAAAACCCCCGATACCGGAACCATCTCCATAAAACATAGCCTTCCCATTCCAGAAGGCATTATCATAAACTGCATTGTAATGACAAACATTAAATAATATTCCCCTGTTGTTGTCATAACTTTTTCTGCCATGTATATTCCACCAGTAACTTACTACCTGCTCTGCACCCCAGTGAGCATCCAGCATAGCGTCATTTGTGCCAACAGCATATTCTGCTGCTGACCATACGTTATCATTATCACTAAATTCTATCAGCGCATTGGCTGGTAACGGCATTACATTATTTTGTGCATTAAGTGTATGGATTTTCGTACTGTCCCCGGCAAGCGTTTCGTATAAACGGTAGTTGCCCGGGCCCACAGAATCGCCAATTAAAAATACCTGGCCGCTGTAACGAGTATCTGCTGTGCCAAAATCATTGGAGGTTCCTTTTATAGCAGGGCGGAAAATTAATCCTGATGTTTTATCAGGCTGTGATTTGTTTAAAGTTTTACTATATTTATTTATTTCGGGAAAAGATGTAGGGTTACCACGGGCAAAACTTTTTCGTTCATTGGAAAGATGCTTAATGATTGCATCTTTAAAAACTACTTTGCCGGTGATTGCATCCACATAAATATAAGCCCTGCTCAATGGCTCTGATGCAAAAATATTAAACTTATAAGCCAGGCACATTTTACCTATGTCATTAAAAATATCTTCCACTATTACCAGTTCGCCAACTGGTTTTTCATAATCCGGGTTATTGTCTGTATTGGCTTCCCATACGTATTGCCGGGCACCCACAAAGCGGATGGCTTTTTGCAATGCAGCATCTTCATTTAATACCGGTGTAGCAGGCAAGTCATTTGGTACAGGATAAAATTCCATTTGCAGTAAACGCACCCTATTGTTTATATCCACTACCGATATTACACCATGTTCTACTTTTATACCTTTATAAAACTGCTGCAGTTTACTGATTTTTGTACCGGCATAATCAGTTGCCTGTTGTCTTTGCATAAAAGCGTCTGTACCCTGCCGTAATGCTAATTTATCAACCAGCCAGGTTTGCAGGTTATTTTTTTGCACTGCCATATCAGGTGATAATAGCAACCCTGCCTGTGTTCTCATTTTTGCATTGAGCTCAAATTTGTAAAATGACTGGGCGGTATTTTGTTTTTCTACAGCCAGCTTTCGCTGCATCTTTTCAAGAGAGGGTTGGGGAAATGCAGTGGCAGATACCAACAATAAGCCTGTACAAAATACTAACCGTAAAAAACGTTGCATAAGTGTAAGTTTTGATAAAGGTTTTAAAACAATTATTTACTAAGGTACTGGAAACTTAATGCAGTAGACACAAGTATTGGAATTTCAGGATGCAAAATTAGGAAACAGCCGTTCATTACAGCATACCAGTTTTAGAGGATTTTAAAGCCTGATGTTGAATGCTGGCATAGTATAGTATGAAGATACGTTTTTTAGAATATTTTGCTAGAATAAAGTTTAGTTGTTCATCCAAAGTTATTTTACTGTTTTATTCTGCAATGCTTCATACAACACTTCCACCGGGTGCTGTGCTTTTCTTCCCGTACCATCTTTTACCTGGTGGCGGCAACTGGTGCCGGGTGCAGCAATGATTACTTCTTCGGGTTGTTTGCGGACGGTAGGGAATAATACCAGCTCTCCAATCTTCATGGATAATTCATAATGCTCTTTTTCGTAACCAAAAGAACCAGCCATACCACAACATCCGGATGGGATAGTTTCTACTGTATAATTTTCCGGGAGTGATAATAATTTTACAGAAGCCGCCACTGAACTCAAAGCCTTTTGCTGGCAATGCCCATGCAGCTTAACCAGTTTTTTTTCTTTGGTAAAAAGTTCTTTACTGATATTGCCTTTATCAATTTCTGCAGCAATAAATTCATCAATTAAAAAAACATTTTTTGCTAATGCTTTCGCTGCTGCAAAATTATTATCATCTGCAAGGTCAACATATTCATCCCTGAAAGTAAGGATGGCACTGGGTTCTATTCCAATCAAAGGAGTTTCAGCTGTTACAATATCTTTCAGCAATAAAATATTTTGATTGGCAATTTTTTTTGCTTCTCTTAATAAACCTTTGCTCAGCCATGCTCTGCCGCTTTCAATATGTTTTGGAATGATAACACTATAACCCAATCTTTCTAATAAGGTTACTGCTTTAATACCGATTTCTGAATCATTATAATTTGTAAACTCATCGCAGAAGAGATAAACGGTTGACACAGTGCTTTCTGCCTTTTGCCTCTTGCCTCTTGCCTCTTGCCTTTTCCACCATTTTTCTAATGTAGTCTTATACATCGTCGGCATACTTCTTTCCACTGCAAAGCCACTGATTTTTTTTATCTTTTTACTGATAAAATAATTCGTCATTGCAAAATTATACAGCCATGGTAACATCGCTCCCAGCCTGGCGCTTTTACTAAAGTTAGCTATGAGCCTGCTCCTGAAAGGCACACCGTTGGCATCGTAATATTGTTGTAAAAATTCTGCTTTTAGTTTGGCCACATCAACATTGCTGGGGCATTCACTTTTACAGCCTTTGCAACTCAAACACAAATCCATCACTTCATAAATTTCTTTATGATCAAAGCGATTGAGTTTATCTGAGTTGGTTAAAAATTCTCTTAAAATATTTGCTCTTGCCCTGGTAGTATCTTTTTCATTTTTGGTAGCCATATAACTCGGGCACATGGTGCCGCCACTCAACTCAGTCTTGCGGCAATCGCCACTGCCATTGCATTGCTCTGCATGTTGCAGCACATCCTGGTCTTTGTACCGAAAGATAGTATTGAACTTAGGTGTCTGCTGCCCGGGTGTGTACCGAAGCATCGTATTCATGGAAGGGGTATCAACAATCTTGTGTGGATTAAAAATATTCTCCGGGTCCCAGGTGTATTTTATTTTCCTCAGCAACTGGTAATTTTTTTCACCCACCATCTGCGGAATAAATTCACCCCTCAATCTTCCATCACCATGTTCACCACTTAGTGAGCCATTGAATTTTTTTACTAGTGTGGCAATTTCTTCCGCAATGATCCTGAACAGCGCATTGCCTTCCACTGTTTTTAAATTGATGATGGGCCGCAGGTGAATTTCGCCGCTGCCGGCATGAGCATAGTGTACTGCATGTAAATCGTACTTCTCTAAAATTTTATTAAACGCTGCAATGTAAGCCGGCAGATCGTTTACATCTACTGCGGTATCTTCAATAACCGGCACTGCTTTTTCATCGCCGGGTAAATTGCCCAGCAAACCAAGACCGGCTTTTCGCAATGTCCATATTTTTTTTGTATCGTCGCCAAACAGTAACGGAAAATGATACCCCAGGCCAGCAGACCGCATGGCTGTTTCCACTTCCGATGCGATGGTCATAATTTCTTCTCTTGTATTTCTGCAAAACTCCACCACCAAAACAGCTCCCGGATCGCCCTTTACAAAAAACCGGTTCTTGTTTTGCTCAATATTATTTTTGGTACATTCTAAAATATAATGATCAATCAGTTCACTGGCGCTGGGCTTAAACTGCATGGCAATAATATTGGCTCTCAGCGATTCATCAATGCTGTTGAAATGCACACAGAGCAACCCCGTTTCTTCCGGCGGCACTTCATTTACATGCAGTTTTATTTCTGTAATAAAAGCCAGCGTACCTTCTGACCCGGCAATTAATTTGCAAAAATTAAAATCTTCTTTGCCGGCAGTAAATGGTGACGACTCCAGCAACACATCCACGGCGTAGCCAGTGTTTCTTCTTTCAATCGATGGTTTGGGAAAATGCGTCCGGATTTCCTGCTGGTTGTTATAGTCACTCAGCAGGCTTCTTACTGTTTTATAAATATTTGCTTCTAATGTGCCGCCTTCGCATTTGCCATGAAACCCATCTATATCCAGCGATGAAAAAACGGCTTCACTTCCATCACTCAGCAATGCTTTTACTTCCAGCAAATGCTCACGGGTGCTGCCATATACCACCGAGTTGCTGCCGCAACTGTTGTTGCCAACCATACCACCAATCATGGCCCTGTTGGCTGTGGATGTTTCCGGGCCAAAAAATAAACCATGCGGCCGCAGAAAAAAATTCAGTTCATCCCTGATAACGCCGGGCTGCACACGAACCCATTTTTCTTCTTTATTAAATTCTATTATTTGTGTAAAATTTTTTGACACATCCACCACAATGCCATTGCCCACTACCTGCCCCGCCAGTGAAGTGCCCGCAGTACGGGGTATCAAAGATGTTTTATTGTTACGGGCAAATGAGATGAGCTGTTTAATATCATCAACGCTTTTGGGTATAGCTACAGCAAGCGGCAGTTCCCGGTAAGCAGAGGCGTCTGTGGCATACAGCAACCGCATGGTATTATCAAAAAATAATTCGCCTGATAATGTAGTGCCTAACTCTTGTAACTTTTCATTCATCTGTTCTGTAAACTTTTATTTCAGGGTATGAAATTAAGTACTTTTCAATTAGTGCTTTGTGGTTGTGGAAGAAGGGTGGGTATTATGTTATCTTATCTTTGCAGGCGCATGTATCTGAAAGACTATTATAAAACACTGGAACTGGAACCTTCCGCCACGCTGCAGGAGATTAAAAAAGCCTACCGCAAACTGGCGCAGCAATATCACCCCGATAAAAATAATGATGACCCTCATTCCATTGCTTATTTTAATGAAATAAAAGAAGCCTACGAAACCCTTACCAATCCTGCTAAAAAAGATAATTACTTACAACAACGCTGGTATAATAAAGCCAGTGCCAACACCAATACACAGGAACTGATTACTCCTGTCAGCATATTGAAAAGGGCGCTTGAATTTGAAAAATATACTGCTGCTTTGGATGTGTTCAGGATAGACAGAGAAAGCCTGTTTGATTACATGAATAAATTACTCAGCGAAGAAACCATTAATAAATTACTGCAATTCGATGAACCGGATATTAATCAGCAGATCATGCTGACGTTGTTAAAACCAATACGTTTCTTAAAATATGAAAAAGCTGTTTTGCTTACAGACAAGTTATCCAAATTGATAGTCGATAAAAATCAAAATCACAGTTTGATCAGCAGTACATTGCAGCAAATAAAACAAAAAGAAAAATGGCAACAATATAAATGGATAGTGATTGTATTAATAACTGCTGCCCTTTGTATACTCATCAAATTTGCATCAGTATAATTGATATTACTGTTCTTCTTTAAAAAATACTTTATAATAATTCATGTTCCGCTCTGCATCAAATCCTTTTTCAATAAGCTCCTTGTTGCCATGAATATAAATATGAAAATTGCGGTCTAATTTCAATACGCTTTTATACACTCTTGCCTGTTTTTTTACCGCCATATTGTTAATGGAAAAAGAATCCTCCAGCGGAGAATCAAAATCATTTTCCTGTTGTTTTTTATAATCTTTAAATAAAGCTATCCCTTGCTCCGAGCCAATCACTTCGTTGGAAAATTCATCCATATTAAAATGATCTTTTTCTTTAAAATATTTAATAGACCGGTTGAGCATATCAATTTTATCTGCCTTTGAAATATCGAACTCCGCCTCTATTTTTTCTGTTACAAATGTCTTGTACACACTCAGCACATTGTGCGTTTGGTGATAGTCATCATTCCTTACTTTCAGTTGCAGAAATTCATCCATCCAATACACCGCTTCGCTGCGGTTGGTATGATCAATGACTGCCACTTTGTACCCTTCATTTTTTTCTGTATTAAAAATAATGCAACCCTTATCTAACTTTTTAATGTTAATGGCTTCCTGCTGGTATTGCAGCGTAAAGCCGCTATCCTGCTGGGATACCGTAAGATAAGGTTCCTTGTTTTCTGATTTGAAAATACCAATCGCTTCCTGCAATTCGCCTTCTATTTGCAGGTTGGCAAAATGCACTGCATACAGTTCTCCGCTTTTTATTTTTGGATGACTGGTACGGTCATACAAAAGCCTGGCAAGCTGCTGGCTGCTTTTATGAAATTCTGCCGGAGCATCAAATACCAGGCTTGCAAAATGATACACTTCATTCAATTGCAGATTGCCTGTTGGATGGCTCAGCCGGTATATTTCGTTTATTTTTTCGAATGGCTGCAAAAAATATTGCATCAGCAAACCTGCCAGCACTTCATCTTCCATTGGCAGCGGTTGTTCACTCAGCATTAGCGGTTCGTCCAGTTGTTTATTTCCTACTTTATGAATGGAAATTTGCTGCAGGGCTGCTTCAAAAAATGTGATCATATTATTTATCCGTTAATTCAATAAAAATTTACCGGCTTGCAAGTATAGGTGCAATTGGCACACTAGCAAAAAAATGTTTTTCCTGCTCTCCCAATTGTTACCAACCTTTTTCTGAAGTGGATAGCAACTGCTTCTTTAATATCTTGCAGCAATAATAAAATCTGCATGACGAAAGAACAACTGCTTAACGAACTGAGCCATCATACTTATGTGATGATAAAGCCATCAGCCCTGCATGGCATTGGTGTGTTTGCCCTTCGTAATATTCCCAAAGGACAACGTGGTTTGTTTTCCAAAGGCATTGGCGAATGGATACCGGTAAGTAAAAAGGAAGTGGCAATGCTGCCGCAACATTCTATTGACCTGGTTGAAAATTATTGTCTGTACGATGATGAAAATTATTTTATTCCTGACTATGGATTTAAAGTAATGGACCTGGTGAATTTTTTAAACCATGCCGACATACCGAATATTTTTTCCATCAATGATGGAGAAGATTTTGAAACACTCCGGGATATTGCTGCCGGTGAGGAGTTGCTGATTAATTATGGAGACATTGTGGATGAATAGAAATTTTTAATTGGTACATTCGTAACCTCTCATATTGGTAACCATTTGTAAAAAGCATGAGCATAATAAAAGACATCCCCGAACTTCTGGAAGCTGGCGTCATCACACAGCAAACTGCTGACAATATCCAGCATTATTACAACAGCAAAGGAGGGCAATCGCAGAATAAATTGCTCGTTGTTTTTGGAATACTGGGAGCAGTACTGGTGGGGCTTGGCATCATTTTAATTATTGCACATAACTGGGATGAGCTTTCCAAAATATCTAAATTATGTTTTGCTTTTCTTCCGCTGCTGATTGGTCAACTGCTTTGTGTTTTTAACTTACTAAAAAAACAAGACAGTACGGCCTGGGGAGAAGGCGCTGCTGCTTTTCTTTTTTTTGCAGTTGGTGCAAGTATTTCACTGGTGAGCCAGATTTATAATATTAGCGGCGACCTGAGTTTGTTCCTGTTAACATGGATGCTGCTTTGCCTTCCGTTGATTTATGTAATGAGATCTTCTGTTGCTTCGTTGCTTTATCTTATTGGCATCACTTCTTACGCAACACAGGCTGGTTACTGGGCGTATCATCATACAGAACCCTGGTATTACTGGATGTTGCTGTTATTAATGCTGCCACATTACTACCTGCTGTACAGGAAAAAAACCGAAGGTAATTTTATGATTTTTCATAACTGGATCATTCCTTTGTCGGTAACAATTACTTTGGGTACTGTTGCAAAACATACAGAAGAATTAATGTTCATTGCCTACATCAGCCTGTTTGGTTTATTCTACATTATTGCAAACATGCCTTTCTTTCAAAATCAAAAATCAAGAAATAATGGCTACCTCAGTTTTGGTTCTATTGGCACTGTTGCTGTTCTTTTGTTTTTAAGCTTTAATGATTTTTGGAAAAGATTGCAGACAAATCATCTTAAAATGACTGAGGTAATTCAGTCACAAGAATTTTATGCCTGCATTATTCTCTCTGCACTGGCAGGTATTTTTCTTTACTTACAAAAAAGAAATAAACCGGTTGCCGGTACAAAACCAATTGAGTTTGTTTTTATTTTTTTCATCCTCACATTTATCATTGGAACTATGTCGACGATAGCCGTGGTGCTGATTAATTTTCTGGTGTTGGCCATTGCTGTGCTAACTATTATGAAAGGAATAAAGATTGACCACCTGGGTATTTTAAATTATGGATTACTGATTATTGCGGCACTGGTAACCTGCAGGTTTTTTGATACCGGCCTTTCGTTTGTTATCAGGGGAATATTGTTTGTGCTGGTGGGTGCAGGATTCTTCTTTGCTAATTTTCAGATGATCAAAAAAAGAAAAGAAAATGTATAACTACAAACTGCCGATAGTAATTTTTATCCTTGTTGCAGCAGTACAATTATATGTGCCTGCCAGCATGATAATGGAGAGAGAAAATATTTTAACTACAGGAAAAGAATATAGATTTAAAACAGCGCCAGTTGATCCAAGCGATCCTCTCAGGGGGAAATACATAACGCTGAATTACACAGCAAACACAGTGAGGGTGCAGGATAAAGACAATTGGGAAGGAAATGAAACTGTTTATGTACTGCTGTCTGCAGATAAAGATGGGTATGCAAAAATTGATGGCATTTCAAAAATAAAACCTGCCAAATGGCTTGACTTTGTAAAAGCAAAAGTGGACTACCCTCCTTATGATTCCACCATGGTTATTGAGTACCCGTTTAAGCGGTATTACATAGAAGAATCAAAAGCACAGGGTGCAGAAACTGCTTACAGAGAATCGAACACAGATACTACTCATAAAACTTACGCATTGGTAAAAATTAAAGATGGAGAAGCAGTATTAAAAGATGTAATGATTGATGATGTTTCAATCAGGGAAATTGTGAAAGCAAGGAAAAATAAATGAAAATTATTTTTTATCATATTCAAAAATGAACTCCCCTAAATCGGGCAATATTTTTTTCTCTCTCTTCACTTCATAATCATACATTACCTGGCCGAGGTGCTGCATAAAAGGATAGCCGATGGTTTCGTAATCGTATTTGTCATCATTCAAAATACCATCACTGTTACAGTAAATAACAGCAGATAAAAAGAATTCTATCTTCTTGTCAAAGTCAACAATGTAGGCTACATCGAGGAGCTGGCCGTAAGCATCCCCAACCTTGTTGAAGATGCGGATGTTTTTTTGTGCCGGTTGTTTTTTTGCACCATACAATAAAAATTTACAGTATGCAGTATAGTAGTTTGTGGTATCATCTGCATAAGGAGGATGGATGCTTTCGGTAGGTAGCTGGCTCATGTACTTCAACATAAATTTCCTGTCTTCTTCTGTGAGGTTGAAGCGCTTTGCTGCTGGCACTTTGTTTGGAAACACCAGGCTGATGAGCATGTTATGTAGGTCTTCTAAATGAATGCGATTTTTGTTGGAAAAATCCATTGCTGTGTTTATCAATTTATCGCCGGCATAATATGCTTTGCCAAGAGAGTCATTTCGTTCTGGAAACTTTGAGCTGTTGTACTGCAGGGGTTGACGATACAGCAATTTATTATCCGGTGCATAAAAATTTACCGGGTTGGTATGCCGGTTTTCTTCTTCCGATAAAAAAATATTCAGCCGGTGAATGAGTTGCACATCAGCGTAACCTTTCTGATGTAACTGATCGTTGATGTATTGCTGTCCTAAAAATTCGTAGAGGCGGTTGTTGGCATCATTGTCACTTACGAGCAGTATTTTTTTGATGTAGTTTGCCATGCTTGGTTTGCCATCAATGGTCGTGGGATCGTTATACACAGCGGTTTGTGAGCCGTATCCGTTTTCAGTGAGCATGGTGGTATTTTTATCAATACCATTTACTTTCAGTTCATTTAATTTTTGTAGGGCCAGCAGGCTGATAGGAAACTTAACGGTGGAAGCCGGATAAAAATAAGCAGCCGTATCAACATTAAAATAATAATGCTTTAAAGCGGCGATGCCATTGGCTCCCCTGTCCACTTTGGTGTAGATGAACTGTACATTGAGTGCTTTGCGATGAGCAAGAATAGAATCAAAATATTGAGGATATTGTTTTAATAAATCCTCGAGAAAAGCATCTGTTTTACTGCTGTCAGTTTTTTTTACTGGCAAGGTATCCTTAAGGATGGGATTTACTATTGGAGAGACAATAGCTGCCGGCACAGCCTGTTTGGTGGCGGTGCAACTTGTGAACAAACCAAGTGAAAACAAAGGGGCAAAGAAAAAATATTTTTTAAATATCATGAATGGGGATTGAGGCTGCAAAATGCAGAAAATTCTAAAATAAACAGCCCAATATCTTCAATGGGTTTTTCCCCTATCTTTGCCAACTTCTAAAAATTAACAAAATAGCTACTTAAAAGCAACGATTATGAAACTGAAAGGTTTAGTGTGGTTCTTCGCCATTGCCCTGATTCTTATCTCTGTTTGGGAACTGTCGTACACCTGGGTGGTACGCAGCTACGAAAGTAAAGTAAAAGTGCAGGCAGAAAAAATTGTAAAATCTCAACACCCCAATGTACCTACAAAGGGCGAAGATTATGACCTGCTGGTAAAAAGCAGGATGCAGCATATTCTTGACAGTACCCGTGATAAAAGTATTTATCCTGTGGTGGGTACCAGTTACCAAAAGTGCAAAGAAAATGAACTGAACCTTGGCTTGGATTTGCAGGGAGGTATGAGTGTGACGATGAATGTAAGTCTGGAAGGTTTACTGAAATCGATGAGCAACAACCCTAAAGACTCAGCCTTAAAAAGAGCATTGAATACTGCCACTGCACAAAAAGCTCAGAGCAATGCAGATTATATCAGTTTATTTATTGCCGCTTACAGCCAGCAAAATCCGGGTGTAAAATTGGCCGGAATATTTTCGGGTGCCAACAAACAAATAAAAAGCACAGACAGCGATGATATTGCCATTGAAAAAATAAGGGCTACTTCAAAAGAGGCTATCAAAGAAACTTATAAGATCTTATTAAAAAGGATTGACAAATTTGGGGTGGCACAGCCAAACATTAACCTGGATGAAGCCAAAGGCATTATCAATGTGGAACTGGCTGGTGTTACCGATAAAGAAAGAGTAAGAAAATTATTACAGGCAAGTGCCAATCTGCAGTTTTGGGCAGTATATAATTTAGCCGAAATTGGTACTCAATACCAGGCAGCAGGTGTTGCTTTGGCAAATTATTTAAGCGGTATCAATAAAGATTCTGCCAATATCCCCGATTCTGTAAAAAAAGTAAAATATGGAAATGCATTGTTTGAAGTGCTTTCACCTCTTGCCGCTCCGGATAAACTTCCTTATGATAAGCAATTTAATTTTATCACTGCATCAAAAGATACGGGCAAATTAAATGAATACTGGAGCAATGAAGTTGTAAGAGGAAACTTTCCTTCTGATCTTAAATTATTGTATGGTGCAGAAGTAAAGGGTGAAAAAATCGCTAATAATTATTATCCTGTTTATCTGGTAAAAACTTTGCCTGGTGGAGAAAAAGCACCAATGGATGGCGAAAGTGTGGAAGACGCTTTCCAGGGTTTTGATGAAAAAGGTGGTGCTTCTATTAAAATGAACATGACTTCTTTCGGATCAAAAAAATGGGGTGACCTTACAAGAAATAACGTAGGCAGGCCGGTAGCTATTTCTTTGGATGATGTTGTTTATTCTGCTCCCAATGTAATGGGCGCTATTGAAGGTGGACAGACAGAAATCTCCGGTAAGTTTTCTACTGAAGAAGCACAGGATTTATCCAATACATTAAAATCTGGTAAAACAAATGCCCCGGCAAAAATTGTTGCTGAACAGAGTGTGAGTGCTACCATTGGTGAATCTGCAAGGACTGGTGGTATGATGGCATTTGGCATTTCATTTTTAGTAATTTTTGGTTTGATGCTGGTGTATTATAACACCGGCGGATGGGTGGCAAATATTTCACTGATATTAAACCTATTGTTTACCATCGGTGTATTAACCGCCATGGGCTTCACTTTAACGGCTGCCGGTATTGCCGGTCTTGTACTTACTGTAGGCCTTGCGGTGGATACCAACGTAATTATTTTTGAAAGGATAAAAGAGGAACTGACGAAAGGAAAGTCTTACCAACAGGCTGTTAATGACGGTTACAAACGTTCATTGGCTCCGGTGATAGATGCCCACGTTACTACATTCTTAACGGCTGCAATTTTATTTATTTTCGGTTTGGGTCCTGTGTTGGGTTTTGCCACTACACAAATGCTGGGTATCGTACTGAGCTTGTTCTGCGGCATTTTAGTATCAAGGCTGATCACTGATTTCTGGACTAATAAAAACCGCCACTTCAACTATTTTACCGGTGTTTCAAAACGTGTTTTTAAACATGCCAGCTTTAAATTTATTGAATACAGAAAAGTGGCTTATGGTATTTCAGTTGTGGTATTGTTGTTAGGCATCGCTTCTTTCTTCAATGGCTTTCACCTGGGTGTGGAGTTTAAAGGTGGCCGCAGCTACAACATACAATTTGCACAGGTTGTAAAGGGTGATGCGGTAAGAGATGATTTGAAAAATGCATTGGGTGGAGAATATCCGGTGATTAAAAATGTAGAAGACAACAAACATTTAAGCATCACCACTTCTTACAAGAAAGGTATCGACAATGCAGATAGTGCAGTACAAGAAAAACTTTATGAAGGTTTAAAGAAAGTGTTGCCTGGTGTGTCTTACGAACAGTTTGTCAAGAACAATATACAGGGTACACAAACAGTACAACCGACTATTTCGGATGACCTGAAAAAGGGTGCGATCAAAGCAACAATTTTTGCGATGCTGATCATTTTCATTTACATCCTGATCCGTTTCCGTGACTGGCGTTATTCATTTGGTACCATTGTAGCTTTGCTGCATGACGTGTTTGTAACATTGGCGGTATTCTCTTTCTTTAAAAACATTGTACCATTCCCGTTAGAGATTGACCAGCACTTTATTGCTGCGGTGTTAACTGTAATTGGTTTTAGTATGAACGATACAGTAATTGTATTTGACCGTATCAGGGAATACAGTAAAGGCTCTAAAGCAAGCGATAAAGGCAGCATCATTAACCGTGCTATCAATGATACATTGAGCAGGACGATCATGACTTCCTTAACAGTGTTCTTAACCATTTTAATTCTCTTCATTTTTGGTGGAGAAGTAACAAGAGGCTTTGCATTTGCAATGCTGATTGGTGTGGTAACCGGTACTTATTCTTCCATCTTTGTAGCTGCACCAATACTGGTTGATTTTGCAAAAGACAAACCATTGGGTGAAGCTGAGATTTACAGCAGTGATCCTAAAGTAACAGCGAAACCTGCTGTGGCTGCTAAGAAAGCATAAATTAATTTTTAATAAAATAGAAAGTCCGGCAGCAATTACTGCCGGACTTTTTTATTGCTTATTGTGAAGCTTCCATTTCATTTTAGAAAAATTATCTATCATGAAAAATGAAGTTGCCAAATTCTGTACATTATTTCTTTCAGGCTATCTTTGACAACAATGAAGAAAGCGCTTTTGCAATTACACATTGCCGTTTTTTTGGCCGGCTTTACTGCCATCCTCGGCAAACTCATTGGGCTGAATGAAGGGCTGCTGGTATGGTACAGGCTGCTGCTTACTGTTCTTACGCTGGGAACAATTTTATATTTTAAAAAAAAACTGAAAGCAATCCCGGCAAAAGAAGCGTTACAAATATTTGCAGTGGGTTTGATCGTTGCCATTCACTGGGTAACATTTTATGGCAGTGTAAAATATGGCAATGTATCCATCGCAGTTGTCTGTATTTCCGGCTCAGGATTTTTCACAGCTTTTTTTGATCCCCTTATTTCCAAACGATCCATTCTTGCAATAGAAGTTTTGTTGGGCGCCATTGCCATTGCCGGCATCTACATCATTTTTGATTTTCATCCGCAATATAAAGTGGGAATTATTTTTGGCATTATTTCCGCCATTGGCAGTTCGCTCTTTCCCATTTTTAATAAACGGCTTTTAATAAAACACAGCCCAGAGACACTAACGCTGTATGAACTGGGCGGTGGCTTTCTTTCACTCTGTATTCTTACTCCATTTTACCTGCTGTTTTTTCCTGCCGCCTATTACCTGCCCACTTCTTACGACTGGATCTGGCTGCTGATACTAGCCTGGCTCTGCACTGTTCTTTGTTTCGACCTGCAGTTGAAAGCATTGAAAAAAATATCTCCGTTTACCAGCAACCTGGCCTACAACCTGGAACCGGTGTATGGCATCATACTGGCATTTATTTTTTTCAGGGAAAACAAGTCGCTTAACCCAAAATTCTACCTGGGTGTGGGGTTGATTATGCTGGCTGTGGCCTTACAAATGTGGAGGGTTTGGTACGGTAAACGCCGGATAATCCATGTATGAACAGGGCCTGAATCATTAATTTTTATTTCTGGATAAAAAAATCCAATTCAGTACCACAAAATCAAAAATATTTACTTACCTTCGCCGTCCAAAAAATAAGTACTATGGCCAGAGTATGTCAGGTTACGGGTAAGAAGCCCATCACAGGTAACAAAGTGTCGCATTCAAATATCAAGACAAAACGCAGGTTTTTACCAAACCTACAAACAAAGCGTTATTTCTTAGCTGAAGAAGATAAGTGGGTAACACTAAAAGTGTCTTCTGAAGCAATCCGTACCATTAATAAAAATGGTTTGCTTTCAGTTGTAAAACAATTAAGGGCTGCCGGAGAGAAGATCTAAGTTGATCCGTTGAATGGTTTACAGGATCTTCCATGTCAATCTTTTCAATTTATAAACTTGGTAACTACCATCAACTAATAAACTATTTAACTATACTACAATGGCAAAGAAAGGTAACAGGGTTCAGGTGATTTTAGAATGTACTGAGCACAAAGCAAGTGGCAAGGCAGGTACCAGCCGCTACATCACCAAAAAGAACAAAAAAAACACCCCTGAAAGGTTGGAATTGAAAAAATTCAATCCAATTTTGAAGAAGGTAACAGTGCATAAAGAAATCAAGTAATTAGCAAATAGGCAAATTTGAAAATTTGAAAATGAAAGGCTCTTCGCTTCAAATCAATCAATTTTCAAATCTGCTAATTTTCAAATTTTCAAATTAAAATAATGGCAAAAGCAGCAAAAACAGCGATTAAAACCAAAGACCAGAAAGCAGCAGCAGACGCTAAAAACTGGACAAAAGTAATACGTGCCGTACGTAGCCCAAAAACAGGCGCTTATACTTTTAAAGAGTCTATCGTTCACAAAGACAAGATTAAAGAACATTTAGCTCAGTAATTTTCAAACATGAGAATTAAAATATACTAAGCTGTCCTGATTTATTTCGGGACAGCTTTCTTTATTTTCTGCCCCCATCCCTTAAAGGGGAGTAAGGCAAAATACCAACCTTATTTCATCATTATAAATTATTCCCCTTTAGGGGACAGGGGCATGGGACTATTTGATAAATTATTTGGTAAGAAAGAACAAAAAGAAAGTCTTGACCAGGGTTTGCAAAAAACTAGGGAAGGATTCTTTAGCAAAATCTCCAAGGCTATTGCAGGTAAAAGCACCGTAGATGAAGAAGTGCTGGACGATCTTGAAAATGCATTGGTAAGTGCAGATGTGGGCATTGACACAACAGTGGAAATAATTCAACGCATTGAAAAAAGAGTAGCCAAAGACAAATACCTTAATACGAGTGAACTGAACGGTATTTTAAAACAGGAAATTGAAGCGATACTGGTGAGTGCTCCACAAGATACCAGTTATGAAAACTACGAATTACCTGCAGGTCATAA
>JANLQY010000079.1:0-12855 GCA_031368105.1 Chitinophagaceae bacterium
GCTCACCACAAAAATGGTGGAGGCCAAAGGGTTTTCTATGTAAGGATCCAGTTTGTCAAGGTCCCTCATTTGCTGGGCTTCTTTCAGCAGTACCACTTGTTTTTCTGCAAACATCGGGTACCGCATACAGGCATTCACCACATCGCTCCAGTTAGCATCTTTACCATAAAATACACTCAGGTTAAAGCCAGCCTCACTCTCCGGCAAAATATTATGTTCTGCATAATCCATTACCTTATCAATATAATAATCCTCCTCTCCTTCCAGCCAGTACAATGGTTTAAAGAGTTTCTTTTTCCAGTCGCCTATAATTTTTTCTGCTGACATAACGGTTCAAAGTTAAGCTTCGCCATCATAAATAAAAAAGTAACCTAATAAGGTTTTACCCTTTTTATCAACGTACCTGTTTTCCTGTGGCATTTTTTTATCATTTACAGAATTCTATAAAGAAAAAAGCTGCCCCTAAAAAGAGACAGCATATTTATTCATACAGGTTGTTATAATATTATTCCGCTATCACTTTAAGCACAGTAATTTTTTTATCAGGCGCTGTTAGCTGCAGTTGATAAATTCCTGAAAGCAATTTTATACCGGGTTTAATTTGTTCTGCTGATGTGCCTGGCGCATGATTGATCAATTTATTTATTATTTCCTGTCCTCTGCTGTTTATTAACCTGATGTAATAAACACCCTGTGGGATATTATTCATCTGCAGTTGAATATTATTTTCTATTACAGGATTAGGGAACACATAAATTGCCGGTGTACTCTTGTTAATTTTTACTTTTACTATATCACTGTATGCCGATCCTGCATATTCACTAACACTACGAACCCTGTAATAATAATAACCGGGTAATGGCGCAACATCAAGCCAGTTATACAATCCAACACTGTGGCTGTTTCCAGAGGAGAGCTTTGTTGCTATTTTAGCAAAATTGACCCCATCAGTTGACCGCTCAATTTCATATTCCTTAATACTATACTCATTCACTACATTCCATTCAACAGCTACATCTGCGTTTAATATATTTGCTTTAATACCGGTAAAGGTAACAGCAGATTTGAATGTAATAATGAACCGGTCAGCAGCAGCGGATGCTCCATCTGCTGTTATATTAAAATCCACAATTGATTGCCCATTCAAATTTAGCGGCACTGATTTTTTAAGAAATTTATCTTCTATAAAACCAATTAAATTATCCTTATCCAGATTAGCGGCCTCCAACTCAAACCGGTAACTGCGTTGTGATGTTTTATTTAATTTCAGGAAGATTGTATCCCCTGCTCCCGGGATTGGCCTTCTTTCAAGAGCAAGTAATTTATTGTTTCTCAGCAAACCAACCATTTCGTTGATGTTTGAAAATTTAAGTACATCTTCCATTGTTACATTGGGGCTGTAATGATCATTAAAATCTGCATAAGTACCATCTGCTAACAATGTGCTATTTGCATTTAGCTTGTAAAGATTAATCCTGAGATTACTATGTTGCCCGGCAGGTATTGGCCTGAACATCTTTAGATTGATTGTTGCTGATTTGTTGGGTTCATTAAAAACCAGTGAGGCTGCACCATTGGTAGAAGTTTGTACAAATATTGCCTGGCTCGACTGAATAATATTGTCTTGCATGCCGGGACCTGCAGGAACAGCGTTATAAGTACCGCTGTTAGAAAGATCTTCTAATAGCACATACCCGCCAACAATATTCAGTTTTGGATCCCAAACATAAAATAGATTTTGAAGATTATTCTTTGTTATTTTTTTAAAATCTACAGAAGAAGCATAAGGGTTACCCACCAAAGTGAAATCACTTCCAATAGTAGACACAGGAAAAGTTTGAGTGCCAGTCTGCAATTTTCCTTTAGCACTTAAAGTGGTAATATTACTGTTACTCAAATTAAAATTATTAAAAATCCTGTCTCCTCTTACAAAAAGGAAATAGCCTTTATTGTCAGCACTACCTGTATTGCCGGAGAGATTTGTAGTAAGCGTATTGGCAACCGGAGTAAGCAGGGTTCCTATTTTTAAAGAGGAATTATTTTGTGGACTTACATCGAGCCCGCCTGCAGGTGCGGTAGATCCTGTAACATAAGTTCCTCTTCCGGGACTATACACACCATTATTTTGCCAGGCACTAAAAATAGAACCCGTTCCAGATAAAGGTGCTGTTACAAGCCGCCATGCCCTGAGAGCAGGATAATACCGTTCGACAATGACATTGCCATTAAATTTATTACCTGAATTAACACTGTTATTGGTAATATCCGCAACGCTTGCAGTACTGGTGTCGGTAGATATCAATACAAGATTATCGCCAGTGTTAAGGGTGGCATTATTTAGATTTCCAAAAGATACATCACCCAGAATATTAAAATTAATTCCTGCACCAGATAAAGTAAGGCCACCGGCATTGGTATTACTTACGATAAGATTTTTTAAATTATTACCAACAAATAAATTGCCGGAAATACTTTGTGCGGATGATCCATTAAATTCAAGTGTGCCATTGCTTACATCAAATAAGCCATTATTGGTAATGGTGCCGGCAATTTTCATTGTTGCATTTGACAGGGTTACTTTAGCACCAGGATCAATAATAATATTATTTATTAAGGCATTGGGAGCCGAATTTAAAACGGGCTGATTCGCCCTGTTTGGTATATAAACATTGGCACAACTGGTAGATGGCAAATTTCCATCCGACCAGTTACCTGAATTATTCCAATTAGCACTGATCGTTCCCATCCAGACATTACCAAATTTCAGGGATACTGCATTTGAGTTTACCAATCCGCAGGGAGCGGATCCAGATATTACCACTCTATAAAAATTTGTACTAAGTGTCAATGCAGGAGCAGTGAACGTTAATGTGGCAGTAGTAACCCCGGAATAAGGAGCTGTATTGGTAAGATTTGTCCATGGACCGCCACTGCCTGTAGTACTTACCTGCCATTGATAACTAGGTGAAGTTCCTGTAGCAGTAACAGTGATGGAAGTATTACTACCCTGGCAAAAACTTAAATTGGCTGGCTGAGCTGTAATTACTACCGGATCATTAACAACAACGGTAACAGTTCCGGGGGCAGAACCAGGACAACCTCCAACGGTAGTAGTCGTTACCTGGTAAGTAAAACTTCCGGCGCTTACCGGTGTAAAAGTAACTGCCTGCCCTGTGTTGGCAGAAAGGTTTGTTGAAGGAGTCCATAAATAATTAAGTGAGTTATAATTACCAACACCAGTAGAGTTATTAATGTAAACATTATCGATAGCCCAATTACTTCCTGCAGAACCTGTATACAAAAATCTAATCATCAAATTAGTCATTCCGAGGTAGAAAGTTAAATCAATACTCATAGTTGAGCTTAAGCCATTGGTAGGCCCCAGGTTAGCAGACCCGGTATAGGTTTGAAGCGTTGTATAGGTAATGCCCCCATCCATTGAAATTTCAATTTTTGCAACTGCACCAGCATTTAAATTATAAGCCTGGTTCAAAATTAATACCGCTGTAGTTAAACCTACGGTACTAAATACTGGTGTTGATAATACGAGATTTCCTGGTACCCCTGTACCATTAATGATCATGAATTTTCCTGAAGAATTATAGGTAACCCCATTCCAAACTTTAGGGCCACTAGCTTCTCCCCACCCGCTGTTAGGATTAACACTATTATTATTTGCGCTGGCACCATTCCATCCCGGAGGATTGGCACTTGCAAAATCACCGCCTCCAATTGGCAGCCCCGTAATTGAATAGCCTGATGCAGTCAATGTTACAGGCTGGCCTACACAGGTTGTTAAAGCAGATGCTGTAATAGCGGGGGTAAAGGCTGGGTCAACCACTACTTGTGCTGTTGCTGAATTTATGATGGCGCAAATACCCAGGCCATTTTGAACCACGGCTCTGAATATTGTTGGTTGAGTAAGGTTCAAATAATTAAGGTTACTCGTAATATTTGAAATGCTTGTCCATGTGCTGCCAGCATTAACTGATTTTTCCCACCTGATTACGGATCCTGTATTTCCTGAAAGTGTAATTGTTCCGCTGTTTGCACCCACACAAGCAGTAACCAGTACAGGTGAAAGGGTACCTCCAACGGTTAAAGCATTCACTGTTATACTTCCACTAGCACTGGTTTGAACACAAGTTCCGGTTGTATTTACAGTGTAATTAAATGTTCCGCTGGCTGTTGGTGCACCACTGATAGTAGCTATCCCTCCGCTGAAAGAACCTGTAACACTAGCAGGTAATCCAGAAAAAGTAGCTCCTGTGCCACTGCCAGCAATGGAATAAGTAATAGATGTAATAGATGTTCCTATACATATTGTTTGGGATGTTGTAGAGCCGGCAGAAGTAAGATTAATTGTCGCATCAGCATTGATTGTAACGAAGGTATTTACTGGTACCCTTGCACAACCTGCTGATGCCGGGATGGTATAGATCACTGTGTAAGGGCCTGCTGTACTGCTGCCAGGTATAAGAGTACCTGAACCATCAATACTTAAACCCGTTGAAGGGCTTACAGTAAAACTTCCACCAGAGTAGGCGCCTGCTGTACCAGATAAATTAACTAAGTAAGTGGAAATATCAGATATACAATAAGCTGAACTGCTATAACTGATGGTGGCAGCAGGGACTGCTGTTATAGTTACTGAAGTAGTAGCCTCTACAATACCACAGCCCCCGGCGGCGGCTAAAGTGTAGGTTACTAAATAGGTACCAGCGTTACTTGTGCCGGGATTAATTGCTCCGGTTGAAGTGTTAACAGTTAAACCTGCAGGAGCGCTATAACTACCACCTGTATATGCAAACGTTCCACTTAAAGTAACTGGCTGTCCGGCACCCAGCGATTTACAGAATGGCGAACCGGCATAACTAATTGTTGCAGTTGGCGGAGCGGTTATTGTTACAGAAGTGGTAATAAATACTTCAGCACAGGAACCGGATGCAGGTATGGTATAGGTAACCAGGTAAGTACCTGCAGTACTTGTGCTTGGGGTGATATTTCCATCAACAGAATTGATGCTTAAACCTGACGGTGCAGAAAAAGTACCGGTATTATCTCCTGTCAATACAACAGCTTTATTTGCTCCGTCAGATAAACAGAATGGACTTGATGGATAACTGATAGTTGCTGTTGGTGGAGCCGTAATATCAACTGTGGTGGAAAATTGTACAGGGCAATTGGGCGTTGTATAAACAACAGTATATGAGTTGGGTGAACTTCCTGCAAGTGTTATTTCACCAGTTGAATTATTAATGATTAAACCACCAGGCGAAAAAGAAAAAGTACCCCCGGTATAAGCACCGGTACCAGTTATTGCAACTGTTTTATTGCCACCAGCAGCGCAAAAAGGTTGGCCTGGATAATCAATTGTTCCGGAAGGTAATGCAGTAACTGTTAGTGTCGCAGCATTCGAGTTTACTGAGCCATTAATATTACTGTAATCTGACCTGTATTGATATCCTGTTAAAGCAACGGTAGCACCAGTAATATTAAGCGTATTAGTTGAAAAATTAGTATACACCCCACCGTCAAGTAAGGAAGTAATATCAACCCATATGATACCATCAATACTCCGTTGCCATTTAACCGAAGGAGTTGGAGTGGAAGTAGAATTTGATGTAAAAGATGCATTGTTCCCGGCACAAACAGTTGCACTTGATGGCTGGGTAGTAACTATTAAACTTACCTTTTCTCCAACTGAAAAATCGCCGAAAGTTGTTAAGCCTATTGACTGGGTACTTGTACCGGTAGTGGTGCCTGTAGTGGTTGCCGCCCAGAAGGGATTGTTATAATTGCGAACTACGAAATTGGAAGTAATGGCACCACCTGGAATATCTGCAGCTACAAAACTAAAAGTTGCCGCATAAGTTCCGGCAAGTCCGCCTGATGTTAAGTTCCAGTAACGCAATATTGTTTTTGTATTGTCTAAACCAGACGAAGCAATTTGTGGATGTAATGCATTGGCCTGGGTTACAGATGCAGTTAAAGTTCCGGCTGTGGTAATAGCTGAAAAATTAATTATTAAAGGTCTGTAATTAGTGCTCCCGCCAATTTCAAAAGTTACAGGACTTAAAGCAGCAATGTATTTTTGCAGATTACCGGCTACCCACCCATTGGTACGGGTAGCTGACCCTCCATTAGGTATTATTACTTTGTTACTCCCGGTTGTTACAATTCCATTCGTAAGCGCAAGTGAATTATTAATTGTAATGTCGCCTCCCAATGATGATATTCCAGTTATATTATTAATAGTAAGATTATTAAAAGTAAAAGAAGGAATGGCCTGTGCAGCCGTTCCATTAAAACTAATGGTACTGTTTATAATAGAATTAAATGTAGTTGCACCTGGTGTAAATGTTCCTGCAATGCCAATAATACCGCCACTTGCCAATGTAATATTCGTGTTGGCATTGGTAACAGTTAAATTATTATAATTAAAAGCAGGGATGGTTTGAGCTGCTGCACCATTAAAACTGATGGTACTTCCTGTATTTATATATGCTCCGCTCCCTGGTGAAAAAGTACCTTTTACGCCTATTGTTCCAGATGAAGCAAGAATCCTCGACCCGTTAGCAGTGTTAGTAAGATTGCCATAATTAACAGCGACAATGGTTTGACTGGCGGTAGAATTATAATTAACTGTGGTAGCGGCCGCAATATTATTGGTAGTGAAATCAGGATACGAAGTTGCAGTAGCTAATGTTCCAATGTTAAAAGTACCTGAAGTAAAAGTAAAAGTTCCGGTACTTGTAATTTGCTTGCCGTTATCGTTTAAGATGCTGTTTGGGGTAATATCTCCTATTATAAGATTTGTTATGCTAATTGGGGCTCCTAAAGTTACTCCTGCAATATTATTCGACTTTAAAGTACCATAAGTTGTATAAAGTGGATTTATTGATTGTAAAGAGGTTCCATTATAATTTACAATACCTGTTGATGGAGTAAAAACAGAGGTTGTAAAAGTACCTGTAACATTCAGGGTGCCTGTACCTGTAAATATTACAGAAGCTGTGGCTACAGGTCCCTTTGTATCTATTACTGTAGTTCCTGCAACATTTCCGGTAACAGTAACACTACCTGCTGAACTAATAGATAATTGATCACTACCAGCGCCACCACTACCTCCATTCCTTACACTTGGGAGTTGATTGATAGTTCCACTTAATAAATTACCATTTACAATTAATGATGTTGTACTCGTATTTCCATTCCCCATCCCAGTTCCTCCATTTCCGATTGTCACTGACCCCGTACCTGCACCTACAGTAAGTGTTTGACTTAAATTAATAGTTAAACTGGTTGTAACACCATTACCGGTAGAATTATTAATTTGAAGGGTGGCACAAATCGCTGATGCATTAATTTGAACAGAGAGACCTGCATTTATAACAGCGTTTTCCGTCGATAAAGGGGCATGACCCAAGCTCCATGTACCAGTACTCCAAATAGTACCAGCAGCCATGGTATTAGTTTGAGATAATCCTGTAAATACAAAAAGTAAAAAAGTGAATAGAAAATAAGTTTCTTTATAATATTTCGCAGGTAAATAAAAAATCTTCATAACAAAATAATAAGTTGCTTAGACAAAATAATTTTTTGACTACTTATGATTTTCTAAAGGAGGTCGGTTATTAGCTAAGGTATTCGGTGGATATTAGTTAATAGGTGACATCATCAGATACTTATGAATTGAAATATTTCCCATTAGAGAAAAAAACAATGACTTAAGAGAAATTCAGCAGGATATAAAAGAAGCTTTGATGCAATAATTCTTTTCAAGAGTTGGATAGATGGCAAAGGTAAAGCAAATATATAATAATTTCAATAAATATCAAAAAAAAATTAAACAAATAAAGGCCACTTATACACAGCAATCCGCTCTATACATTTTTTTGAAAGCTGATAAACCCTTTCAAAAAAATCCTGAATAAAACTTTACCCCGTTTTAAAAATAGAATCATAATTTACGAGCCGATCATAAAAACTATCTATTGGCCAGCGAACTGAAAAATAAATTCGTTTATCAAATTATTACCTCTGCAACACAGGCTTTGCTGCCCCTTGTTACCTATCCTTACATCACCCGTATATTGGGGCCTGATAACCTTGGCAGGGTAAACTATGTTGATTTTCTTTCGCAGGTGTTTACCATCCTGGCGGCTTTTGGTATTCCTTTTTATGCACTTCGTGAAATTGCCGCAGCAAGAAATGATGTGGCTAAAAGATCAATACTGATTCAGGAAATGGCATTGCTGCAAACCATTTTTTCCATTACTGCCACTACCTGTTTTGTATTGTTTACTTTTAGCAGCTGGCCTGCTAATCCAACACTGTACCTGCTTGCAGCTATCAATATTATTGCAAGTTCTTTTTCATTCGACTGGTACATTCAGGGCATGGAAAAATTTAAATTTGCTGCTGTAAGAACTGTTGCAATAAGACTTGCAATGATTGCCGCATTATTTTTATTGGTAAAAACGAATAGTGATTACAGTATTTATTTTGGCATTTTTACTGCATCTGTGTTGATCATTGCTGTTCTCAACAGTTATAAATTATTCAGTGAAAACAAATTTTCTAAACAGCCACTCCACCTGAAGCAACACCTGAAACCGCTCTGGCATTTTTTTCTTACTTCGTCCGCCATCAGTATTTATGTTTATTTCGATACCATCATCCTGCAGCACCTTACCCACAATGATGAAGCTGTTGGTTATTACACCACTGTTTTAAAAATGGTAAAGATTTTTCTTGTTGTCATTATTGCCATTGGAACTGTGCTGATGCCACGCCTGTCTTACTTAGTAAGTACGGGTAATACAGTGGAAGTGAAAAAAAACTTAAACAAACTCCTTCAGTTTATTATTGCAGCAGGCCTGCCTGTAGGTGCCGGACTTTTTATTTTGGCACCAGAAATAATTGAAACAATTGCCGGTGAAAAATTTTTACCTGCTGTACCGCTGATGAGGATACTGGCTTTTCTGCCGCTGGTGATTGGCCTAAGCAATTTATTTTGTTTTCAAACACTGGTACCTTTTAAAAAGGAGAAAAAATTCCTGCTGGCTGCAGCCATTGGCTGCATAGTGAGTGTGGCGCTTAATTTTTTACTGATACCTTATTTTGCTGAAGCTGGCGCTGCTTATGCCTGTATGGCAACAGAACTCATCATCACCATTATCACCGGTATTCAGGCAAATAAACTGATCCGATTTAATGCTAGCCCTGTTATGATATTACAAACTATTTTCACCACCCTGCTTTTTATCCCGGTGATATTATTTTGTAAAAATTTCGTGGCATCGCCACCACTGGTATTGTTGACTGCCATACCTGCCTGTATGTTTATTTACTATGTTGTGCAATACTATATTTTCAATAATATTGTTATCAGGGAAATAAAAAATTATGTAACCAATCTCCTGAAATTTTAAACACTTCATTGAAAAAACTCCACACATATTATGTTGCAGAAGGGTACGATACCAAACAATACAATGCAGGCATTGTAAGAAATGACAATGAAAAGATTTTGGAGACAGCAGGGTTTACAGCTTTAAAATTCCGGCATACAAAAGATGGTTCTTTGCCGGTTAAATTTTTAAGGATTTGCAATGCTGTTCAAATAGCATTTTCAATAAACAAAAACAGCCTGGTAGTTTTTCATTTTCCTTTGCTGGCAAAAGCGTATAAATTGTTATTACAAATATTAAAATGGCGTGGTGTAAAAACAGTTGCTTTAATAATCGACATTGACGGAATCCGGGATAAAGATGAAATACTGTTGAGTAAAGAAATAATCCTTTTACAACAATTCAATTACATCATTGCCCACAACCCGGCCATGAAAAAAAAGCTGCTTGAATATTTGCCTGCTGCTTCAATATCTGCCATCAATGTATTTGATTATCCTTTTGACGGCTCCCCGGTCCAAAGAGAATTATACAACAGTATTTGTTTTGCCGGCAGTGCTGTAAAAGCAACATTTGTATTTTCATTAAATCAATTGCCCGGACTGCATTTCAATGTGTATGGCCATCATTATGATGCCCAAATAAATATTGATACCTTTTCTTATAAAGGAGTTGTATCTCCAGACATTTTACCTGCTGTGTTAGAAGGCAGTTTTGGACTGGTGTGGGATGGCAGTTCGATTGAAAAATGTGATGACTATTTACGGTACAACAATCCTCACAAACTTTCTTTGTACCTGGTGGCAGGCCTGCCGGTAATTGTTTGGAAAGAAAGTCCTGTAGCTGCTTTGGTAGAAGAAAATAATATTGGCTTCTGCGTTCATTCTCTAACGGAAATACAAGCAAAACTAAACAGCCTTACTACTGCAGAATACCAAATCATGCAACAGCAGGCTTCCATCATTGGCGAAAAAATAAGTACCGGATTTTTTTTAAGAAAAGTAATGGACGAAATAAAAGCTTTGTAAAAATTAAGGCTTGTCTTTTATAATGGTTGAATAAATATTCTTCAATTGCCTGCCCACCACATCATAACTAAAACGTTCTTTAGCTGCCGCTGCTATCTGCTGCTGATTAAAATTATTTTTTTTGTTTGCAAATACTGCCAGTACTGCTGCTAATGCTGATGGGTTCTCCCCTTCAGCAAACACGCCATTTATATTTTCTGTTATCAATTCATGAAATACAGGCAGGTCGCTCACTATCACCGGTACCCCACAGGCATTTGCCTCTATCAACACACAGCCAAATGTTTCGTACCGGGAGTAAAGAATCAATGCATCCGATTGCTGGATGGCTTTTGCCAAAACAGCTTGAGGAAATTCACCATGAAAAAAAACATGTTTCTGTAATGAATGGCTTTTTACCAATTGTACCATCGCATCATTTATCCTGCCATAACAGTTCAGTTCAAAAGCCCCACCCTTTTCTTTCCATAAAGCCAATGCTGCAATCACAGCTTCCATATTTTTTTGATACCCCATTGTTGAAATATGGATGAGCTTTAAAACATCAGACTCATTTTTCACAACAGGAAAAAATAAAGCCGTATCAACTACATTTGGAACAACGCTGCAGTTAATTTTTATAAAATCATTACAGATCAGTTTTCCTAAATGATCACTTACCGGAAGGACCAGGCTGGCTCCTCTCAATACCAAATTATTAAGCTTGATAAAAGTTTTGCCCATATCAAATATATTGGGCCTGCAAACCCTGGCATAGCCTGCCCAATGCTCTGTAACAATGTAAGGGATTCCCTCTTTTTGTTTTAAGTATTGAGCAAACAAACCTGCTTTCATGGGTACCTGCACATGCACTATATCAGGCTTTCCAAATTCCAGTTCTATCTGTTTGTATATTTTTTTTTGCAGCGAAAAATATTTTCTAAACGAAAATAATTTTTCAACAGCACCTAATTTACCCCTACCATAATAAACAGTAAATACGGTAAGATTGCCAGATTGTTTTTTAATTATTTCTGTGCTGCCTCTTTCCATTGCATCATCTTTTACGATAGCAATTACAAAAAGCTGTTCAGTAAAACGGGCAGCAGCAATGGCATGGCGCTCTATAAAATCACCGTTGTAAGGTGCTGTCCTGTTGGGATACCAGCTTGCCAGCCATAATACTTTCATGGTTCCAAATTAATAAAATGATAATGACAAAGAAATAAAAGTTTATACCACTGGTTTTTCACCAATCGTATTAAACCCAAATACCTCATCCGTAGTTATTGTTACATTTCGGTATTGTCTTTTATAAAACCACGATACCACTTCCGTATGCCCGTGCTCCCAGCGGAATTCAGGTGTAAACCAATCCAAAATATCCACCATCATTTCCCTGGTATTTTGTTTATTGCCTTTCAATTTTTTTATACAAAAACTTACCGGAAAAACAGTGATGCAGTACAAATAATATTGAAAAGAAAGCGGGAATTTGGACGTAACTGCACGGATACGGTTAAAAAGATTATGAACAAAATCCTTTCGGTGATGATACATCCATACACTCAATTTGCCACCAGCTTTCACTGTTGGCTCTATGCAGGAAAAAAGACAATTCGGTATTATTAGTATGGATCAAAACTCCGCTGCAGTGAACGATATCAAAATAATTAAATGCCACCGGTGGAAACTGCACATCACCCTGTATAAAATGAACTGCTGAAGAGTGGTTGCGTAAAGATGCTTCTTCAATACTGCTGCCAAAATCCATCGCCACATTTACAACACCATTAGCAGCCAGCAACAAATTCAGTTTGCCATTTCCACAACCGACATCAAAAATAATTTTGTCCTTTAAAGAGCTGAGGGTTTCATTTGTTTCTGTTAAAAACCTGCTCAGCATAGCATCGTCATTTGCATCCCAGGTTTTATCTTTTTCAAAATCATACACTTTCCATTCCTTTGAAAAACTTTCTTTGGTGCGTTTATTTTTTTTCATTGTATAGCCTACCAGTTCGCTGTATTGATTCTGGATACTTTCTTTACGCTTACTGTAATCTTTTACATGCCTGTTCAAAAAATCACCGTACTCTACGAAAGCCTCCACATTCAACCGGGGCACCGCATTGATTACAGGATACAACCAATCTTTTTCTGCATACAACACAGCTTCTTCAATTACAGCTACCAGTGTACCATCCAGTTCCTTTTCCACTTCCTTAATTACAACCATCGTCAGTTTACTCCTGGTAATAGGGCACCGCAAAATATCAATCGCCTGCTTAATCATATCTGCACTTATTTTTGTTGTACAATTTGCTTAAAATTAATTATTAGGTATAGGCGTTTAGGTAACAATATTAATTGACTGATAATAAGCGTATTGGTTCATTTATTACCATCCTTTTTATGAGTAAATCAAAAGTCGT
>JANLQY010000090.1:0-1790 GCA_031368105.1 Chitinophagaceae bacterium
TATTAGCGATATCACCAGACTCAGTGAGGCCGCCAGACATTAGCAATACATCCTTTAGTGTTATATTTTCTACCCATTTGTATTTACCAGGCCGTTTCACTTTTCCGTCAATATTGATGGATATATCATTTGTAAGATCAAAGATGGAATAAACTGTAACACTATCATTTTTTTTAAGGTACACTGTTGAAAGGCTATTCATTACAGAATCAATATCAAATGACAGCTGGACAGGAGAGTTATTACTACTCAGCCGCCTGATGCTTCCTCTTTTGCTGTACACATCTTCTTTTATCCCACCGGCCTTATTGATCAAATCCTTCAATGTTAAATTACCCGATAGTTCATAATCTCCCGGCCTCATTACGGAGCCGGTAATGGTAAGTTTGTTTTCAAACCGTTCTAACAATTTCCCCACCACTATCGAATCACTGGATTGTGGTTTGTAGCTGGCAAACTGGTTTTTGGATAAGTCGGCAATGCGTCTTTCTTTTTCCGTGTATTGATAAACCGTAACAGCTGCTTTATAAGCATCATCAGAAAAACCTCCGCTATACTGCAGCAAATGATCGAATGTTTCTCCTTCTATCAATTCGTATTTTCCTTTATGCCTTACGTTACCATTTAAAACTACCCTTGTTTTATAGTAAGGCACCCTTACTACATCACCTTCTTGCAGCAGTACATTATCTTTTTGGTTACCCTTCACTAAAAAACTATACAGGTCAATGGTTTTTTTTAATTCATTTCCACGAATCAATTCTATTTTGCGGTAACTGCCCAATTCAGTAGGGCCACCGCACAGGTACAACAAATTAAAAACAGTGGTAAGGGAAGATATTGTGTAGGTACCTGGCTTCTTGGATTCTCCAATAACAGTTACCCGGATGCTTCTAATTTTACCCAGAGAAATTTGCACCCTCGTTTGTCCGCCCCTGATAGCTTTGTAGATGGTAGATGCAAGCTTAGCCTTTATTTTGGAACTTGCCTGTTCAATACTTAATCCGTTTACAAAGACGGGCCCCACTTGTGGAATATAAATATTGCCCTCTTCGTTTACTGTAAGATTGTATGTTTTTTCGCTAAACCCAAATACACTTACTATTAACTCGTCATCAGGGCCAAGTATGTAGCCAGATGGAGTAGGTATTCTTAAGTTGGGTTCAAAAACTAGACTATTGGTAGAAAATAATTCAGACCCAAAAACTGAAAGATCGCTTTGATTTTTTTGTTGTGGAATATCTACTGCATCCTGGTTAGAAAACCTGCTGGTTTTTGTTTTTGATCCAGATAGATCTTGCAAACTGGAATTTTTTTCGGAGCCTGAAGTGGACAAATTTGCAATACGGCTTTTTAATTTACCCAGCTCTTCCTGTGGCAGTCCTTTTTCTGCCAATATCCTGTACATATTTTCTTCGGATATTCCATTTTCATTTGCCTTTACCAGGTAGGATTTTATCTCATTATCCGGTATTTCATCAACTTTTACAGATGATAAGTTTTGAACCGCCAATGTGCTTATCTGTGAATGTGCCGCCAATGAAAAAAATAAAACACAGACCGGGATAAGAAGAAAACTGATTTTAAAATTCATACAAAATTGCGATAAGCTTTTACGGAAGATTCCTTTTTTTGAAAAAAAACGTTAAATAGGTATAATTAATGCAATAGCAGAGATTTATTACAAAGAAAAGGAAAAATAATCAAAACTGGCATTAATTGGCAACAGCTATAATGCAGGATAGCCGTATCCGGCAACAGAAAATTAATCCCCAATAAAATACTTTCTT
>JANLQY010000123.1:0-14738 GCA_031368105.1 Chitinophagaceae bacterium
CCAAATTTGGAAATTGTGGGGGAAGAACAAAGTAAAGGGCTTGCAAAAGATGCAATACTTGCAATTTCAGAATATATTATGGAAAGCAAAAAGGAAGTAGGTATTTGGGATAAAAATGAAGCTTATAGATTTATTCCAGAATTAGTCTATGACAATCTGCCGAGACTATTAAGAGATACCTGTAATGTGTTTATAGATAAGAATGAAAGGGATGTATTTCTAACAGGTGCTTTAAGTGTTTTGGGCGGTTGTTTTATTAATTTATATGCATACAATGAAGTAGACAAAAAACTTATTGCTCCTAATTTGTTTTCCTTCATAGTTGCACCTGCAGCAAGTGGGAAAGGAGCTCTAAAATATGCCAGGAAGTTGGCTGCTGAAATGAAAGTAACTTTTAAACGGGTCAAACAAGGTAAATTACTCATTCCAGCAAATATCAGTACTGCAGGGATAGTACAATTGCTTAAAGAAAACGATGGTGCAGGGGTAATGATTGAGTCCGAAATAGATACCCTTGTAAATGCCAACAAACAAGACTGGGGGAATTATTCCGACATTCTGAGAAATGGCTTTGAAAATGAAAGTTGTTCTATATACAGAAAAGATAAGCCTATTGTTGAAATTGAAAACATTAAATTCTCTTTGGCTATTTCTGGAACCATTGGGCAATTCAAAAAGTTTATGAGGTCTGCTGAAAATGGTTTATTTAGCAGGGGATGTTATTATGTATTTGAAAATACGCAGGAAACTTTAAAATGCTATGGTAGATTAAATACCAGCATTGATGTTGAAGAGGAGTTTGCAAAATATGCAAACATTGCAAATTCATACTTTGAGGAATTATTAAAATTTGAGGAAGTAAAGGTCAGATTTTCAGAAGTGCAGCTTTCAAACATTGAAGCAATTCTACAGGAAGAATATGACCATATATTTCAAATCAGTAACCTGCAGGCAAATATAAAAAGGGGGTTTGTAGTTATTCAAAAAATTGCAACCATTTTGGAATGTTTAAGTAAATGTGAAAATGGTCATGTTAAAACGTCATTTTCCTGTACTGAAAAGTCATTAAATACAGCAATTGAATTGGGGTTAGTTTTTTTAAGACATGCATTTAAAGCTTTTGAATTATTGCCAAAGGAGAGTTTAAAAGAACTAAGTGTTGATCAGGAAAGATTATGCTCAGTGCTACCTAAAGATTCGTTTACGAGAACAGAAGCCATATTAATAGGAGGCAAAATAGGAATTCCAGAACGAACCTGTGATAAAATGCTAAAAGACCTAACTAAAAAAACAGTCCTTTCCAAAGTTGGGCATGGGAAATATAAAATGGCTGCATAGCACTAATACCTGTTTCAATTATTTAATTTTACAGTTAACACTTTCGTTAACACTCAGCAAATTTTTTATAACTTTATACAACATAAACTGTCAGGTTCTACTATAAATAAGGCATAAAAAAGACTAGAGCATCGGATTCATAACCCGAAGGTCGGCAGTTCAAGTCTGCTCCCCGATACCAAGCCCAATCTCCCTTAAAGATTTTGGGCTTTTTTTAATTTAGATGCACTTCACTGTTTATATACTATATTCTATCAAGCATAACAAAATCTACATTGGCTATACTTCAAATCTTATTCAAAGATTCTATTCTCATAACCAATTTGGTAAGATGGCTACACTGTAAAATTCCGTCCATGGCTTGTAGGACAGGTTTTTCATTCTTCTGGTTTTAATAAAGTAGTTGGTATAATTCATCAATTTTTATTTTTACATTTAACAATGTTATGGGCATCCCGAATTGAAATTTACCACCTGACAAAATACTGCCTGATGGGCATCATTATTAAAAATGTCAAAATATGAAAAATCAAAATCTTGAATATTTTGTAAACCAATTCGGTCTTGAGAAAACATGCAAATATTTAAGTACCCAATTACCGGTGGGAATATATATTATGAATATTAAAGGCGATTGTGTTTATGCCAATGAAAAGTGGTTGGAAATAGCGGATTTGAAATTAGAAGAAGCTTTAGGAACTGGTTGGATAAATGCCCTTCATCCCGACGACAAACTAAAGACAATTGAACATTGGCATAAATCAGTCAAATTTCAAACTCACTTGAATAACGAATATAGATTTATGAAAAAGAATGGGGAAATCACCTGGGTTGAAGGAAGTGCAAAAAAAGTATTTAATCCTAAAAATGAACTCTTAGGATATTTTGGAACAACTATAAATATTACTGACCGGAAAAATGCAGAGAAAGAATTAATTAAAGCAAAAGAACAAGCAGAGATAAGCGAAAAATATATTCAAAGTTTCATCAACAAAATTGGTGACCCTATATTCGTAAAAGACGACCAAAGCAGGCTCCTCCTGGTCAATGATGCTTTCTGTACAATCTTTGGACTGTCAAGGGATAAGATAATAGGCAAAACACTTGCCGAAGAAGTGACTGAAAAACAGCGGGAACAATTTTTAAGAATTGATAAGCAGGTGATCACAGATGGTCAGGATAATGTTACTGAGGAGTTACTTACTGTTAGGAATGGCCCAACACTAACAATTTCTACAAGGAAAACACGATATATTGATGAGAATGGTAAAAGGTTTCTTATTGGTTTGATTTATGACATTACTGATCGTAAAAAAGCAATTGCAGAAATTGAACAGTCCCGGGAAGAACTCAGGCTGTTGGCAGATCACCTGCAAACCATTCGGGAGGAAGAGCGTGCCCATATTGCCCGGGAAGTACATGATGAGTTGAGCCAGCAACTAACCGCATTAAAAATGGATGTTTCGTGGATTAGAAAAAAAATTTTACCTGAAGAAGTTCCCCTGCAAAAAAAATTAGAAGCCATGATTTCGTTGATTGACGATACCATGACCAAAGTAAGGTTTATCGGCAATAGCCTCCGATCGTTTATACTTGATGATTTTGGTTTAGTAGATGCGCTTGAATTTCAGAGCAGTGAGTTTGAAAAACAACACAGTATTCATTGTCATTTCAATTCACCTATCAGGGAATTGGATATTGATAAAAACGTGGCTCTCGGAATTTTCAGGATTTACCAGGAAACACTAACCAATATTGCCCGCCATTCACAAGCCATCAATGTAACCACCCATTTAAAGCGGCGCAACGAACATTTGTTATTAACTATACATGATAATGGAAAAGGGTTTAATCCGGAGGAAATAAAAAATAAAAAAACATTGGGGTTTGTTGGGATGAGGGAACGGGCTTTTATGATGAGCAGTAAAATAAACATCGAAACCAAAAAAGGAAAAGGAACCACTATAACTTTAGAAGTGCCCTATAAAATGGGTGTAGCTAAATTAATCTGAATTTTCAGAGAACTTTTTTCATTCTATAAAAAAGCAAAAGTCGGTTGAAGTGGTTCTGTTCAATTTAAAAAAACAAAACGTATAAATTCATGTATCAGAATTATTTAGCTTAAAATTTATTTACCACTCTTGTCAGTATTTCTTTACCCAGTTTTATTTTTATGATATAACTGCCATTACCAAGAGCAGACATATCCAATTGTAAATTTTGTTCTCCGCTAATTAGGTTCAGTGCTTTACTGCCCACTCTTCTTCCTGCCATATCATACAGTTCTAATAAAGTAGTTTCATTGACCGTTTCAAATAATTTTATTGTAAGCAGGCCATGTGCCGGATTTGGATAAATAGTAATGTAGCCCGAAGGTTTCAATCCCCTGTCCACCACTTTCATTTCGGAGTAGTTGATATTTCCTGCTGTATTTTTTTGTAATAACCGGTAATAAGCAATTCCATTGATTGGGTTCCTGTCATCGATAGCATAGTTGGTTGGAATGCTGTTTGCACCCTTGCCCTGCAGGCTTCCTATCCTGGTAAAATTTCTTCCATCTGCTGACCGTTCAATTTCAAAAAACTGGTTACTGGGTTCATTGCTGGTAACCCATTTTAATACCACCCTGTCAGGCTCATTCACTGTAAAAAAAGAAATCACCGGCACAGGCCTTGCAGCAAGATCATCCCTGGTGTACCACACAGGTGCTGTAATAATTCTTGCTCCGTTTATTTCTGTAATATCTGCAAAATAATAGCCGGTAGCAAGGTTTGCAAGGGCAGTATGCGTAAAATTAAGTGTGCCTGTGGTAGTACTCGTTAATGTTGTTGCTGCAGATCCGCTACCCGGAACACCATACATCAGCTTAATGGAAGATACTGCTGTAGAAGTAATGGTATTAATTGAAATAGCAGGGGCACCCACCTGGCGTAATATGCTGCCCAATGGTTGTGTATTAACAGTGAAATTTATTTTAGCACCGCAATCTTCTGTAGCATAAAAACGCATCCGGCGCATAGCATCCAGCAAATTATTTTCACTCAGGCTGGTAGCCAATATTACCAATCTTGATTTGGCTGTGTGGCCAAAAGTAAAATTGTGGTTGTCGTGATCAATAGTGGGCCCTACATGATATCCCTTGGCCAGCATATTTTTGTAAAAAGCATAATAGGAAAGTGAGGTAGCCTGATTTGTATAAGTAGTGTCAGTAGAAAAGGCCGGGCCGCTTTCTACTGCTGTACCTACCAATGCATCATCTGCATTTACATCATAAGCTATATTGAGCAGGTTATTGTAATCGTAATTATCCGGATGAGCACAGTATGCAAGCGCATTTCCTCTATGTCGGTTAAGAATTTCAAATAAGCCACCAGCACCTGTGTAGGTACTTTTTGGAACATATATCTGATAGTTAGCAGCTTCCCATCCTATTAATGAATCCATGCCGTATACCACCACATGCCCTGCATGGTCGCCGACACTGCCTTGTGTTCCAATTACCCCCCACTCCATTCCATGCAATGCAACAAAATTACTGCTGGTAGCGGCAATAGCCTGATTAATGCCCGGTTGCCAATCTGCCAGGTGCATCCCTGCGGTAGCATGGTTATGTTCGCTGATACCAAGAAAATCCATGCACAATGCCGTCTTTGCAAAAGCATAATCATCTGCCGGAATTTTTGTAGTGTTATCACTGTTGCCATCCGAATAACTGCTGTGAGAGTGCAGGTTTCCGTTATAAAAATTCAACACAGTTGATTCAGCAGCACTGGTAATTTGACTGCCAGATAAAGGCGCTGTGGTTAAATAAACAGGACCGCCGGAGCATTTGCTGTTTACTGAAAATACAAAAACATAGTAAGCCGTAGCTGCCGACAACCCTGACAAACTAAAACTGTTGGATACCCCACGTTGAACTACAATAGCGCCACCAATATTATCATTGCTGTTATAAATAATGCCGTTTATAGGATTGGCGGATAAAGAACTATTGGCACTCATCAGCACCAGGTATTCATCAGCACCTGCAGTTGTAAAACTGCCGTTCATTGAGCTGGTAGTAACAGATGAAAAGCTTAAGGCTGTTGGTTGCTGTATCGGTGCAGCACAAGGCGAAATTGTTGTTGCCTGGATACCTGTTAAAGGGCTTGCTGTTAAATAAAGTGGGCCACCTGAACAAACCGAGTTATTGTAGGAATAAACAAAGAAATAATAAGTTGAATTTGCATTTAAACCAGTGGCAGTAAAAGACAGATTAACACCAGCACTAATTACAGTACCACTTCCCAAACTATTGCCTGCATTGTAAACTGTACCATTAACAGGATTTGAAGTTAATGAACTAACGGTACCCATTAGCACCAAATAACCATCTGTACCTGTAGCTGAAGTAAACGAGCCATTAATAGAGTTGTAGGTGGACGAAGAAGTGAATGCTGATGGTTGTGCCAAAGGCGTAACACAGGAAGGATATAAAGTTGTCTGACTGCCACTTAAAGGATTTGCAGTAAGATAAACAGGGCCTCCTGCACAGGCTGTATTATTTAATGCAAAAACAAAAAAGTAATAAGTGGTATTACTATTTAAACCAGTTGCACTAAATGAAGTAGCAGTACCTCTATTAATAACTGTTCCACCACCTAATGCATCTCCATTATTATAAACAACGCCATTTGCAGGTGCAGCACTGAGTGTGGATGCAGCAGACATTACCACCAGATATTCATTAGCGCCGGAGGCACTGAATGAGCCTGAAAGAGAAGTACTGGCTGTATTGGCAAATGACAAACCTGTTGGTTGTGCTGAAGGTGCAACACAGGCTGGTAAAGCAGTAGCAGCGTTACCTGTTAATGGATTGGCAGTTAAATATTTTGACCCACCACTACAGGAAGTATTCTTTACAGAAAAAACAAAAAAGTAATAATTAGTACCACTATTTAAACCGGTAGCAGTAAAACTACTGGATGAACCACTGTCCACTACAATGCCGCCACCGAGGCTGTTGCCTGCACTGTATGAAGTCCCATCAATGGGATTTGAAGTAAGTGATGTGCTGGTGCTTCTTACAACCAGGTATGCATCTGCACCTGTGGCAGAGGTAAATGAACCTGCAATACTATTTGTAGTCACACTCCCCAAAACCATTGCTGATGGCTGATTTGCAGGTGTGGTACAGGAAGGAATAATATGATAGCCCAACCGGTTGGGACTATTTGTAGAAGCGGCCTGAACGGTTGCTAAAGAAACAGAGATCCATTGGCTGGTACTAAAAGAAGAGGTGGGTGAAGTAACATTACTGTTTCTTACATAACTGATATCTGTAGCATTAATACCCTGGCCAAATTTATCAATGATGGTATTAGATGAGTTGAGCAAAGCGATGCCGTCATTACCATCAAAATTAATTACCGTGTTGGAAGTTTGTGCAGCGCTGGATGCAGTCAAATAAGGCACTTCTGTTCCATTGGCGGTATTACCAATTAACACTGTTCCTTTGGCAGGAATCGTAACAGTAAGGTTCACAGTTTGCGAAGCAGATCCTGAAAACTTGATGCTACCTGTTGTACCACTTGATGGCCACAATCCTAATTTTAATTGTGGTGAAGCCGTATTCACGGAAGTCGTTCCCATATTGGTAAGTTCAATCCATTTATTAGTTCCTGCACCCTTGTAATATTGGCTGATGATAACCTGTGATTGTACACTTAATGAAAGAATGGAAAGAGAAAAGATGGCAATAAGCAGCAAAAAAGTTGAGTAGCTTTTTCTCATAAAAAATGGATTTTAATAAAATAATTATCGGGAATAGCTTCCCATGGCAACAAAAAAACGCAATAAGACTTAAAAGTATAGCAAATTTTGCATAATAGTTTAGCTTTTTTACACATTTGTCAGTTTTGTTACCCAAATGATTATTGATCCCTGAGTAAAAATTTAGAAAAAAACAAGTGCCTTTTTAAAAAGATTTTTTATGACTCCATGTTAATTAGTAATGGAAATACAATATTATAATTGCCATTTGTACCTTTTAATTATTCAACAAAGCTTTAAGCCTTACCGTAATCTTTTCCGGAGAAGGAAGCATTGCCTGTTCCAAAATCACATTCATCGGCACGGCTGGCAGGTTCAACGCTCCCATTACTTCCACAGGTGCATCTAAAAAATTAAAACATGCTTTGGAAACCCTTCCGGCCAATGCTTCTGCAAAAGAATTATTTTGCTGTTCTTCGGTTAATATCAAACACCTGCCATGTTTTTTAACCGTGGTAAAAATCAGTTCTTCATCCAGGGGAAACAAAGTTCGCAGGTCAATAATTTCTACCCGGCCGGGGAAATTTTTCACGGCAGCTTTAGCCCAAAATACACCCATGCCATAAGTAATAATACAACAACTTTCGCCATTGTCAATCTTCCTTTCATCAGCCTTTAATACAATATTTCCTTTGCCCAATGGGATAATATAATCCACAGACGGTTCAATTGTTTTTGCATCTTCTGTACCCGGAACTTTACTCCAGTAAAGGCCTTTATGTTCCAGCATCACCACTGGGTTGGGATCCAGAAAAGCTGCTTTCATTAAACCTTTCATATCAGCCGCATTGCTGGGGTAAACAATTTTAATTCCTTTGATAGTAAGCAAGGTACTTTCCACACAACCGCTGTGATATGGACCTCCCCCACCATAAGCACCAATCGGCACACGTATTAAAGTTTGCACCGGAAATTTTCCACAACTGAGGTAGCAGCTTTTAGAAATCTCTGTTACCAATTGATTCAATCCCGGATAAATATAATCGGCAAATTGTACTTCTACAATTGGCTTTAAACCTACTGCACTCATTCCCACAGTGGAGCCAATGATGTAGGCTTCCTGTATAGCAGTATTGAATACACGATGATCGCCAAACTGTTCGGCCAGTGTAGCAGCTTCCCTGAAAACCCCACCCAGCCTTCGTCCTACATCCTGTCCATACAAGAGCGCTTCAGGATATTGTTCCATAATTTCCCTGATGGCAAACAAGGCAGCATCTACCATTAAAATTTTTTCTTTGTTTACAGCACTGCGTTCACCCTGTTCTTTGGTAACAGGTGTGGCTGCAAAAACAAAATCTTCCACTGTTGCCGGATCTGGTTCTGGAGAATCAACCGCAGCGGCAAATTGTTTTGCCACTCTTTCAGCATTTATTTTTTCTAAATACTGTAAATGTTCTTCGGCTATTCCAAGGGCTGATAATTTTTCTCTTAACTTAATGAACGGATCATCCGTTGCATGTTTGGCAAGGTCTTCTTCTGTTCTGTAAAATTCTTTTCTTACACCGCTGGTATGATGGCCCAGCAACGGAACTTTGGCATGTACCAAATAGGGCCGGCGATGTAATCTTACTTCATTTACCACCCATTTCATTTTTTCAAAACTTTGTTCAAAATCACTGCCATCAATACTTACGCTGCTGATACCTGTAAAGCCTTTGATGAATTCAAAAGCATTGTTTGTCCTGGCTTCATCAGAGGTTACACTGATTCCCCAGTCATTATCCTGTACTAAATAAATAATGGGTAACTGCTGCAATGCTGCAAACTGAAAAGCTTCACTCACTTCTCCTTCTGTTACCGAAGCATCACCCAGTGAGCAGATAACTACCGGATAGGTATAGCCCGGAACAGTATCTTTTTTTGGTTCTATTTTTTCCAGATACTGCACCCCTTGCGCTACACCGGTAGTAGGAATGGCCTGCATCCCGGTGGCACTGCTTTGATGTATAATAGTGGGCTTATCAGCACCCCTGTAATTTGGATGGCTGTAATATTCCCTTCCTCCTGTAAAAATATCATTTCCTTTTGCCAGCAACTGCAGCATGAGTTCGTAAGGAGTAAAGCCAAGACCCAGCAACATACTTTCATCCCTGTAATAAGGGCTTACAAAATCGCAGGGCTGTAATTGAAATGCAGTGGCCAATTGTATTGCTTCATGACCTCTTGAAGTGGAGTGAACATATTTGCAAATTTGCCGATTGGCTTCATAGGTTTCGGCCATGGCTTTGGAGGTACACATTAAATCAAATGCCTTCAGCAATACATCGTTGGTTAACATTTTTCAAATGTAGCATAAAATGAAAATGCAAAAAACATTGAGCACTGATTTAAGCGTACAAAAAAGCCTTCATGCAAAAACATGAAGGCTGTACAGAAATATTTGTGCAAATTATTTTATCTCCATTTTCAACAGCATTTCTTTTTCAATGAATGCTTCCAGTTCATCACCAACCACACATTCGCCAACACCTGCCGGGGTGCCGGTAAAAATAAGGTCGCCAATATTCAATGAAAAATAGTTGGATATATTTTCTATGATGGCATCAAAATTAAATATCATCTGGCCTGAATTGGCTTCCTGCACAAGTTCTTTATTTTTATAGAAGCTAAAATTGATATTCTTTTTATTAAACCCAGGGGTAATATCTATGAATTTGCCTACAGCTGCAGAGTTGTCAAACGCTTTGGCTTTTTCCCATGGAAGGCCTTTTTCACTCAGCTCTTTTTGGATATCCCTTGCTGTGAAATCAATCCCTGTGGTAATGCCATTGTAATAATTAGCCGCATGGCGTTCTTGTATGTACTTACCATTTTTAGATACCCTTAAAACAAGCTCACATTCATAATGAAGTTCATTGGTAAATTCAGGATAGTAAAATGGGGTATGGCTCTGCAGCAAAGCACTCTTGGGCTTCATAAAAATGACTGGCTCAGTCGGTATTTCGTGGCCAAGCTCTTTAGCATGTGCTGCATAATTACGGCCTACACAAATTATCTTCATCTTTTATTGGAATTAAGAGGATATAGCATGTTAATAAAACGAATATAATCAAAACAGGTAAAAAAACAACTATGTTGTAGTAAAAATACTAATTGGCTTATTTAATGGTTAGTTTATTTACTTCGGTCATTGTATTTTCAATACCTGCTATTGCAAATTTTTCAACTATATCAACGCATATTTGAGTCTTTAATTGTACTAATGGCATTTCATCGGGCCTCCATTTACCCAGCACAAAATCGGCCTGCATCCCTTTGGGATAATTATTGCCGATACCAAATCTCAGCCTGGGATATGCTTCTGTACCCAAAATATGCTGAATGTCTTTTAACCCATTATGGCCGGCAGCTGAGCCGGAAGCCCTCAATCGTAATTTATCTAAAGGCAGGGAGAGGTCATCTACGATGGTCAGCGTATTTTGCAGCAGTATTTTTTCTTTGTCCATCCAGTATTTGAAAGCCTTTCCGCTAAGATTCATAAAAGTGGTGGGGCAAATACAGACAAACTGTTTCCCTTTGTATTTTACTTCTGCCACATAAGCCAGCCGGTCTGTCCGGAAGCTGCCTCCATGCTTTTGCACAAAGGCAAATACCACATCAAGGCCAATGTTGTGGCGGGTGTTGGCATATTCATTGCCCACATTTCCTAATCCGGCTATTAAAAATTTTGACATAAAAAATGTGAAGATAATAGAAGAAGCTGTTTGAGTTAAATTTTTTTATCACAACAATATTTTCTTGCCGATAAAACAAATAAACCCGGTATTTCCTTTTTGTTAAAAAACAAAATTCTTTGCAGCCCCGGCAACTTGTGTTAATAAAACAGTTTACTTTTGTAATTGAAATGAAAAAGATCATTGTCGCCATATTAGCTTTTTTGTACCTCGGCGTATCTTCCGGCATTGCCATGGAGATACATTACTGCATGGGTAAAAAAGCAGGTGTTGAATTGTATGGTTCAGATAATGGGAAGTGCGGCAGATGTGGTATGAAGGAAAAAAAACCCGGCTGCTGCAATGATGAACATAAGTTTTATAAACTCAACGACTCACATAAAAATGTTTCAAACAACCTGAATTTTGAAACACCCGTTGCTGTTGTTACCAATATTTTTCCTCAATACAATTGCGAAATTGTAACCAACCCTTTTTACAAAGTAGTAAATAATAATTCCCCTCCTGATTATACAAAGCCCGCCGTCTGTATAATGAACTGCATTTTCCGACTATAGAATTTAGATTGTTTTTCACAATGGTAAAAATGCTTACCGGTGCATTGTGCTATGTGCATATTTAATCAATGCAGCATTACTGGTATTGATTAAATAAAAGCAGGCAGCAGGTATTTCAAAAAATATCCTGCACAAAACAAATAAAAAATCATCATTATTTATCATCATAAAATTTTAAACAACATGAAAAAGCTACTCATTCTTTTAATAGCTGTAACTACGGCTACAGCAAGTTTTGCTCAAACTACAAAAACAGTAAAAACCAAGAAGGATAAAACTGCAGCACTTCAATACAGCTGCCCGATGCATCAGGAAATGGTAATGGACAAACCTGGTAAGTGCCCAACATGTGGGATGAACTTGTCAGCATCGAAAAAAGAGATAATGAAAATGAAGGTGATGGGAATTTACTCTTGCCCGATGCACCCGGACGTAGTGAGTGACAAGCCCGGCCAATGTTCTAAATGCGGTATGAAACTGCAGGTATCGAAAAAAGAGCAAATGAAAATGGAGGTGATGAAAACTTATAGTTGCCCCATGCATCCGGATGTAGTGAGTGACAAGCCTGGACAATGTTCTAAATGTGGTATGAACCTGCAAGCATCAAGAAAAGAGCTAATGAAAATGGAGATGATGAAAACTTATAGTTGTCCTATGCACCCGGATGAAGTAAGTGACAAGCCCGGACAATGCTCAAAATGCGGAATGAATATGCAGGCATCAAAAAAAGAAAAAATGAAAATGGAGGTGATGAAAACTTACACCTGTCCTATGCACCCGGATGAAGCAAGTAACAAAGCTGGCAAATGTTCTAAATGTGGAATGGCGATGACTGAAGTGAAAACAAAAACTATGAAAGATTAAAAATACCTAGCATTGAGAAAGCCTGATAACTTTCTCAATGCTTTATTAAATTAAATTTTGCAAAGATGAAAATGTTGAAAAATATTATACTGTTATTAATCCTTTTTACAACTTCGGAATCGTATGCACAGGTCAATAATTATATCCCAAAAGATACAGCAGTTTCTTTTAAAGTATTTGGAGCCTGTGAGCAATGTAAAGGCCGGATTGAAAATGTGGTAAAAAGCAAAGGCGTGAGATCGGCTGTTTGGGATGTAGATACAAAACAACTTTTGCTGGTTTATAATCCTGCAATTATTTCTTTAGAAAAAATACAGAACCGCATTGTAGCGGTTGGGCACGACCTTGAAACAAAGAAAGCCAAAACCATTGTGTACAATGCTTTGCCTGCCTGTTGTCATTACCGTGAAATGGAAAATATGGAAACAGAAATGATGGCAGAAAGTATTCACCAAAAACTAAATGATACCGCTTTCACCTCTGACTCAGCAGTGCCTTCAAAAAATATCCATATTGTAAAAGGAGTTGTTTTGGAGAGTAATAAAAAAGGAGTCTTTCGTCCTTTGTTTGGTACTAGTGTTGTTTGGTTACATTCTGGTATTGGCACTTCTACCGATTCAACAGGAGTTTTTTTAGTAAAACATACCGGAACAGAAAGCAGGCTGGTAATCAGTTATAGCGGATACAGGCCTGATACGATAACCGTAACCGATATGAAGGAGCTAAAGATAATACTTGCCTCGGGCAAACAATTGAGTGAAGTACTGATCACTTCCAAACAACGGTCAACTTATATCTCTGCTATAAGCCCGATTCGTACGCAGGTGATGAATGAAAAAGAATTATTCAAAGCAGCCTGTTGCAATCTCAGCGAAAGTTTTGAGACCAATCCTTCGGTGGATGTGTCTTACAATGATGCTGTAACAGGATCTAAACAAATTCAATTGCTTGGATTGAGTGGCAACTACACACAGCTTACAGTAGAAAATTTACCCGGGCCAAGAGGCATTGCAACCCCACTCGGATTAAATTCTATTGCAGGCCCCTGGATAGAATCGATACAACTTACAAAAGGCACAGGCTCTGTGGCAAACGGATATGAAAGTATTGCAGGGCAAATAAATGTAGAACTGAAAAAGCCTGAAAAAAGTGAACAGCTTTTTGCCAATGCATACATCAATGATTTTGGAAAAACAGATTTGAATTTGAATCTCTCTAAAAAAATTGGTGCCAAATGGTCAACCGCCTTATTGCTGCATGATGATTTTATCAGCAATGCAACAGTTGATTTTAATAAAGATGGTTTCAGGGATTTGCCCACAGGCAACCAATTGAGTTTTATAAACCGCTGGAAGTATGATGATGGCAAAGGCTTTTTAACACAGTTTGGTGTAAAGGTTTTGAATGATAAAAAAACAGGCGGCGAAACAGCTTACAATGAAACAACAGATAAATTTACCAGTAATAAATATGGTTTAGGTATTGATACAAAACGTTATGAAGTATTTGGAAAAATCGGTTATGTATTTCCTGAACAAAAATATAAAAGTATCGGCCTGCAATTGGCTGCCATTGATCATCAGCAAAATTCTTATTTCGGATTAACCAAGTATGATGCTGAGCAAAAAAACTTTTACAGCAATTTAATTTACCAGTCTATCATCAACAATACCAATCATAAATTCCGGACGGGCATTAGTTTTTTGTATGATCAATACAATGAACGATTCAATACCAATATTTATAAAAGAAAAGAAATTGTACCCGGAGCTTTTTTTGAATACACTTATGATTACCTCACCAAACTCTCTGTAGTGGCAGGTATCCGTACAGACCACAATAATTTATTTGGGTGGTTTGTTACACCGAGGATCAATATAAAGTATGAGCCAATAAAAGGAACTATCTTCCACGTAAGTGCAGGAAGAGGCCAACGGACAGCAAATATTTTTGCAGAAAACACCAGCGTATTTGTAAGTGCCAGGCAGGTAAATATTTTAAATGCATCAGCAGGGAAAGCGTATGGATTGGATGCAGAAGTGGCATGGAACAAAGGTATTAGCCTTGACCAAAAATTTAAACTCTTTACAAGAGATGCAATGCTGGGAATTGATTTTTACCGAAATGATTTTACCAATCAGGTAGTGGCAGATATTGAAAACCCAAGGGAAGTAAATTTTTACAATTTAAAAGGAAAATCTTACTCCAACAGTTTACAGGTGGAAGTAAATTTTGAGCCGCTAAAAAAATTAGACATCCGCATTGCTTACCGTTACTTTGATGTGAGAACTACTTTCAATGGAAAACTGTTACAAAGGCCGTTTATTGCTGCTGACAGGGCTTTTGCTAACTTAGCGTATGCAGTGAGTGGCTGGAAATTTGATTACACCATCAATTACAATGGAAAGAAAAGAATACCGGATACAAAAACAAATCCACCGCAATATCAAAGAGAACAATATTCGCCGGATTATGTATTGATGAGTACACA
>JANLQY010000155.1:0-28407 GCA_031368105.1 Chitinophagaceae bacterium
AAGGGAAAATCAGCCCCTTCGGTTTTGAAAAATGCTTTATAATTATTTATTTCAAAACAATCAATACGCTGCGGCTGAATATTGTTTTCAAAAAGCAAGGATACATTGCCAAGCCTGAGTTCATTATTTGAAATAGATGAATTTGAGTAGTTAATTTTTACTCCTTCATATTGAATAAACCGTTCTTCATCGCTGGTTATTTCAAAAGATATATTCATCTGTTCTTTAAAGATAAAAGAACAGGCATATTGTAACCTTGAAGTAATACTTGGTGAATAAAGCAATACCATTATCCCACAAAATATAAAAGTTAGTTGAAACTGGTTATTTTTGAATCATTATTTTAAAAACATGCGATTGATAGAAACACAGATTAAGCGGATTGAGACTGAAAAAGCTGATTCAGTTTTTTAAATCCTTCTTATCCGTTTCAATCTGTAAAAAATCAGCGTATCTATCTAAATTTTACATTTTGACTTTATCATCCGATAAAAAAATATATTTTCTTTCCGACTTTCACCTCGGCGCTCCCAATGCTGCAGCAAGCCTGCAGCGTGAAAAAACCATTGTGCAGTTTTTAGACAGCATTAAACAGGATGCAGCACAGGTCTTTATTGTAGGAGATATGTTTGACTTTTGGTTTGAATATAAAACCGTTGTTCCAAGAGGCTATACCCGGTTGCTGGGTAAACTGGCAGAGCTCTCAGACAGCGGCATACGGCTTCATTTTTTTGTAGGCAATCATGATATGTGGGTGAGGGATTATTTTCAGCAGGAGCTAAACATGACGGTTTATTTTGAGCCCACCCGTTTTACTTTTAATGGTAAGCAATTTTTAATCGGTCATGGTGATGGACAGGGACCCGGCGACCACCGGTATAAATTTTTAAAAAAGATATTTCGCAACCCTGTCTGCCAGTGGTTGTTTGGCGTTATCCCCCCTGCAATTGGCATGGGGCTTGCCAATTACTTTTCTAAAAAAAGCAGGCAGGCAGAGAAAGGACATGAAGAAAAATTTTTGGGTGAAGAAAATGAATGGCTCATTACTTATTGCAAAGAAGTATTGCAACAGAAGCCAATCAATTATTTTATTTTTGGCCACCGCCACCTGCCAATTGATTTTACATTGAACAACGACAGCCGCTATATTAATTTGGGTGACTGGATCAACTATAACAGCTATGCCGTTTTTGATGGCAACACCACCACCCTGACGAGTTATAAAAAATGATGCTCATAAAAAAAATACTATCCTTTGTTTTCATCTGTGCAATTTGCAATGTGCAGTTGCTGGCACAAAAGGATTCTGTATTAAAACTGGAGAAAACAATCCCTGGTGATTTTTCTTATTTCAACATTGATAACCTGGATAATATTTATCTCGTTGACAATAACAACCAGTTGAAAAAACTGAACAGCAACGGCGACTCTGTAGGCATCTTCAATGATGTACGCAAGTACGGAAAATTATTTTCCATTGATGTTACCAATCCTTTAAAGCTGCTGCTGTACTATCAAAATTTTTCCACCATTGTAGTACTCGACCGCTTTCTCAACGTACGCAATGTGATCAACCTGCGGAAGCAAAATATTTTCAATGTAAAAACGATTGCCACATCTTACGATAATAATATCTGGCTGTTTGATGAAGGCGATGCCAAACTGAAAAAGGTAGATGATAATGGACTGGTGCTGACTGAAACTGTGGATTGCAGGTTATTGTTTGATACCGTTCCTTCTCCTACACAAATCATCGACCAGGATGGTTTTGTAAACCTCTACGACCCGGCGAAAGGATTTTTTATTTTTGATATTTACGGATCTTTGAAAAGCAAAATTCCTTTTACCAACTGGAAAAATGTAGAAGTGATTGGCAAAAAATTATACGGCTTCAGCGATACGGTTCTGCACCAATACCTGCCCGGCTCTTTAGAATTAAAAGATTGTCCGCTGCCTCAAAATTTTAATGACGCCATCCAGATAAAAGCTGCCAACAACAAAGTTTATTTGCTCAACAAAAATGGCCTGCATCAATTTTTGGTAAATTAGATTACGGCAATTCCCTAATTTTATTGCATGGATTTTTTAGATCGTATTTATTTTGATAACACCGTAAGAAGTTACTTACTGGTTGCAGGTACAATCCTGTTTGTGCTGCTGATAAAAAGATACCTCTCCCGGTATGTGGTGTCTTTATTTTACAAGCTGGCAAAAAGAATTTGGGCTACACTTGACAAAAGAAATTTTCTCGACCTGGTGGCAGAGCCGGTGGAATGGTTCCTGGTAATTATCATCACTATCTTTTCTATCGACAAATTAATTTTCCCCGAGGCACTAAAATTTGAATTGTACGGACACAGCAGCAGCGATATTTTTTCGAGGCTCGGCCCTGCTATTATCATCGTTTCCTTTCTCTGGCTCGTACTTCGTATCATTGATTTTATTGCTGTGGTGCTGGAAGAAAAAGCAAATCTTACGGCGGATACAAGAGACAATCAACTGATCGTTTTCTTCCGTGATTTTTTAAAAGTGATTGTTGGTATATGTGGGCTGTTGCTCATCATCAAAGCCAGTTTTCATCAGCCCATTGGCAGTGTGTTCACAGGACTAAGCCTGGTGGGTGCAGGATTGGCACTGGCTGCCAAGGAAAGCCTGGAAAACTTAATTGCCTCCTTCATCATATTTTTCGACAAGCCATTTTTTACCGGCGACACCGTAAAAGTAAATGCGGTAACAGGCATGGTGGAACGCATTGGCCTCCGCAGCACCAGAATTCGTACAGCTGATAAAACACTGGTAACAGTACCCAACAAACAAATGGTGGACAGTGTGGTGGACAACTGGAGCCTGCGTACAGAAAGAAGGGCAGAAATAAAATTGGAATTATCTTCCCAAACAAAAGGTGAAACAATCAAACAACTGGTAGCTGAAATAAAAAATATCTTATCCGGCCACAATGAACAAATCATTAACCCGTCCATTTTTGTAAGAGATATTACCCGGGATTCCATCATCATTACAGCAGAATATTTCACCATGCCTTTTGCATTCAATGAATACCTGCAGCTTAAAAATGATGTCACCCTGCAGATAAAAAAATTGATGGAAGACAATGATATCGAGTTTGCAGGAGAGTCCAGCAACATTGTTATTAAAAACGATGATTCAACAGAAGGATGAAATAAATTTGTAATAATAAAGCCCGAGCAAAAAACACGGACTTATTTTATAGTCATTTTATCGGTTATCACAAATTCGCTTTCAGCTCCAGCAAAAAACCTTTTATCTTTTTCAGCGAACTGATTGTTGCAAATTTTTCTTCCGCCTTTTTATTATTTTTAAAATAATCTTTGGCTCCTTCCATCGTGTATTTTTTTTCTCTCGTCAGGTGATAAATCAGCTGGATATTTTTAACATCCTCCGGCCTGAACAGCCGGTCGCCTTTTCCATTTTTCTTTGGCTTCAAAACCGTAAACTCATTTTCCCAAAGCCGTATCAGCGAAGGGTTTACTTTAAACCAGGCAGCCACCTGCCCGATTGGATAATACATTTTTTGAAACAGAATTTCATCATCGGGTACTTCAATCAAATCTACTCCGGCACTCATTTCTTTTACGCTCTTCCTACCCCTTGTTGATTTTTGTTTTACTGCCACCGGTTGGGTTATCACTTCCGGCACTTCCACAATTTTCTTTTTGGCAACCGTTTTTTTTTCCGGTGCAGGCTGCATCGGCAGGTCGTCAAAATCAAATGCTATTTGTGTTTGTTTAGCCATTGTCGACTGTAAAATAACTATAATTTAATGAGCTTCCTTATAAACGTAAATTATTTTCCTTTATAGGATAGGGCATTAATCAAAACTTTTGGCACTGCCCGTAGCGGCAATTTTTAATACCCGGTCATACTGTTCTGCATTCAGGTCGTTGTAAAAAAAGTAAACCGGATCTACTGGTGTTCCATTGATGTGTACTTCATAATGACAATGCGGCCCGGTACTGGCGCCGGTGTTGCCCACCCAGCCAATTACTTCGCCACGTTTTACCCGTTGGCCATCCCTTGCCTTCACCCTTACCATGTGCATGTACACGGTTTCGTATCCGTAACCATGATTAATGATCACATGATTTCCTGTACCGGTGCCGGGTCCTGCAGTAGTTACCGTACCATCACCGGTGGCATATATCGGTGTGCCTTGTGGCGCTGTAAAGTCAAGCCCGTTGTGCATTTTAGCAATACCATAAATAGGATGGATACGCATACCAAATCCGCTGGCAATTCTGTTAAGCTCTTTATTACTCACCGGCTGTATGGCAGGAATGCTGGCCAGTTTTTCATCCTTCTTGTCAATCAGTTTTGAAATATCGGTATAGCTTTTTTGCTGGTAAGCAATTCTTGCACCGATGTTGTTAAGCTGCAATGCAATGCCCTGGCTCAACACATCATCACTCAGGCCACTTACTTTTTCAATTTCTTTTTTCTTTTCTGTCAGCTTGGCCCTGGCGCTGTCGGGCAAAGGATTGGCCTCAAAAATAGAGCGGTACACTTCATTGTCTCTTTTCTCCAGTTCCCCCATTTGCTCCTGCAGTGTTTGTAATTTCCCGGAAAGAACATTGTAATTATCCCTCATCATTTCATACCGCTGTTGGGTAGCGTTGTCCGTTGGCTTCGGAATAAATTTGGTGTAGATCCAAATCACCAGGGCAGACGTAACGAGGAAGGCACTTAAAAAACCAAATATCCGCAACAGCTTTACCCTGAAAGGGGTCACCAGTTTTTCGTACCGGAGCGTATTGGTATTATAGAAATATTTAATTTTTTTCATACTACCCTCTCCGCCAACAGGCAGATTTATAAAACATAAATATTAGATTTTATTTTTTGTGCCGGCATTTATTTTCCAAGTCATCATTGTTGTGTCACTCTCTTGTACCGAATACCATTGTGCAACTTTAATCACAATATCTTTGGCCTCATCACCCTTCCTCTTCTCCCCGGGAGAAGAGGCGGTGCTTCATCCCTTTAATAAATATTTTACTTTCTACATTTGCTTATTCTCTTTAATCAACAATAATTCCCACAGCATGCAATTCAGCAAACATTTCAAAATTTTTAAACTCTTGCCTTACCCCCTTCAGGGGATGGGGGTTTCCTTTATCTTTGCGCCACGCCTGCCAAAGGCTCACAAATATAGACTGATAAATTTCAAAAATCAACCCAAAAAAGAATCTGGTTATGATGACGAGTGCTGAGATACGCCAACAATTCCTCGACTTTTTTAAATCAAAAGAACATACCATTGTTCCCTCTGCACCCATTGTATTAAAAGACGATCCCACATTATTATTTACCAATGCAGGGATGAACCAGTTCAAAGATTATTTCCTCGGCAATAAAACAGCGCCTTACAAAAGAGCAGTTGACACACAAAAATGTTTACGGGTAAGCGGCAAGCACAACGACCTGGAAGAAGTGGGCGTGGACACCTACCACCACACCATGTTTGAAATGCTGGGCAACTGGAGTTTTGGCGATTACTTCAAAGCAGATGCCATTGCCTGGAGCTGGGAGCTGCTGACAGAAGTGTATAAATTAGACAAAGACAAATTGTATGTCACCATTTTTGAAGGCGACGAAAAAGAAGGCCTGCCAAAAGATGAAGAAGCCTACAACGAATGGAAAAAAGTAATTGCAGAAGACAGGATATTACTCGGTAATAAAAAAGATAATTTCTGGGAAATGGGCGACACCGGCCCCTGCGGCCCCTGCACAGAAATTCATGTGGACTGCAGAACAGCAGAAGAAAGAAAAGCAACAGCAGGAAGCAGTTTGGTTAACAGCGATCATCCGCAGGTGATTGAGATATGGAACAATGTATTTATCCAGTACAACAGGAAAAAAGACGGCAGCCTGGAACAGTTACCGGCACAGCATGTGGACACCGGCATGGGTTATGAAAGATTGGTAAGAGTGATTCAAGACAAACAAAGCAATTACGACACTGATGTTTTTACCGGCACCATTGAAGCAACAGAAAAAATTGTTGGTAAAAAATATATAGCAGGTGATGACAAAGAGAGCATTGCCTTCAGAGTGATAGCCGATCATATCCGAGCAATCAGTTTTTGTATTGCTGATGGACAGTTACCATCAAATACAGGCGCAGGTTATGTGATAAGAAGAATTTTGAGAAGGGCTGCCCGTTACTATTATTCTTATTTGGATTATAAGCAGCCATTGTTGTTTCAATTGCTGCCTGTTATTGCAACACAATTTGAAACGGTGTTTCCTGAACTGAATGCACAGAAAGATTTTGTAACGAAAGTTATTAAAGAAGAAGAAGAAGCATTTTTAAGAACTTTAGGAAAAGGATTGATTCAAATTCAATCATATTGTGATCCTATAATTTCAAAATATTTTGGTTTAGAAGAAATTAAACCGGGAGAAAAATATCCAACAGCAATCTGGGAAGAAATAAAAGTTAAATTAATTATTGATGGTAAAACTGCTTTTGAATTACAAGATACTTTTGGATTTCCAATTGATCTTACAAAATTAATAGCTTCGGAAAAAGGTTTTATTGTTGACGAAGCTGGTTTTGAAATAGAAATGCAGCAGCAAAAAACCCGTTCCCGTGCTGCCACTACTCTAGAAACCGAGGACTGGATAACCCTAATAGAAAATACCAGCAACAAATTCGTTGGCTACGATTCTTTAGAAAGAAAAAGCAATATCATTAAATACCGTACGGTAACAGCCAAAGGAAAACAATCTTACCAATTGATTTTAGACAACACACCTTTTTATGCCGAAAGCGGCGGACAGGTGGGTGATACCGGCACTTTGCAATTTGGTGAAGAAGCAATTGAAGTAACCAACACAAAAAAAGAAAACGACCTCATCATTCATTTTACAGAACAATTACCTGCTGTAATCAACGGCGTTGTTGTTGCCAAAGTAAATGCAGCAAGAAGAAAAGACATTACTGTTCACCACAGTGTAACGCATTTGATGCATGCGGCTTTACGCAAAGTACTCGGCAATCATGTGGCGCAAAAAGGCAGCCTGGTAAATGAAGAACACCTGCGTTTCGACTTTAGTCATTTTGCTAAAGTAACAGACGAAGAAATTGTTGCAGTGGAAACATTGGTGAATGAAAAAATAAGAGAGAACATCCTGGTAGTGATAAAAGAAATGAAAAAGGAGGAAGCCGTAGCACTGGGTGCCATGGCTTTGTTTGGCGAAAAATATGGCGACCTGGTAAGGGTGGTTATCATGGATGAAAAATATTCCATTGAACTTTGTGGTGGTACACATGTTGGCCACACCGGCGAGCTGGGCATCTTTAAAATAAAAAGCGAAAGCGCCGTAGCAGCAGGCGTAAGAAGAGTGGAAGCAGTCTGCGGCAAAGCAGCAGAAGAGTATATCAATAAAGTTTTTGCAGATATTAGTGTAATTCGCAGCCAGTTAAAAAACCCGGCAGATGCCGGTAAAGCAATTGAAAATATCCAGGCCGAAAATGCTGAATTAAAAAAACGCATTGAAGGACTGGAAGCAAGGCAACTGGTTGGCATCCGAAACGAATTGCTTCACAAAGATGAGATCATCAACAATGTAACTTTTGTAGGCCAGATTGTAGAAGTGAGTAATGCAGATGCGTTAAAGAAATTATGCTTCGATATCAAGAATCATTTACACGATCATGTGGTGGTGCTTTGTGCCAATATTGACGGAAAGGCTTTTGTGACAATCGGCATTGCAGATACGGTTGTGGCTGCTAAAAATTTAGATGCCGGTAAAATTATTAAAGAACATATTTCTCCTTTGATAAAAGGCGGCGGCGGCGGACAAAAGAATTTAGCTACTGCAGGCGGGCAAGATATCAGCAACCTGGAAGCTGTGATTGAAAAAGTAAAAGCATTATTATAAAAGCAACTGCTTCATTATTTAATAAAGGGAAGTTGTGACAACTTCCCTTTTCAATTGCATGTAATGAAACGAATTCTAAAAAAACATGCCTCTTAATTAAATGGAGCTACATGACTAAAATAAAAATAATGTGCGAAGAATTTCGTAATATGAAAAATTACATTACTTTTGATCTACTAAACACTTCGTAATTAAATTAACAAGTATGAAAAAAATAGCTGTTACACTGTTGGCTTTTGCAGCCTTACCACTTGGCCTGCTGGCACAGGAAGCAAACAAAGAGAAAATTGAAAAGGAAGAAATAATTGAAAAAAGGGAGAAGCCTGAAAAAAAAGAAAGGGCTGAAAAGAAAGAGTCCCAGGAAATTATTATCAGGCAAAATGGTGATAAAGAAATAAAGTTGAAAGTGGAAGTGGATGGTGATAAGATCACCATCAATGGAAAACCGTTATCAGAGTTTAAGGATAAGGACATCACCATTAACAAAAGAAAAATGACCATTACCGATGGTAATGAAACCATGAACTTTGATTTTGCGCCGGGTGCAGGGGGATTTGAAAAATTCGGCGAAACCTTTGGTGAAGATTTCATGAGAAAATTTAAAACAGAAGATGAAGAAACCAGCAAAGGCGCATTTTTAGGCGTTACTACCGAATCAACAGATGGCGGTGTAAAAGTGGTGGAAGTGGTAAAAGGAAGTGCTGCCGAAAAAGCAGGATTAAAAAAAGATGATATCATTACTAAAGTAGGTGATGAAAAAATAACCAGCCCGGAAGTATTGTCTGATGTAATCGGTCTTAAAAAAGCCAAGGATGAAATAAAAGTTGCTTATAAAAGAAACGGAAAAGAAAACACGGTAAAAGCCACACTTGGCAACAGGAAACAAAAAAGAAAAATGGCTTATTCTTTTAACAGCCCTGATGGCAACATGCGTTCATTTACGCTTCCTAAATTAGCGCCAATGCCCAATACCAATATGGAAGGCTTTAATGAAGACATGCTGGAAATGCAGCAAAATGCAATGGAGAATGCGTTTCCCCGCCAGAAAAAAATTGGGTTGAAAATTCAGGATACAGAAGATGGCGGCGGCGTAAAAGTGATCAATGTGGAAGACAGCTCTGCCGCTGCAACAGCAGGCATAAAAAAAGACGACATCATCAAAGAGATAAACGGGAAAAAGGTTGATAACACCGATGATGCAAGAGAAGAATTGGTACCTGATGAAGACAAAAAATTATACAAAATAAAAATCAACCGTGCCGGCTCCGAAATGAATTTTGATGTAAAAATTCCGAGGAAACTGAAGACCGCCAATTTGTAAAGTATAGCCAATAAATAAAAATGCCGGGTAGCGATATCCGGCATTTTTATTTACGAATTACGAGTGACGAATATAGAATACTGGACTCTCACAATGCTATGGATTTTCAAATGTTCGTCATTCATCACTCGTCATTCGTAAATCATTTACCTTTGCTACCGAATGAAAAATGATAAATACGAAGTGGTGATTGGGCTGGAAGTACATGCCCAGCTGCTTACCAAAAGCAAATTATTTTGTGGCGACAGTGCCAGCTTTGGTGCAGATCCCAACACACATATCAGTCCCATCACACTGGCTCATCCCGGTGCTTTGCCAAAGATGAATAAGAAGGCAATTGAATACACCATCAAACTTGGCCTAGCATTGCACTGCGATATTGAGCAGGAAAATTATTTTGCCCGTAAAAATTATTTTTATCCCGATCTGCCAAAAGGCTACCAGATCAGTCAGCACACAACGCCTATTTGTAAAAATGGCCTTGTGCCCATCAGCGTGAATGGTGTGGAAAGAAAGATATTACTCAACCGCATACACATAGAAGAAGATGCCGGCAAAAGCCTGCATGATGTAGATGAAAATTTTACTGCCATTGACCTTAACAGGGCTGGTGTGCCGTTGCTTGAAATTGTTAGTGAGCCTGACCTGCACAGCAGTGATGAAGCATTTGCTTACATTACTGCATTGCGAAAACTGGTGCGGTGGCTGGATGTATGCGATGGCAATATGGAAGAAGGCAGTATGCGTTGCGATGCCAATATTTCTATCCGCCGGAAAGGCGAAACAAAATTAGGCACAAGAGTAGAAGTAAAAAACCTGAACAGCATCCGCAATGTAAAAAAGGCGATCGATGTGGAAGTGGAGCGGCTGATAGCAATAACAGAAGCTGGTGAAAAAATCATTCAGGAAACCCGTAGTTATGATGCTGACAACAACAGTACTTTTTCTTTACGCAGCAAAGAAGATGCAGATGATTACCGCTACTTTGCCGATCCGGATCTTACACCTTTTCATATTACAGACGAATATTTAACGGATATAAAAAAGGGCCTGCCGGCATTGCCCGAAGCATTGGAGCAGAAATACAAAGAAGTGTTTCAGTTACCAGCTTACGATGCTCATGTGGTGTGCAGCGATAAATCATCAGTTGATTATTTTGAAGCCATTATTAAGCATACCTCATATTACAAGGCAGCCTCCAACTGGCTGATGGGGCCCATTAAATCTTATTTGAATGACCACAATATTGAGCTTGCTCAATTTGCATTAACTCCGGAAAAAATTGCAGAGCTGATTCAGTTAGTAGATGAAGGCAAAGTAAATTTCAGTATTGCCTCCACCAAAATATTTAATGCCCTGCTGCAATCACCGAAAAAAAATGCACTGGAAATTGCTACTGAATTAAACCTGCTGCAGGAAAGCGACAGCAGTTCGGTAGCCACATGGGTTGATGAAGTAATTACCAATATGCCCGATAAAGTAAAAGAATATAAGAGTGGTAAAAAAGGGCTGATTGGCTTATTTGCCGGCGAAGTAAAAAAGCTGAGTAAGGGCAAAGCTGATATGCAGGTGGTAAATAAATTGCTGGCAGAAAAACTGAATGCTTAAAATAAATTTCACATTAGATACTCCTAACAAAAAATAAGAAAACAAGAAAATGAAGAACATAATTAAGGTTTGTGTTGCCGCATTGATAATGGTAAGCTGTAACAACAACAGTGATAAAAATAAATTTACCCTTACTGGTGAAATAAAAAATTTACCTGACCAGAAAATTTACTTAGAAGAAATTTACTTTAGTGAAAGAGACCCGGAAGTAGTAGATACTGCTGAAATAAAAAATGGAAAATTTACTGTAACCACTTCTGCGCCGGAGCAGGTGTTATACCGGCTGCGGCTGGAAAAAGAAAAAGCCATTTTTGTTTTTATCAATGATAAAAAAGATCTTTTACTTACTGCTGACAACAACAATCTTTCTATGAAGACTGTTACTGTGAATTCGGCTGCCAATACCATGCTGAAGGATTTTATTATAACAACAGATTCACAAAGAACTTACCTGAAGAATAAAGGCAATGCATTGCAACAATTTTTGAAAGCAGATAAAAACGACAGTGTGTACAATGCGCTGATGAAAGATTATGAAGAGAAAAGCAGCAATTATAAAAAATACATCAGCCATTATATAGATACCAGCAGCAATGCCATCATGGTTTTATTTTCACTTGGATTTACCCGTGATATAGAGCCAGAAAAATTAGAAAAGCCTATTGCCGGATTGGCAAAACGTTTCCCTGGAAATGCAGCCATAGCAGCTGTTACAGCACAGTTTAACCAAATGGTGGAACAGAAAAAGCAACAGCAGGAAGCACAAAAAAACATCCCTGCAAAACCAGGAGATGCAGCTCCGGAAATTAGTATGCCGGATACAGAAGGGAAATTATTTTCACTCAGCAGCCTGAAAGGAAAATATGTGCTTGTAGATTTTTGGGCAAGCTGGTGTGGCCCCTGCCGCCAGGAAAATCCCAATGTAGCAGCCGCTTACAATAAATATAAAAACAAAAATTTTACTGTACTCGGTGTATCGTTAGATAAAAATAAAGCTGCCTGGCTGGATGCGATTAAAACAGATCATCTCACCTGGACACATATCAGTGATTTAAAACAATGGAGCAGCGCTGCCGTTAGTCTGTATGGTTTTGAAGGCATTCCTTACAATGTGCTGATTGATCCGCAGGGAAAAATATTGGCCACCAGTCTCCGTGGTGCTGACCTGGAAAATAAACTGGCGGAGTTATTGAAATAAAAATATTATTTCTTCTTCCCAACTAATAACAACAACACCGGCAGTAAAATTAAATTTGTCAATGTAGCCACCAGCAAAGTAATTGACGTAAGCCATCCCAATGCAATGGTGCCTCCAAAACTGCTGAAGCAGAAAATAATAAAGCCTGCAATCAGTACCATTGAAGTATACACAATACTAAGGCCGGTATGTTTTATAGTAGATGCTACCGTAGCATTTACATCGTTGTTAAAATTGGGCAGCTCCTGTTTATAATTTACCAAAAACCGGATGGTAATGTCAATGGCAATTCCCAATGCTACGCTAAACACCAGTACGGTAGAAGGTTTCAGCGGAACACCCACCCAGCCCATCACACCGGCAGTAAATACCAAAGGAATTAAATTAGGTATCAAAGAACACAGCAGTATCCTCACAGATTTAAACAGGTATAGCATACATCCAGAAATCAATAAAAAAGCCCAGAAGATGCTTTCCTTTAATCCATTGATGATAAATTTACTGCCTTCTAAAAAAGTGATGCTGGTGCCCGTGAGTTTAACATTGTAGTGGGCTGAATCAAATAACTGGTCGGCTCTTTGCTGGATGCCGCTGAGTACGATGGGTAATTGTTCTGTACCCACATCCGCCATGTTGATACTGATACGGGTGGATTGCCCGGAAGAATCCATAAAGGAGGAGAGCATTTTAGTAAAATTATTTTTACCGGTGCTGTCCGTTTTATCAGCTTTTAAATAGTCTGAAAGAAAAGCGCTTTCATACAAAGTAGGCAACTGGTAATTGGAAGAATCGCCTTCAAAAAAAGCCTGCCTGGCAAACTTCAATCCTTCTGCAATACTCAGCGGCCTATTCATATTTTTTTGTGCCGTGATGTATTGCGCTAATGAATCTATTTTTCCAAAAACAACCAACCCCCTGGAACCGCTGAGGCCTTTTCTTTTTTTCGTATCCACCACAATCTCCAGCGGCATCACTCCTTTAAAATTTCTTTCAAAAAATTTAAGGTCGGTATATACTTTATCGTTCTTTGGTAAATCATCCACAATAAAACCAACAGTCCTTAATTTAAAAATCCCCATCACAGCCACTACCAGTAAAATACCGGTTACACTGTACACAACATTTTTATGGTGCATCACCCATCTTTCGATGCGTAATAAAAAATTAGTAACCCATTTATTGTGGAGGTATTTTGTTTGTGCAGTCTTTGGCACGGGCAGCCAACTCAATGCAGCCGGCAGCAAAATAAAAGAGATCACAAAAATGAGCATGATGCTGATACCCGCCACCACACCAAATTCTTTGAGCACCGCACTTTTTGTAAAAGCAAACACACCAAAACCAATAGCAGCAGTGATATTGCAAAACAAAGTCACGATTCCCATCTTGCTCACCATTTCAATCAGCGCCTGGTTTTTGTTGTTATTTGCCAGGTAAGATGTGTGGTATTTATTGATGAAATAAATACAATTCGGTACACCAATCACCACCACCAAAGGAGGAATGATACCTGTGAGTATGGTAATGTTATAACCACACAAATACAAAGTGCCCACACTCCACACCACACCCATCAGCACAACCAACAATGATAAAACAGTAGTGCTGAAAGAGCGGAAGAATAATAACAATATTAAAGTACTCAGCACAAGGGAACCGATCAAAAAGAAACGCATTTCTTTTTGTATGCGGTCGCTGGTAATGGTTCGTATCAGCGGCAGGCCACTGAGATATGTTTCAGTTTTAGTGGCTGTTTCAAAAGTTTTTACACAGGCAATTATATCAGCTACAATTTTACTACGCTTGGGAGAGTTGAGTGAATCTTTGTTGATGCCAACAGCCATCAGGTAACAGCTGCTGTCTTTGTTGTACAAAAGTGATTTGTAAAAAGGAAGGCTGTAAAAAATTGTTTTGGCACTATCCAGTTCTGCCTGTGTGGAAATGCTGTCGCTGAAAATTTTTACCGGGATCAATTTTTGTGTTAGTTCATTTTTTTTCAATGCAATGGCAGCAGGCACACTGAGTATGTTGGTTACATTGTGCACTTTTCTCAGTTGCTCCTGCATGGCCGTGTAAGCTTTGAAATAAGGGAGTTGAAAAAATTGCTCCGTCTGCACACCAATCACCAGCACAGCTCCATCATCACCAAACTTTTGCCTGAAGGCCACATAATCTTTGTACTTGGGATTATCTGTAGGGATGGCTTTGCCAAATTCATAACTCAGTTTTACCTTACTGGCAAAAAATCCCATCATCCCTGTAATGGCAAACAAAACTATCAAAAGAGGTAAGCGGAATTTAATAACAGAATTTCCTAAACGTTGCCACATAAATAATTACGAATTGCGAATGACGAATGTTGAATGAGGTGCAAAGAAAACTAATTTATATGGCATTGCATGAATGTTAACTATTTTTGAAACTTCTCAAATTATTTTATTCTAAACTATCCGCTTATCGGCGGAGATAGGGGTATGACACACAAAACAAAAGGCATTGTATTAAGAACTGTCAAGTATGGTGAAACCAGTTTGGTGGCCACCATCTTCACTGAATTGTTTGGGGTGCAGGCTTATATGGTAAATGGTGTCCGGTCATCTAAGCAGTCTTCTTCAAAAGCCAACTTATTGCAGCCGGGTGCTATTTTAGATTTACTGGTGTACCACAGCGATCAGAAATCTATCCACCGCATCAGGGAATTTAGCTGGGGTGTTTTGTACCAAAATGTATTAAGTGATGTAATTAAAAACTGTATCGCATTGTACATGGTAGAGCTGCTGTATAAATGCCTGAAGCAACCGGAGCAAAACACGGCTCTATTTTATTTTTGTGAAGATGTGCTGCTGCATTTGGACACAGCAGACAAAGCCGTTACTGCTAATATGCCTTTGTATTTTGCCCTGCACCTGCCCCATTTTTTGGGGTTAAAAATAAATGATGATTATGAAGAAGCACAATCCATACTCGATTTGCAGGAAGGAGGTTTTGCAGCCGAACAGCCCGTTCACCCCAATTTTATTTCCGGCGAAAATGCCCGGCTTACTTCCCAATTATTAAAAGTGATGCAGCCGCATGAGTTGTCACAGTTTCACCTGCACCATGAAGTGAGAAGAAAATTATTACACCACTATCATGATTATTATGCCCTGCATATTGCTGAGTTTGGAGAATTAAAAACATTGGCAGTGCTGCAGGATGTACTATAAGGTTATGCGTAATTGTTGCACCGGGATGTCCTTTCTGTAAAATAATTATTTATAAAGCCGATTTAATAAAGATACCAATATTTAAAAACGCTTGCATTTAATTTTTGTATAGCAATCATTTAACAATAACCTGGAAGTATTTACTGGTTATCTTTCTTGCTGTTTATTTGTGCTATTATATCATTGCAAAATAATTTTACCCCGGTAGTATTAAGGTGCCTGAAATCATAAAATAATTCCATCCTGCTGGTGTAAGTACTGTCGAAAGTATGGTCAAGGAAATCAATATTGTATTGCTGTGCTATTTCTTTTGCTGCAGCAATGGAGGCATCGTTTCCAATAGCATTTATCTTATAAGGAGGGCAAACGATGTACAGTTTAATTTTCAACTTTATGCAGTCTTGTATAAAAGCTTTGTAAGTGTTTATTTTCACCGTATCCAGCTCCCTGTCTTTTGTATAGTCAGTAAGAATAAGCGGCCCTTTCATTACTGCGCTGATGGGGATATATCCCTTAAAAGCAATATCTTTTGTTTTAGCCGACGCTGAATTTCCAGTAATTATCGGAAACAGCAATGAATTAAATGGGTACATAGCAGACAGCATTTTTATCTTTTCGTAACGGCTTCTCAAATCTGCCATAGGCCGTATTTCCGGATGATAATTATAGTAGGGCAACAGGGTGCTTAACTTGTCGTAGGCTTCTTCTTTTTTACTAAAATTGCCGGCATCAAAACTTAACAGTACAATTTTGGGTGTATGCCTTTTTAATGCAGCTTTAAAAACAGCATAATGATAAAATAACGGAAGGCCGTACCGCCCTGCATTGTAGCAGGACATGTTGAAATGCTGTTCAAATATTTCGGGGTCAAAAAGATTGGAAGCCCTTGAAGAACCTAATATTAAAATATCAGCTTCGGTTTTATCCATTGCATAAGTAGTCTCATAATCTAAACCGGCTTTTTGTTTAAAATAATATTTTTTTAGGATTGAACCAATGCTGAAATCAACCAGGAATACCAGCGTAAAAAAACAGGCTAATTTTATAAAAAAACTTTTAAGGCTGCTGCTGTTAAATAGCTGTTGCATATTATTGCTTCGTTAAAATTGAAAATAAATAAATTGCCCGCCATCGAAAACCCCTATCAATATGATGAGGATAACCAACAGCGAATAATAGCAATTACGTACCCAAAAATATTTATTATGCGAAAGGGTAAATGTGCCTTTATAAAATTCTTTTTTAAATTCCACTGCTAATAAAAACCCAATAGCAAAAAAACAATAAATAATAATGGCCGACCCTGAATTGAAAATAGAACCTTTAAGCGTAGCCATTTTTTTAAAAATAAAAACAGCATCGCTAATACTTTGCGACCTGAAAAATACCCGGGAAAAACAGATAAGCGTAAACGTGGTGATGATTTGCAGAAAAAGGTTTAGCCTCGGAAATTTTTCAAGCCCGGTAGCTTTAATGAAAAGTGCCCGCCATTTTTTAGTGATGATGGCAAAAACCAAATAAAAACCATTGATGCCGCCCCAGATAAAAAAATTCCAGTTGGCTCCATGCCATAAGCCACTGATGAGGAATACAATCATCAGGTTCATATATGTACGGGGCACAGAGCGCTTATTGCCACCAAGCGGAAAATATAAATAATCTTTGAACCAGGTGGATAAAGAAATATGCCAGCGCTTCCAGAATTCGGCGGTACTCTTTGCAAACAATGGCCGTTTAAAATTTATCATTAAATCGAAGCCCATAACTTTTGCTGCACCAATGGCAATATCAGAATAGCCGGAAAAATCACAATAAATTTGAAAAGAAAAAAAGACAGTAGCCATTAACAGCGTAATACCATCTTGATGCGGTGCATGGTTGTATGCATTGTTTACATAAATCGACAGCCGGTCTGCAATTACTAATTTTTTAAACAACCCCCATATCATTATTTTCAGTCCTTCAAAAACCCTGTTACTGTCGAAATAATGCTGCTGCCGGAATTGATGCAATAAATTTTGTGGCCGCTCTATTGGCCCTGCTACCAGCTGGGGAAAAAACATAACGTACAGTGCATAGATACCAAAATGATACTCTGCTTTTTGATTGCCACGATATACTTCTATAGTATAGCTCATTGCCTGAAAAGTATGAAACGAAAGGCCAATGGGCAGCAGGATAGAGAGGTAAGGAATAGGATTGGTAAGCCCAAAGCCATGCAGCAAAAACGAAAAATTGGTATTAATGAAGTTGTAATATTTAAAAATACACAGCACACCAATATTGGCGATTAAACTGTATATCAAAAATAATTTCCTTCTTTTTCCCTGTGCCTTTTCAATATAGATACCTGCGAAATAATCAATTAAAATAGTGAAGCCCAGTATCAAAATATAAATAGGAACAAATGCCATATAAAAGATACAGCTGCTCAATAGTAAAAGTATCCAGCGCTTAGGCTGGGGCAGTGCAAAATAAAGGCTTACAACAATGATAAAAAAGAAAAGAAAATCGAAGGAGTTAAAAAGCATCTTTAAATATTTTCACTTTTCAATAAATTTTTTTAAAGATTGAAAAGCCAGTTTATTTATTTAAGTAAAAGAAGCTGCAGATACAAATAAGTTTTGCATCTGCCCGGCACCTGGTTACAAAAGTTTAAAAAAAAGACCTAGGAAATTGCAGGTAAAGCACTGTTAACCGAACAGCCATTTAATCCAAAATGGCAGCAGGGTAAAAATAAAGAATTTTTTTCGGCTGCAAAAAATAAGCACCCCTTCAAATCTATAAACTAAGTATCTTTAAAACTAAGCTTGTTTGCATGAGAAAGAAAATATCATTACCATTTATATTGCTGCTGTTTTTTGCAATGGCTGCATCTGCACAGGTTACAGAAAATTTCAACGATGGAGATTTTACTGCCAACCCGGTATGGACAGGCAGTGCCAGCGACTGGATAGTGAATACTTCTTTTCAATTGCAAAGCAATAATACTGCTGCCAACAGCAGTTTTTACATCAGCACAGCCAATACTTTGGCCACAGAAGCACAATGGGAATTTTATACAAAACTTAGTTTCAATACTTCCTCCGCCAACTACACAGATATATTTTTAACAGCCTCTGCAAACGACCTTACAGCTGCCACTACCAATGGTTATTTTGTACGCATTGGCGGCACACTCGATGAAACATGCCTGTATAAAAAATCGGGAAGCACCAGTACAAAAATTATTGATGGATTAGATGCAACTACCAACAGCAGCAGCAATACCATCAAAATAAAAGTAACCAGGGATGCAGCAAATCAATGGACATTGTACAGGGATCTGACCGGCGCCGGTACTAATTTTTTTAATGAAGGAAGTGTAACAGATAATACTTTCAACAGCTCTTCCTTCTTTGGTATATTGGTAAAACAAAGTACAGTAGCCAGTTTTGCCCAACGGCATTTTTTTGATGACATTTCCATTCAGCCATTTGTGGCGGATATAACAGCGCCGGTTATTGTATCTGCCACAGCCATCAGCAGTAATAGTGTGGATGTATTATTTAATGAAACAGTTGATAATATCAGCAGCCAGGTGGCAGCCAATTATGTTGCCAATAATAGTATCGGCGCTGCTGCCACTGCTGTTATCGATGGCGTTAACAATGCTTTGGTACACCTTAGTTTCAGCAGTAGTTTTCCCAATGGCAGCAACAATACACTTACCATAAATGCAGTGCAGGATCTTGCCGGCAACACACTTAATAATGGTACTGCCAGTTTTAGTTTTTACGCACCGCAGCAATACGATATTGTAATTGATGAAATCATTGCCGACCCAACACCGCAGGTATCATTGCCAAATGCAGAATGGATAGAATTAAAAAACACTACTGCATTTCCCATCAACCTGCAGGGCTGGAAGATTGGTGATATCTCCGGGCTGAGTGGAGGAATGCCTAATTTTATTTTACGGCCCGATAGCTTTGTTATTGTATGCACCGGCGGTGCTGTTCCGGCACTGGCTGCTTTTGGGACAACTATTTCCGTTAGCAGTTTCCCGTCGCTTGATAACAATGGCGAATTGCTTTACCTGAGAGATGCTGCAGGAAGATTGATTCATGCAGTAAACTACAGTATCAACTGGTACCAGAATGAATTGAAAAAAGATGGTGGCTGGACATTGGAAATGATTGATACCAAAAATCCCTGCTCCGGTTTCAGCAACTGGAAAGCCAGCACCGATACAAGGGGCGGAACACCAGGCAAGAAAAATGCTGTGGATAGAGTGAATACCGACCAGGCTACACCTAAATTATTGAGGGCTTATGCATCCGACAGCCTAAATATCACTTTAGTTTTTGACGAACCATTAGACAGCCTGAAAGCTGCTACAGCTGGCAGTTACAGCATCAGCGATGGTATTGGCATTCCTTCCAATGCAGTAACAGTATCACCGGGTTTTGATAAAGTAAATTTGAAATTGGCAACAGTGCTTGCAAGAAATAAAGTATATACTGTTACTGCTTCTGCTATTACCGATTGTATGGGCAATGCAATCAGCAGCAGCAATACTGCAAGGGTTGGATTGAGTGAAGTGGCCGACAGTTTGAGTTTTGTTATCAATGAAATTTTATTTAATCCTCCATCTGCCGGCAGCGACTATGTAGAAATTTATAACCGCAGCAATAAAATTATTGACCTGAAGCAAACTTATATTGCCAACAGGAATACTGCCGGTATTGTGAGCAGCATTGCACAACTAAGTGCAGCACCATACTTATTATTTCCAGAAGATTTTATGGTGATAACAGAAAATGTGGATTGGGTTAAAAGCAGTTTCATTACTAAAACCCCGGGGCCATTTATTAGCATTGCCACCATGCCTTCTTTTAATGACGATGCAGGCGATGTGATTATTTTAAATGCACAAGGCAATATCACAGATGAATTGAAATACACAGATAAATGGCATTTCAAATTACTGGACAACAAAGAAGGCGTAGCACTGGAAAGAATAGATTACAACGCTTCTACTCAATCGCAGGACAACTGGCATTCTGCTGCTACCAGCGTAAATTACGGCACACCCACTTACAAAAATTCACAGTTCCGGGTCAATGACGGTGTACAGGGAGAAGTAAAATTATCACCAGAAATTGTTTCGCCAGATAATGATGGGCAGGATGATTTTGCCACTATTGATTACAGTTTTCCTGAAGCAGGATATGTGGCCAACATTACTGTTTTTGATGCATCCGGCAGGCCGGTCCGTTACCTGCAACGCAATGCTTTATGCGGCACCAGCGGCAGTTTCCGCTGGGATGGGCTGGGTGAAAAAAATCAGCCATTAGCCACTGGTGTGTATGTGGTATTTACAGAAGTATTTAATTTAAACGGAAAGAAAAAACATTTTAAAACTCCAATCGTAGTGGCGAGGAAAAATTAAATATCTGATTAGAGATTTATAGGAGTGATAAGATTAAAAAGATTTATACGCATTAGCCCACATACTGTTATCAAAAACATGATATACTTGCAATACGGTTTTAGTTCTCACCAGTAACTGGATAAGTCACCTCTTTTTCTGCGGTGGCGCCAACGGCGATATTGAAAAAATGCGGAGCATATTTTTTCAAAGCTGAAAAAGCAGTGGCGTTCCAGTTACGCAGCCCCGCTGGCTGTGGAAGCGAAAGCAATGAATTTCTAAACTGGTATTGAAAAAATAAAAGCCTTATCAAATCTCGTCTGAACTCTCTGGCAATTTATCATACTCCCCTTTCAAACTATAGTACCCAAATATCATCAAGCCAACAGCAATGGGTGTAAAAATAGAAATGATAATAATCCACGGCACAGGTTTATTAATATCTTTTGTACCGGTGCTGCTGATATTGTGAATGGCTCCCATCACTAAAAAATAAATAATCAACGGGGCAATTATTATCCATACAAAACCCATGATTCTTTTTAACTGGTTCATATTAAAAAATTAGTCGTTAATATTTTTATCAATTGTATTATTCAAATACAAAGCCCCGATTACAAAACATAAAGCCGCAACTCCAATTGGATACCACAATCCAACCAATGGGTCTTTCGTAAATGTTGTTGACAGCAATGTTGCAATAAAAGGCACCAATCCGCCAAACACACCATTGCCAATATGATAAGGTAGGCTCATGGAAGTGTAACGGATTTTTGTTGGGAACAATTCTACTAAAAACGCTGCCACCGGGCCATACACCATGGTTACAAAAATTATCATTACCCAGATTAGGAAAATGAATTTTATAAATGTTGCTTTATTGAGCACTTTATTATTGTACACTGCATTTTTGTCTGCCCCGATGATATGTTGTAATTCATCTCTTCCTTTTGTCAGGGTATCAGTAACAACCCTTGTAAATTTTGATTTATCAGGTGTTTGATATTGTGTTGATACCTGCAATACCGAATCTGTTCCATGCATTGAAACTTTTACATCTTCTTTAATAAAACTAAATTCGGTTTTCATCCATTCTTTTGCATCCGCATCTTTTAACATCGTCCCAAATATCGGTCGGTAAAAAATTACTCCCAATAACATCCCCGTCAGCATAATCCATTTCCTTCCAATCTTATCACTCAGCCATCCAAAAAAAACAAAGAATGGCGTGGCCAGTGCAATGCCCCACAACAAAATTTCCCTGTTCTGCATAAACTCAATCTTCACTGTATTTTCTAAAAATGATTGTGCATAAAACTGCCCTGTGTACCAAATAACACCCTGCCCCATCACCGCACCAAACAAAGCCAGTAGCACCATTTTAAAATTTCCTTTGTGCCCAAAACTTTCTTTCAAGGGATTTACCGATGTTTTCTTTTCTTCTTTCAGCTTCTCAAACAAAGGCGATTCATTCATCTTTAACCGAATATAAACAGACACTCCAACTAATAAAATTGAAATCCAAAACGGATAACGCCAGCCGCCCCATTCGGATGTAAAAGCTGCATCACTCATGTTGCTTTTTACCGTCATGATAATTCCCAGGGCAACAAACAAACCCAGTGTGGCGGTGGTTTGTATCCATGCCGTGTAATAACCCCGTTTACCAGCAGGTGCATGTTCGGCCACATAAGTAGCAGCCCCGCCATACTCGCCACCAAGTGCAAGTCCTTGTATCAATCTTAGCAACAGCACCAGCAATGGCGCTGCCATACCAATGGTTTTATAACCCGGCACCAAGCCAATTAAAAAAGTGGAACTGCCCATCAAAACAAGCGTCAGTAAAAAAGTAGATTTTCTTCCAATCAAATCTCCCAGCCTGCCAAATACCAATGCACCAAAAGGACGTACCAAAAAACCTGCAGCAAAAATGGCGAGTGTGCTTAACAGGGCTGCTGTATCATTTCCTTCCGGAAAAAATTGCACCGCAATGGTTTTGGCCAGCATCCCAAAAATGTAGAAATCGTACCACTCTATTAAAGTACCCAATGACGAAGAGAAGATTACTTTACCAATTCCTTTTACCGAATCGTTTGACATGCACTGTTGTTTTTAATTTTAATCAATCGTTTGAGGAGCGTAATTGCTATAAATATATTAATTTGGTTGCAAACAAAAATATTACTTGCCATGTCATATCCGTTTCAGATAAAATCGTACAGCGATTATAAAGATGCTTACCAAAAGAGTGTAGAAGATCCCGAAGGTTTTTGGGGAGCTGTGGCAGAAAATTTTCTTTGGAAAAAAAAATGGGACAAAGTTTTAAACTGGAATTTTAAAGAACCAAAAATAGAATGGTTTGCAGGCGGCAAACTCAACATCACAGAAAATTGTATCGACCGCCACCTGACCACCATGGCCGATATGCCAGCCATCATCTGGGAGCCCAACAATCCAGAAGAAAGAGTGAGGACAGTTACTTATGCCCGGCTGCACAAAAGGGTTTGCCAGTTTGCACAGGTATTAAAAAATAACGGCGTAAAAAAAGGCGACCGGGTTTGTATTTACATGGGCATGGTGCCGGAGCTGGCGTATGCAGTGCTGGGCTGTGCAAGGATTGGCGCCATACACAGCGTTATTTTTGGTGGCTTCTCTGCTCAAAGTATTGCGGACAGGTTGAGTGATGCAGGTGCTGAATTTATTGTAACCTGCGATGGCGCTTACCGTGGCGAAAAAGTTATCCCGTTAAAAAATGTAATTGACGATGCACTGATTGGAAACAAGACAATTAAAAAAGTAATTGTTTATACCAGGACAAGAACACCGGTGAGTATGATAAAAGGACGTGACGTGTGGTGGGAAGATGAAATGGAATTTGCAGAAACACAAGTGGAAAAAAATGGGGTGGTTAATTTTCCTGCAGAAGAAATGGATTCAGAAGATCCGCTGTTTATTTTGTACACCAGCGGCAGCACCGGCAAGCCCAAAGGTGTGGTGCACACAGTAGCCGGCTACATGGTGTGGACGGCCTACACTTTTGTAAATGTGTTTCAATACCAACCGGGGCAGGTACATTTTTGCACTGCAGATATTGGCTGGATTACCGGTCACAGCTACATTGTGTATGGCCCGCTGGCAGCAGGCGGCACCTCATTAATGTTTGAAGGCATCCCAACCTTTCCCGATGCAGGCAGGTTTTGGGATGTGGTGGATAAACACAAAGTAAATATTTTGTACACCGCTCCCACTGCAATAAGAAGTTTGATGTGCTTTGGATTGGATCCTTTAAAAGGAAAAGACCTTTCCAGTTTGCAGGTACTGGGCACCGTGGGTGAACCCATTAATGAAGAAGCCTGGCATTGGTACGATGAACACATTGGTAAAAAGAAATGCCCGATTGTAGATACCTGGTGGCAGACAGAAACCGGCGGTTGCCTCATCTCCAACTTTGCAGGCATTACGCCAGCCAAACCAAGCTGGGCCACATTGCCCATGCCCGGTGTACAGCCAATTTTAGTAGATGAAAATGGAAAAGAGGCCTCCCCAAACCCCTCCGGGGGAGGGGCTTTAATTACAGTTGGCAATTTGTGTATTAAAGCACCTTGGCCTGGAATGTTGAGAACTACATGGGGTGATCATGAACGCTGCCGTACCAATTATTTTGCCACTTACGAAAATTTATATTTTACCGGCGATGGTGCGTTAAAAGATGATGATGGTAATTACAGAATTACCGGAAGGGTTGATGATGTGCTGAATGTAAGCGGCCACCGCATTGGCACTGCCGAAGTGGAGAATGCCCTTAACATGCACGCCGATGTAGTGGAAAGCGCTGTGGTAGGCTATCCGCATGACATCAAGGGCCAGGGCATTTATGCCTACGTTATCTGCAGCCACCTGCATGGTGATGAAGATATGACCCGGAAAGACATTCTGCAAACGGTAACAAGGGTAATTGGCGCCATTGCCAAACCCGACAAAATACAATTTGTAAAAGGCCTGCCAAAAACAAGAAGCGGCAAAATCATGCGCCGCATTTTAAGAAAGATTGCGGAAGGTGAAACTACTAATTTGGGGGATACAAGCGCTTTACTTGACCCTGCTGTGGTGGAAGATATTTTGGGTGGGAAGTTGTAATGATTTTGTACTTGGCTGAAAAGCTTTGTGGTACTGTATTGGCGACGCTCCGCTCAACTTTAGTTTTTCTTGGGGGAGTTTATTGTACAATAAATTGATTATTAACTGATGTTCAACTTTGGAAAAAGCTAATGTGTTTAATCATATATTTGAAAGTATATTAAATAACCTTTAAATCAAAGTAGAATGGCTGTACACAGTAAAAAAGCTAAAGATATTGATGTTTACATTGAGTCTCATAAGTCATGTGTTAAAGGCAAACAAAAAGTTGAAATCAAAGGAAAGATTGAATTTCTTGAATCTTTCATGCTCCCTTTGGGTTTGCTACAATATAATCACGAGAATAGAAGATTCAATTTGGAAATACAGGAATATGAAACTCAAATTGGAAGAAAACTGGATCCATCGGACAAAGAAGATGTAAAGAAAATAAAGGAGTTATTGCTTCAGGATAAAATTGAAGCAGAAAAATTATACAATGACTTAAAACAATTAGGTGAACAGAGAGAAGTTGCGGCAATAACTCACGACGGAATTGTTGTAAACGGAAATAGAAGAATGGCAACAGTTGAAGAATTGCATTCTGAAAATCCGAAAAAGTGGGAGGAGCTCTGGGTAGTAAGATTGCCAGAAGATATTTCGGAAAAAGATTTATGGAAAATTGAAGCAGGACTTCAATTGTCAAAAGAAAAAGTAGCTGACTACGGACCAGTCAACAACTTGCTTATGATTAAAGAGGGATTCAGAGCAGGATTAACGCATAAAGAAATTGCAGCTTCAATGTATGGATGGACAGACAGGCAAGTTGCTGGAGATTTAGAAAGGCTTGATTTGATTGAAACCTTTTTGCATTTTATGGGAGGCAAAAATGTTGGCAATTACGGATTGATAAAATCCTTTCGCCTACATGAGCACTTTATTGATTTGCAAAAAGAATTAGTAGAAAAATTAAAAAATGCTGGAGCTCCTAAAAAAGACCTTCCAAAAAAACTTGAAGTTGTCTTTCTCTATTTAAGAGCACATATTGAAAATCCGAGTTTTAATATCACTCACTTTGATGTAAGAAACATTTGCAAAATTTTACAAGACCAAAATGCTACTGATGCTTTGACTGAATCGTTTGACAATCACAACAACGTCAATAATGTTTCGATTGAAAGATTGATTGATAATTTAGATAAAGCAAGTGATATATTGAATAATAGAAAGTATAAGGAAAGACCTGAAAAATTAATTGACAAAGCAATCTTTGCATTGCAATCTATCAACATCGAAGGGAACAATTTTAAAAGGAATGCCGATTTAATAACAATAGTTAATTCAGTTAGCTCATCACTAAAAGAATTGAAAATGGAACTTGAAATTTCAAATTAATATTTCGCTAAAATTTTTATGCTTTATTCCATTAGAATAATATTTTAGAAATGAGCTACGAAGGCAATATGCTTAAAGAGTTGGAAATGCCAACAAGAGAGGAAGTAGAGGAAACCCTCTTAAAAACCTTGTTCAAGCATAATGGTGTCATAAAAGAGTTTAGCCTAAACGAGGATATTGTAGATGAGATGGCAAATGATTTTAATCTCAATGAAAAGCAACGAACTGCTTTTTTAGAAAGTTTGTATAGAAAAGAAAACAGAATTAAGAAATCATATTTATGGCCAAGACTTTTATATCGTGCTGCTGCTTCATTAGAAAAAGAAAAATTAGTATCAAACCCCAATACTACATTTCAGGTAACTAAGAGAAAGGAATGGATGCTCACTGAAAATGGGTTTGATGAAGCTTTGAAACTTCTGAACATTCCTCAAACACAAAAAGAATTTCTTCAAACAAAATCATTTGAAGTTCAAAAAATCGTAAAGAAATTAATTTAAACACCAAGACCAGAAAATTATAATCCTTTTGATAAAGAAAAAAAGATTGTCAAAACAACAAGAGAGTCGGCATTAAGAACAAGAGGCTTTCGTCAAGCCGTTATTGAAGCCTATGATTGTAAGTGTGCTTTTTGTGGATTCAAAATTAATTCTCCTGATTCTTTGTTGTGGGAAGTTGAAGCAGCACATATTGTTCCTCATAGTTCAAAAGGGAAAGATGATGTCTTAAATGGAGTTGCCTTATGTCACTTGCATCATTGGGCTTTTGATGCTGGTTGGTTTACTTTACAAAATGATTTTACCATTCAAGTTTCTTCAAAAATTAATTCATTGCCCTCTGATTATGGGAAAATTGATGATTTTGATTTTATTAGAATTCTTTCAAATAAAAGTTCTAAGATTTTTCTTCCAAAAAGAAAAGAGATTTACCCACATCAAAATGCAATAACCTGGCATCGTGAAAACAAATTTTATCACTAAAATAAGTTTCCCTGATTCTTATTTAAGGAATGCGATTTGAATATGATTCAGAATCCCGAAGACATGATTCCAAAACATGATTCTTTTTCTATTGAAGTAAACAAGTATTTAATTAGCGAAAATGCGGAGATAGAATTAACAGCGCAACACATTGAAGAATTAAAATGATATCAACTGGACTAAATAAAAAATGAAAACGAAAGAAATAAATAAAATTTATTAAGGAGATTGCGGCAAATTGTTGGCAGACAAAATTTTGTTTCCTGACAAGAGTGTAAATTTAATTGTGACTTCTCCCCCATACGCAGACAAGCGTAAGAACTCCTACCAAGGTGTTCATTCAGACAAATATGTAGAATGGTTTTTGCCAATCACAGAACAATTAAAAAGAATTTTAAAAGACAATGGTTCATTTATTTTGAACATCAAAGAACATCCGAGCAATGGCGAAAGAGAAACTTATGTTTTAGAATTAATTCTTGCAATGAAAAAGCAAGGTTGGCTTTGGGTTGAAAAATATTGTTGGTATAAGAAAAATTCTTTCCCCGGTTATTGGCCCAACCGTTTTCGTGATTCATGGGAAAGATGTTTGCACTTTGCAAAGCAGAAAGATTTTAAAATGTATCAGGACAATGTTAAAGTTCCCATTGGTGATTGGGCAGCGAAGCGTTTTAAATCAATGGGAGAAGGTGATTTTATCAGGCATGTTTCAAAAAACAATGACCATTTAGGCAGGAATGTTTCTAACTGGTTAGACAAGAAAAAAGTTTTTCCTCACAATGTTATTGTCTTTGAAGAAGAACATCGTTTGTATTTGAGCAATGTATTTGAATCGCCTGTTAATTCATCATCAAGCAATAATCACAGTGCAGTTTTTCCGATTGAACTTCCAACTTGGTTCATGAAACTTTTCAGCAAAGAGGGAGATATAATTTTGGACCCATTCATGGGTTCGGGTTCAACCGCAGTCGCAGCGATATTGGGAAGAAGAAATTTTTTAGGAACTGAATTAGAAGAAAAATTTGTAAAAGAAGCAAACAAAAATATTCTTGAAGTAGAAACAGAAGTGTTGAAAGAAAAAAATAAGCGTTCGAAAGCACTTTCTAAGAAGCTGTTTGAGTTAATTATTTAAAAGTTCTTATGTGTATAAGTTGAGAACTAAAGTTGTGTAAAAAAGAAAGTTGCCCGATAGTAGTGGAATGACAAACCCCCACCACTTTTCAAGCAACTTTCAATGGCAAATT
>JANLQY010000191.1:0-6346 GCA_031368105.1 Chitinophagaceae bacterium
CGTAAATTTTTATCCTGCCTGATGATAATCTCATCAAAACAACCGGCAGAAATTTTGCCCAAATCTCTGATGTCTTCATCACGCCTGTCGCCTGTACCACTGATGATACCCACTTTTGGAGTGCCGTTCATTTTAGAAACAAAATCACACAAGAGTGTTAAGCCAGCTTGGTTATGGGCAAAATCTACAAGGAAATCAAAGTTTTTAAATTTGAATAAATTCAGCCTGCCGGGAGTTTGTGTGGCAGAAGGAACGAATGTTTCCAATGCATCTTTAATGTCTTCCACTTTAATATTTCTATATAAATAAGAAGCCAAAATAGCCGGCAAAGTATTCATGATATTGTGCACCGCTTTGCCTCCGTAAGTAATGGGGATGTCGGCAATTTTCTCCACTCTTATTTTCCAGTTGCCTTTCATAATAGTGACATAACCATTTTCTGAAACGGCCGCCAGGCCACCTGCATTACAATGTGCTTTTATCCGTGGATTATTTTCATCCATGCTAAACAACCCGATATTGCATTTTAAATTATTTTTTATTTCGTACACCAGGTCGTCATCTGCATTTAAAATGGCATAGCCATGTGGGAATACGGTTTCAGCAACCACTGCTTTGACTTTAGCCATTTGTTCCAGCGAATCAATACCACCTAATCCAATATGATCGGTACTTACATTGGTGATGATGGCAATGTCACAATTTTGAAATGCCAAACCATTTTTTAATATGCCACCTCTTGCACATTCCAGTACCGCAAAATCTACAGTTGGATCCCTCAATACAAAAGTAGAACTCACCGGCCCGGTACAATCCCCTTTCATCAGCAGTTGATTTTGGATATACACGCCATCACTGGTAGTATAGCCAACTTTGTATCCTGCACTTTTTGCAATGTGAGCTACCAGCCGGGTGGTGGTGGTTTTTCCATTGGTACCGGTTACTGCAATAATGGGGATCCTGCCTTCGCTTCCTTTTGGAAACAGCATATCAATAACAGGCTCTGCCACATTGCGGCCAAGGCCAACAGCAGGGTCAATGTGCATCCTGAAACCAGGTGCAGCATTTACCTCTAATACAGCGCCCCCGTTTTCTGAAATGGGAGCCCGTAAATCAGCCGCCATAATATCAATGCCGCAAATGTCGAGGCCAATAATTTTCGAAATGCGTTCACACATAAAAATATTGGTGGGATGTACTTCGTCTGTAACATCTGCAGAAGTACCACCGGTAGAAAGATTAGCGGTGGGTTTTAATAAAACCAGTTCACCTTTTGGCGGGACGGTTTCTAAAGTATAACCTTTTTCATCCAGCATAATTTTACTAAAATCATCCAGCTTAATAGAGGTCAGTACCTTTTCATGACCAAAGCCTCGGCGTGGATCTTTGTTGGTTTCATCCACCAGCCACTGGATATTGTGTTCACCATCTCCGGTAACAGCGGCGGGTGTACGCAAAGCTGCACAGATAAATTTATTGTTAATCACCAGCACCCTGAAATCAAAACCGGTAATGTAGCGTTCGCAGATAATGTTGCGGCCATAAACCTGTGCAGCAGCCAGTGCTTTTACCGCCATATCCCAGTCGATGATATTGGTGGTAGCACCTTTTCCATGATTGCCATCTACTGGTTTTAACACCAACGGGTAGCCCAGTTTATCAATTGCTTCTTTCAATCCCAGTTCTGTCCGCACGATTACTCCCTTTGGTACCGGAATTTCTGCAGCACCCAATAAATTTTTTGTTTCTTCTTTATCACAGGCAATGTCCACCGCAATATTAGAAGTAGTGGAAGCAATGGTGGCCCGTATTCTTTTTTGATTCACACCATATCCCAGCTGCACCAAACTCTGTTTGTTCAGCCGGATAAAAGGGATATTGCGTTTTGCAGCTTCCTCTACAATGCAGCCCGTACTTGGCCCCAGCCGGGTATCTTCCCTTATCTCCCTCAACTGCATAATATCCTCTTCTAAATTATACTCCGCATTATCTGCAATGGCCTGTGTTACCCTTACTGCAGCTTTGGCGGCATACACACCGGCATCCTCTTCCATATAACTGAATACTACATAATACTCACCATCTTTTCCCGTGCCTCTTGTCCGTCCAAAGCCAGTATCCATCCCGGCAAGGGTCTGCATTTCCAAAGCCACATGTTCTATTACATGCCCCATCCAGGTGCCTTCTTCCACTCTTTGAAAAAATCCGCCTGGATCACCAACACTGCAGCGGTGGCTGAACATGCTCGGAAACATTTTTTCCAAACGATCTTTAAATCCTGGAATAACGTTGGTAGGCTTTTGTTCCATCTCTTCCAAATCCAGTTTCATCTGGATTAGTTTGTTACGTCGTACGCTCCAGTAGTTAGGGCCTTTCAACACTTTAATTTCGTGGATCTTCATATTTTTTAATTTGATTTTTGTTGCAGGCTAGTATACTGTTATTTAACATCGTTGTGTCACTCACTTGTACTAAAATATTACTATTGAGCGGCCAAAGCAGCAACCGGTATTTATACTTTTTGGCTGCTCTCAAAGTTTCCAAGTTAGCAAATTGGAAGTTATACAAAAATTGTCAGCACAAAAAATTCCGGCTCATCAAAGATTGGTTTTATTCAATTCCTTTACATTTGTAAAACCCATTATTTTCAAACAGCGGTATAATTTCATTGTAAAAATGATACTGCTTTATTTAATTAAACAAGCATGAGTAGTCCTAAGGGAAAATTAATTGCCATCGGCGGAGCAGAAGATAAAGGCGGAGATGCAGACAGAATAGATATGCACAGGGGTAACCTCAATTTTATTGAACTGGGTGTATTGCAAAGGATCGTAAAAGAAAGTGGAGGTACCACTGCACAGATTGAAGTAATTACAACCGCTTCCATGATACCGTACGAAGTAGGTGAAAATTATTTAGATGCTTTTGGAAAGATTGGCTGCATTGATGTAAATGTAATGCATATACGCAACCGGGGCGATGCCATGACGGAAGAATATTTACAACGTATCCGTACCTGCAATACCGTCATGTTCAGCGGAGGCAACCAGCTTCGTTTATCAACTATTTTTGGGGGCACACTATTCCTGCAGATTTTACTGGAACGATATCAAAACGAAAAAGATTTTACCGTGGCTGGTACCAGCGCCGGAGCCATGGGCATGAGCAACACCATGATTTATGAAGGCAATGCTGCCAGGGCACATTTAAAGGGTGAAGTAAAAATTACTACGGGTCTTGGGTTTATAGATGATGTAATTATTGACAGCCATTTTGAAAAGCGTGGCCGCTTTACCAGGCTGGCACAGGCGGTGGCTACCAATCCATCCTGCATTGGTATTGGCCTGGGAGAAGATACCGGTATGCTGATAACAGAAGGTAACAAAATGGAAGCCATCGGCAGCGGCTGTGTCATCATCATTGATGGCCACGACATACGCTACTCCAACATTGCAGACATCCCCGAGGGCAACCCTTACAGCATTGATAATTTAAAAGTACATATTTGCGAAAAAGGTAACGGCTACCTGGTAAAAGAAAGACAGTTTTTACCTGAAGCTTCAGAAGGAGCTGTTACAAAAAAGCAGGTGGAAGTAGAATAGAAAATCTTCTTAATAATTTTTACTGTAAAATATTTCAACAACTACAAAGTACGCTTACCACTAAATACACCACTGGAACCAGTAGTTGCATTCCATGAGCCACTGTAATAATCTCCGGTAGTATCGAGGCCTCCCTGGAAAGTTGCAGCAGTTCCATTCATTTGGATAGAAAAAACTTTGCCGGTTATGAAGCCTGTACCAGCATAGATAAGGCCATTGCTATTGACAGCGACTCCAGCTACATTACTTCCATACCGGATAAAATTAAAATTACCTTTCTCAGTTCCGGTGAATGGAGATTCATAACAGGTTACTGGCATGTCTGAATTTTCATGTGCCACCACGCCAGCTACATTACTGTGGCCGGAAACAAAAATATTTTCAATCAATGCATTGTTGCCATCGGTATCAGCGCTTAAATGAAAGCCTGAAATCCGTCCGGCAAATTCCGCATTGCTGATTGATTGGCCGGGTGTGAATGGTTGCAGACAGGTAAGTGTATCACTCAGACTATCCAGCCATAAATAAGCTTTCACAATGGCATCGCCATTGTTGATATAAATTTTCACTCTGCCTGTATTGCCTGCCAGCACTGCTTTATACACACCAAAGCTGGTGCTGTCTAAAGTTGAAATTGTTTCGGCAGTATCAGCCAGGTTTAGTTTTGGCAGTGGCATACTGGTATCAGCTTTGGTACAGGCAAATAACAAAACAGAAATAGAAATAAATGGTATGCTGAAAGTTTTTATCATCAAAAAATCCGTTGATTATTTTACAATGGTGATGTTACCTTTTTGTGTTTTGGTAACCCGGTTGTTATAAATATAAGAAGCTACCCACACATAATTGTTGCTGCCGTTTTGTTTGCCACGGAAACTGCCATCCCATTTTTCATAAGGGCTGCTGCTGGTAAATACTATTTCGCCATATCGGTTAAATACTTTCAAAGAATATTTTTTTACCAAAAATAAATTACCCAATGGCCCAAACTTATCATTGAGTAAATCCCCATTGGGTGTGAAGCCGGTAGGAAAAAAAATATCATCACAATTATCCAGCACATTGATACGGATACTGCTGCTGGTTTCACATCCTGTACCCGTGCTTACAATTACTTTATAGGTGCCGGTGGCGGTAACGTTGATCGTTGGCTGCCCAGTCCCATCCTGCCACAAATAACCGGTATAGGCCCCGGAGGCATTCAATACAAATTTATCTGTATTGCAAATGGCCGTATCATTTCCTAGGAAAGGAGCGGCAGGTATTGGGCTAACCGTTGCATTTAGTATGCTGGCTTCACTGGCGCAGGTGCCTACCGTGTTGGTTATATAAAATGAAGTACTGCTGTTAACCAAAGTGGTATAAGTACTGCCAACATTTATTTTGTTAAGCAGTTCCGGCTCTGTGTACCAACTAAGGGTACCCAATGCAGCGGCACTGAGGTTTACAATACCCGGTCCGCAAATAGATGCGGTTGTTACAGTTGGCGGTACAGGTTGACTGAGAATGTTTATTGGCGCAGTGCTGGAACCGGCAGGATTGCATATACCCTGAGCCACATCATATTTAATATTGTAGTTGCCTGCAATACTTTGTGTAAGATCAATCACCCCGGTATTGGAATCAATATTAAGACCGGTAGTGGAAGAATAGACTCCTCCACTAAAAAAGCTTGTAACCGGCACCGGTATAGCCGTTCCGTCACCTTTACACACCGGGCCGATATAGGAGAACCCTGTTACCGGGTTTGCATATGCAGCAATGGTAAATGTAGTGCTGTAGCTGCCTGCAAGCCTACAGATAAAAGAAGGTACACTGTACTTGATGGTATAAACACCCGGCACACTAAGGCCAATATTAATAGTACCTGTGATGGAATTGATGCTCAATCCTGCCGGTGTTGCAGAGAAAATACCGCCGGTTGTAAAGCCTGTCATTTTTGTTAAGACAGGATTCACTGGACTGCTGATGCAAATATTATTGGGGCTGTAACTAAATTGAGTAACGGGCGATGTGGTATCTACAATGGTAATAAATGAAAAATTACTGGTGGCAAGCCTACATCCGAGCGCCGTAATATTGTAAGTGACCTGGTAGTTACCTGGCAAGCTGTTGGCAACATCCACTGCGCCGGTAGCACTGTTAATTGCAAGACCTTGCCCTGCAGTAAAACTTCCGCCTGCTGTGAATCCTGTTGCCTTATTAGGACTGGGGTCTGGTGCATTTTTACAAACAGGAGAAGTATAAGAAAACACGGTAACTGTACGTACAGCAGCATTGATGGTAATGGGTGAACTAAAATTGCTGCCCGTAACGCAGCCTGTAGTATTGTAAGAATAGGTAACTGTGTAAGTGCCAACAGTGCTGCCTGCCAGGTTGATAGCACCTGAAGCAGCATTGATATTTAAGCCTGCAGGTGTGGCCGTAAATGTGCCGCCACTGGTAAATCCCAAAGAGTACGCAGGGCCAGTATTATTACCATTGGTGCATACGGTATCGGGATTATACCTGAATCCTGATACTGCAGTGCTTACTGCATTAATCGTAACCGTTATGGCACGTCTTGGATTGCTTTCACAACCATTCAGCGTTTGTGTTACATAGTAAAAAGTATTGCCTGCCGTTGTTGTTGAAGGAGAAGGTGCGCCAGGTAAAACATTACCTCCAATAAGGCTATCGTACCATATTAAATTACTGCCGGTAGCTGTTAAAGGTGCTGACACTGCATTTTGACAATAGGTAAC
>JANLQY010000034.1:0-7845 GCA_031368105.1 Chitinophagaceae bacterium
TCAGTTATTCAATTTTTATATGATAGTAAACATTCGTTCTTTCAGGCAGAAATATGTCCGTAACAAAAAAGCTTTCAGAACATTTTTAACTAAGCTGGAAAACAATCCCCCAAAAGGTTTGCAGAAGATGATGGTGGAAACTGATGCGGAAGTTTGGGCAGAAACAGATTGCCTTACCTGCGGCAACTGCTGTAAAAAAATGACTCCAACTTTTACACCTGCTGATATAAAAAGAATCTCCGCACATTTTGAAATGACACCCAATGCCTTTAAAGAAAAATGGCTTGTGTATGAAAAAAAAGAGGGTGACTGGCAAAATAAAAAACAGCCTTGCCAATTCTTAAACCTGTCTGATAATAAATGCAGCATCTATGCTATCCGGCCGGCTGACTGCTCAGGGTTTCCTCATCTTACCAAAAAAAATACTACGGATTATATTCATGTGCACAAACAAAATATTGAGTACTGTCCTGCTACTTACAAAATGGTGGAAAAGATGAAAGAACGTTTGGCAAAGAAGCCCTAGCGTTTACAAATAAATATCTTCAATTAAAAAATATTCTGCCGGTTCATTTTTATTGAGCATAATAGAAAGGATGTCGAACTGGATATGTTTCCATTCAGGGTACAGGTATAAATATTCTTCCGCTGCATTGATCAGGTTTTGAATTTTTTTTGTCCCTACTTTTTCTTCCGGCAGTCCAAACTTTTTGGTACGTCTTGTTTTTATTTCTACAAAATGTAAAAAGTTATTCTTCTCAGCAATAATGTCCACTTCCCAATGAGAATGGCGCCAGTTTTTTTCCAGCACCCGATAACCCAGGTTTACCAAATAGGCCTCCCCCATCTGTTCTCCCAACTTGCCTGTTTGAATATGTTTTGCCATTGCAAATTTTATTATGGTAAAGGTATTAACAGTCTGCAGATAAAAGCTTGTGCTAAATGTTGGTTCACATTTTTTATTACCTATTTTTGTAAACTAAATTAACAGAGATGAAGATAGATAAATCAATCATAGTAAGTTTTGTGTTGCTGGTGATAATGGCTTCTTTGTACAGGATCATGCCTGGCAGGCCATTGGGCTTTGCACCTCAAATTGCAATGGCACTTTTCAGCGGCAGTATTATTAAAGACAAAAAATATTCTTTCCTGATGCCGTTGTTTTCTATGCTGCTGTCCGACATTATTTATGAAGTGTTGTTCTCCTTAAAGCTATCCTCCATCCAGGGTTTTTATAGCGGCCAATGGATCAATTATGTTTTGATTCTTTCCGTTACAGTAATTGGATTTGCAGTAAACAAAAGTAAATGGCTCAGCATACTGGCAGGTTCTGCAGCAGGGGTATTATTTTACTTTGTAGCTTCTAACTTTGCTGTATGGATTGGTGGAGGATTAGGCCTTAATAATTTACCTTATCCTAAAACGATAGATGGTTTATCAGCATGCCTTGCAGCAGGTTTGCCTTTCTTAAAAGGAAGTTTGTATGCAACTTTATTCTTTAGCACTGTTTTCTTTGGAAGTTATTTCCTTATCAATAAATACGCCACTCAAAAAGCAGTTGTTGCTTAAATATCAAAACAACCTTTTAATAAAAATGCCGCTTGATTGAGCGGCGTTTTTTATTTATATCGATGCTTCGTAACCTTCATCAGTAAGCAAGTCTTTTCCATCAGCGGCAGCGGTAGCCAATTCATCACAAAGATTGTTGTAAGGATTATCTGCATGGCCTTTTACCCACACAAATTTGATAGAAAAATTTTGCGCCAGCTGATAATATTGTTTCCATAAATCTGCATTTTTTTTACCGCCTTTAAAATTAGTTTTTATCCAATTTTTCAACCACCCTTTTTCCACCGAATTAACGATGTACTGGCTGTCGGAATAAACTGTAATGGGCAGGTTGTTTTTTTTGATTGCCTGCAGGCCAGCAATCACACCCAACAGCTCCATACGGTTGTTGGTGGTAAGCCGGTAACCTTGAGATAGTTCTTTGCGGTGATGACCCCAAATTAACAATGCACCATAACCACCAGGCCCGGGATTGCCACGGGAAGCGCCATCTGTGTACAGTAAAATTTTCTCCATGCTAATACTTAACTCTTATTACTTCTTTACAAAAAGGATTCAGGTACAAATCATCCAGGCCGATGTATTCAAATTTTTTAAAAAAAGCATTGTTGAATTTATATCCCAGTATTTTTGGCTTGAAATTATCAATGTAAGAACTGGGCAAAATAACCCTGCCGCCAGTAGCTGTTTTCAAGCCTTTATAAATCATCTCCGAGCAATATAAACTATCATCACTCTTTAAATTAAAGGTCATGTCAAATGGCATTTTAGCGTCATGATTCTTCTTCATAATATTATGCAGTTTGTCTTTTTCTGTGTCCGACAACTGGTATTGAAAAATACCAAACCCTGTTTTCTTTGCAGGGTTTACAAATGAATCAAATGGGTCTCTCCGGCAGGCTCCATCGGGGTTTTCATTACCCGACATGCAATGATACACTACATAGCCACCGGCTTCCTGAAAAGCAATACCACTGTGGGAATACGACTGTTCTCTTTTAGAAAAATTTTGCAGTGTAAGGCTTTCAAAATCGTTGTCACTCCTCATCACCAGTGCTCCATCCTTTAATAATTCTTTTGCTGCTTTTATCTCAACAATCACCTTGCTGTTGATGGTATCAGCAATGTGTACCGGTTTATTATCAACGGTGGCTGCCTTATTTTGTTTGCAGGAATTATTGATCAAAATAGAACAACCAACTGCAATAAAAACTAAGTATTTAAATATGGAAAGCTTTCTGCCGTTCATAACAATTGCTGGATCATTTTAAATTATACCAAATGTAGAAAATATAAAACAGGCTGTAACCAAAACAAAAAAGACTGCCTTATAAAAGACAGCCTTTCTTGAAAAGTATTTTTAATTAGTAGGCCGAAATAAATTGAAATTTGTCAATACCCACACCTACACTATTAGTACCCTGCGGCCCACCATCTGGAACATAATACCTGAAAGCTACTCTTGATTTTTTAGCGATTGGCAAACCACTGATGATGGCTGTATATTTTGTCCACTCACCGGGATAACCACCGTCTTGTGAATCCAAAGCGTAGTCAGGATTGATGTCCAGCAGTACTTTAGTAAAACCACCGATGCTGCTGCTGTCCCTGCCTACATCAGCAGAACTGTTTAAAGTATTTAACCTCACTTCCAGTCTATCTGCGCCTACTGCAGGATCGGCATAAGTCCTGGTATAAAAAGTAATCTGATCACCATTCTTCATCATCGCAGCCGGAGAGATTAACCAGTTGCTCAAGTTAGCTGTTCCATGTCCGCAATCAGCAGTTGCCATAATAAAATCAGAACCGGAATAAGAAGGATTATTAGCACCAAAGCCTCCACTGGTTGGATAATTGACTGGGCCTGTTTTACTATCGGTAGCATGGCTTAATGATACATAAAAAAATCCCTGTACCCAACCATATGTTCCAATTGGCTTACTGTTGTTAGCAAGTACCCAACCCTTGGCAACAGCCGTACTTACGGTATCAAATTCTTCACTAAAAGAATAATCTGTAGAGGAAGCTGCTGTAGAGGATTGTTTTGAGCAGGATATAGTGGTAATAATTACTGCAGCAAAAAATACAAACAGTAATGGTAATTTATTTTTCATATCAACTTAGTTTAAATGATTCGGTAAAAATTATTCAGCACTTTTATAAGATACTTCGTCTATACCAATAACTGAATGATGGATCACAGTGTATAAACTATCAGATTCGCCACCAGGATCAGAGGGAGGATTATAAAGGAACCTGTTGAGTAAACGCTGATTTTGTAAAAAATACCTGAAGCCAAACCTTCCCTGTACAGGTTTTGTTAACCCTGTTACCACACCTTCAAACCTTGCCCATTCTGTTGGAAAAGCATTGGCAGGACTGGTTTCAAATTTTGCGTAGCTGGGATTTATATCAACTAATTTTATGCTAAAATCACCTGTATTTGTTGCATCAAACCCTACATTCAGGCTAGTGGTTGGATTTACCCACAACTGTAAACGGGACAACCCTTTACAGAAAGTGTAAAACACAACTTTGTCGCCATTTTTAATTGTTAACTCAGGTGATACCAACCAGGCATTTACATCAAAGCGGTATGCTAATGATGTACCAATCACATCAGCACAGGCCAGGCTGGTAGCTACATAGCCATCAGAACCTCTTTGAGAAGCAAACGCATCTTTCCAATAACGGCCAGGATAAGGAGCGGTAGGGAATTGTGCAGGATCTAAACTAAACTGAGCCTGCTCCCATTCAGGATAATAGGTTACCAAATAATTGGGTGACCCTGGATTGGGCGCTTCTGCAATATCATACCATTTACGTCCGGCAGGGGTACTTTTGTTAATCGTTCTCCATCCTTTGGCATATGCCTCTTGGTAATTGTCAAAACTTTCGGTGAAAGACTGGTCGGTTGGAGCTGGTTGAAGAGTGAGTTTACTATCGTCTTTGCAGGATTGAAATAAAACAATAGCTAACCCTGAATACGCTACGATTTTGCGTAATAAATTTTTTCTCATAAATGTCTTGTTCTGGTTATTTGCCTGTTTATACAGCGGCGTGAAATTAGGTATTTTTTGATAAACAACTCTTTTAAAGTTGATTTTAAAATGATTTTCGAAAAAATTAAACCTGGAACACGCCTGTTTTGAATTCTTCTATATTTTTATTAAGATTGGCAGCAGAAATCCCTTCAGAAATTAATAACCTTGTTTCGATAGGATCAATAATGGCATCCACCCACAGCCTTGCCGCAGCATAATAAGTAGTCGTTTGTGTGTTGTACCGCTGGGTTATCTTATTCAGTAAATCTGCTTCTGCTTCGGGTGCTATTATTTCGCCTTTTGCTTTCAATGAGGCCACCTGAATCTGCAGCAAAGTTTTTGCGGCCTGTTCTCCTCCCATTACTGCAATCTTTGCCGTGGGCCAGGCATAAATAAACCTGGGATCATAAGCTTTGCCACACATGGCATAATTTCCTGCACCATAACTGTTGCCAATGATGATCGTAATTTTTGGCACAACTGAATTAGCCACTGCATTCACCAGCTTGGCGCCATCTTTTATTATGCCAGAATGTTCGCTGCGGCTGCCTACCATAAAACCGGTAACATCCTGCAAAAAAACAAGTGGTATTTTTTTTTGATTGCAGTTCATAATAAACCTTGCTGCTTTATCTGCACTGTCATTGTATATTACGCCGCCTAACTGCATTTCGCCTTTTTTGTTTTTCACAATCAGGCGCTGGTTGGCCACAATCCCCACTGCCCATCCATCTACCCTGGCATAGCCACAAATAATTGTTTTACCATAATCCTTTTTAAACTGATCGAAGCTCCCTGCATCGGTAATGCACTCAATAATATCCACCATATTATAAGGCTTGCTGTTGCCTTCGCTGATGATACTATAAATATCATTGGCCTGTTTTGCGGGGGCAACAGTTGCTATCCTGTCAAATCCTGCAGTATCAGCTTTGCCTAATTTACTTACAATTTTTTTTATCTGGTCGAGACAATCCTGTTCGTTATCAAATTTATAATCTGCAATTCCGCTAATGGCTGTATGGGTTAAAGCTCCACCCAGTGTTTCATTGTCAATATCTTCTCCAATGGCAGCCTTTACTAAATAAGACCCGGCCAAAAAAATAGAACCATTTCCTTCCACCATCAACGTTTCATCGCTCATTATAGGCAGGTAAGCACCGCCTGCAACACAAGCCCCCATTACAGCAGCAATCTGTGTAATGCCCATTGCACTCATCTTAGCATTGTTCCTGAAAATGCGGCCAAAATGTTCTTTGTCTGGAAAAATTTCATCCTGCATGGGCAGGTACACACCGGCACTGTCTACTAAATAAATAATGGGCAAATGATTTTCCATGGCAATTTCCTGCATCCTCAAATTCTTTTTTCCGCTGATGGGAAACCAAGCTCCGGCCTTCACTGTCTGATCATTTGCCACTACAATACATTGCCTGCCGCTGATGTAGCCAATGCCGCTAACAGTGCCGCCAGCCGGGCATCCCCCCTGTTCAGCATACATTTCAAACCCGGCAAAAGCACCAATTTCTACAAAAGGTTTTCCTTCATCACACAGGTATTTCACCCGTTCCCTTGCAGTCAATTTATTTCTTTCCCTTTGCTTTTCAATTGATTTTTTTCCGCCGCCTTCATAAATTTTTTCCAGGCGTTGCTTCACCTGGCTCCAGGCAAGCTTCATGGCATCTTCACTTTTGTTGAGTTCAATATTCATGGTATGGCAGTTGATTGATTAATGGCAGTTACAAAAATATGTGTATTGAAATTAAGAAGCTGTTTGAGTTAAATATTTTTAAACAGCCCATCAAAATTTTAATACTGAACCCATCGCTAAAATATTTTTTTCAATACTGCATGAATACTTTTATTTCGTATCGCTTTTAAACAATAAAGCAGCACTTTTATTTAAACATCATTATTATGCCACATACCAAATCAGTTCCAGACGGGTTAGCCGCTTTTATCAGCAACAATTCTATCGTAGTAAGTTCGCCGGGCAGGATCAATTTAATTGGTGAACACACAGATTATAATGATGGTTTTGTACTGCCTGCTTCCATTGATAAGGCAGCATTCATTGCCATCACCCCAAGAACTGATAACAGCATTCACCTGCACAGCATTGATATGAATGACAGTTATACCACCACTGTTGATACAGTGCAAAAAAGTGATGCAGTAAGCTGGCCAAATTATATGCTGGGTATTACAGCACAGTTTATAAAAGCTGGTGTGAAGATGCCGGGATTTGATGCTGCACTTACGAGTGATATACCTGTTGGTGCCGGCCTTTCTTCTTCTGCTGCCATTGCATGTGCCATGGCGTTGGCTTTAAACGAAATTACAGCAGCAGGTTTTGATAAACTTACCATGGTAAAAATGGCACAAAAAGCAGAACATGAATTTGCCGGGGTCAATTGCGGCATCATGGATATGTTTGCCAGTATGTTTGGAAAACACGGGCATGTTATCCGGCTCGATTGCCGGTCGCTTGAGTACAGTTACAAACCATTTAAGATGGATGGTTTTAAAGTGGTATTGTTTGACAGTGGCGTAAAACATTCACTGGCTTCATCAGAATACAATGTACGCAGGATGCAATGTGAAGCAGGCATTGCCATGATACAAAAACAGCATCCTCAAATAAAAAGTTTGAGAGAAGTGACGGTTGATTTATTAGACCAATATGTTTTGCCCCAGGATAAAATTGTTTACCGGCGCTGCAAATATGTGGTGGAAGAAAATGAGCGCCTGCTGCTGGCTTGCGAAGATTTAGAAGCCGGCAACATGATTGCATTTGGAAAGAAAATGTTTGTCACACATGAAGGCCTCAGCAAAATGTATGAGGTGAGTTGCAGTGAACTGGATTTTTTAGTTGATGCAGTAAAAAATAATGCTGCTGTAACCGGTGCAAGGATGATGGGTGGCGGTTTTGGCGGATGCACTATTAATCTTGTAAATGAAGACGGGATTGAACAGCTTATCCAGGATGTTTCTGCAGTATACAAAAACAAAATGCAAAAAAACCTTACTTATTATGTAGTAAGTATTACAGATGGCGGAATGGTGATAAAAGCATAAATCAACTATTACGGCTTCAATTAATTTTTTACAAACTTATTTTTTACAAACAAAATCAAGAATAAAAACCGGTAAGTTTTTTTAGAAAAATAATTGAAAATAATTAATCGGAGAAGTATTTAGTCGACAGCAGAAGCAGCGTATTTTATTTACG
>JANLQY010000044.1:0-2797 GCA_031368105.1 Chitinophagaceae bacterium
CAGAAAAAGATGAAGACTGGTGGCTTGAAACCACCGCCTGGAGCAGTTGCTGTAATTGCTGATACCAGCAAGAAGGTGAAAGTAGCACCGGCATTTTTAAAATCATCTCTCGATTCATTCAGCTATGCCTTGGGCATGAACATAGGCAATAATTTAAAGCAACAAAATATTGAAAAGATAAACATGGCTGCCATGCAAAAAGGGATGGACGATGTGTTTAAAAAGAAAGGTACCGGCCTTACAGACCAAGAGGCCAACGGCTGCATACAGAGAAAGCTGCAGGCAAATTCTTCAGTAAAAAGTGACAGCGAAAAAGCAAAAGGCAGGTCGTGGCTGGCAGCTAATAAAAAACGTGCCGGTGTAATTACTTTAAAAAGCGGACTGCAATATGAAGTGATTACCAAAGGTGATTCTTTATCTACAATGCCTAAGCTGCAGGATACTGTGGTGGCGCATTACGCAGGTTCATTAACCAACGGAAAAGAATTTGACAACTCATATAAAAGAGGAGAGCCATTGACCATTGCCGTTGGCGGTGTTATAAAAGGCTGGACAGAAGCGCTGCAGCTGATGCACATTGGTGATAAATGGAAAGTATTTATCCCAAGCGAACTTGGATATGGTGACCGTGGTGCCGGTGCCGATATTCCCGGCGGTGCTGCATTGGTATTTGAAATGGAATTATTGGGCATTAAGCCTGCTGCCGTTCCTGCAATGGATCAGAAAAAATAACTTGAATTACAATTAATGAATGTAGAATGACGAATGTTCAGTAATGAGTATTCGTCATTCCTTGTTAGCTGCGAAAGACAAGTGTTTTTAAAAGCGGTTTGAGTGTAAAAATTATCAATTATTAAGATTAGGTAGAATAAGCACATACAAAAACTGTTATTGCATTTAGCCTTTTTTATGCAGCCTTGATTTTTTTTGTTATTTTTTCGCATCAAGACAAAAAAGTAAATAGGGAGTAACTCTATACAGCTAAGGCTTTGCTATTAAAATACCCAATCCTATAAAGTTAAGACAAAAAAAAGTTGACCTCCTGTTAAAGAGATCAACTTTTATCAAGACGGTCTTTAAATTTAAAAATAACTGAGATTTGTTTTTGGTGTAAGCGTAAGCAACGTTTCATACATCAGCTTAATGGTATTCTCCACATCATTTTTATGCAGCATTTCCACTGTGGTGTGCATGTAGCGGAGTGGGATAGAAATTAATACCGAAGGGCAGCCATCATTGGCATAGGCAAAAGAATCGGTGTCGGTACCGGTGCTCCTGCTTACGGTATGCAGCTGCACGGGGATCTTATTTTTTTCTGCCACTGCCTGTACCACATCTAATAATTTATTGTGTACCGCCGGGCCAAAAGTTAATGAAGGTCCTTTGCCGCAGGCAGTATCACCCTGTATAATTTTACTGATCATTGGTGTGGTAGTATCATGTGTTACGTCTGTAATGATAGCCACATTGGGCTTGATTCTCCGGGCAATCATCTCGGCACCACGAAGGCCAATTTCTTCCTGCACCGCATTTACAATGTACAATCCAAAAGGCAGTTTCTTTTTGTTGAGCTGCAGCAGCCTGGCTACTTCTGCAATCATAAAACCACCGATGCGGTTATCGAATGCCCGGCCAATTAAATAATCATACGCCAGTTCATCGTACCCATTTTCGTAAGTGGCCACCGCACCGATATGAATGCCCAGAGCTTCCACTTCTTTTTTAGTGGAGGCGCCGCAGTCTAAAAATAAATTCTCCACTTTTGGTTGTGTTTCTTTATCGCCGTTACCCATCCGGGTATGAATGGCAGGCCATCCGAACACTGCTTTTACAGCACCTTTTTTTCCATGAATCAGCACCCTCATCGAAGGAGCAATCTGGTGATCCACGCCGCCATTGCGTTTTAAATAAATCAATCCTTCCGGTGTGATATAATTTACAAACCAGCTTATCTCATCTGCATGTGCTTCTATCACTACTTTAAAAGCAGCAGTAGGATTGATAACTGCTACCGCAGTACCGTAAGGATCAGTAAAAAAACTATCGGTAAATGGTTTGATATATTCTAACCACATTTTCTGTCCGCTGCTTTCAAAGCCGGTGGGTGAGGGGTTATTGATATAATTTTTTAAGAAGGAATACGATTCGTCCGTTAAAACAGTTTTGGTTATTTTGGCTTTTGCCTTTGCTTTTACTTTTGCCATATTAAAATTGATTTTTACAAATTAACTAAATACTTGCGACAGTTACCAACAATGCTGATAATAACATCAGCCCATCCACCAGGAAATAATAAAAAAAGTAGCCTTGTTTTTTTGTAGAAAAAAAATAGACAGTGAGTGTTGCCATGCTGGCCAGTTGCAATGCGATTCTTTGCTTTACAGTGATGCCATGCTGCCCCAGCAAAAAATTGAGAATAAATAATAAAACAAACAATCCATAGATGAGCCCTTTCATCACAGCCGGCGACAGGTCGGTGGCAAGGCTGTGCAGCCCATGTATCTGATCTATTGCAGCATCCCTGTTATCAAATAAAATACAGAGCATGAGCATGAATAAAAAACGTTTTACCAGCAGCAGTAAATCCAGTACGGTAAGATGTTCATTGTATTGTGACAGCGGCAGGTAAGCTGTTACAAACATCCAGGTAAAAGCCAGTAAGATTGTTTTTATAAATCCTATTTTTCTTGTGAAGGCCAGTTGCTTAAATGGCAGTAAAGGAACCGAATAAACTAAGGTGAGCAGGAAGGCAATGGCTGCATCTTGCAGGCGGATATGAGCAGCAGAAAAAAGCAAC